>JAZDKR010000012.1:0-57067 GCA_043802785.1 Elusimicrobiota bacterium
CATTTGATGAAAACATTGTTCGGTACAGTGTTGGTGCGTCATCAAGTATAGCACGCCCTGCATTACCAAAACAAATTGAACCACCATACACATCAAATTTCGTCTGCGGATTCGTCGTCCCAATACCGACATTGCCGGATATTAAATCACCGTAAATTGCATTGCCGATATTAAGACGATTAGAAGAATCTGGTGCAGGTGCGTCAACACCATAACCAATAATTATGTTTCTTCCGCCTGTTGTAAGAGTGTATCCTGACTGCCAACCTAATAATATATTGTCACTACCTGTTGTGAGACCACTACCTGCTGCATAACCCACGATAGTAGAACTGGAAAATGAAAAACCGTTACTACCATAACCTGCATAACTACCTACCAGTGTATTTTGACTGCCAATTTGAGTAAAATTGCCTGCCCGATTGCCTATGAAGATGTTGTAGTTACCAGTGGTGTTTGAATGTCCCGCAGAAACACCCAAAAAGGTGTTGCCATCCGCCGTGCTATTGTAACCAGCCCGGTTGCCCAAGAAGGTGTTGTAACTACCAGTGGCGCCAAGTTGTCCCGCCTGATAGCCAAAAAAGGAATTGTAGACACCAGTGTTCCTTTC
Organism: Elusimicrobiota bacterium; assembly: GCA_043802785.1. GTDB lineage: Bacteria > Elusimicrobiota > UBA8919 > UBA8919 > UBA8919 > JAZDKR01. Next base: position 611 of record JAZDKR010000012.1, read on the forward strand.
GCCCGCCTGAGTGCCAACAAGTGAGTTGGCGTAACCGACACTGTTTGTATACCCAGCACGATATCCCAAAAAGGTATTGCGGCTAGCATCAGCATCAGCAATATTGTATCCCGCCTGATAGCCAACAAAGGTATTTAGTACCGCAGTATTGTTTAAACCCGCCTGATAACCAACAAATGTTCCACTACTTATATTGTCAAAATTAATGAGATTAGCAACTTGCAGTGTATTGTTTGGATTCGTCGTCCCGATGCCAACATTGCCATTTACAACAACCAAAGTTGACCCACCAACGGAAAATCCTGATGCAGTAACTGTTACAGAACTACTAAATGTCTTTGACCCTGTAACCTCTTCATTCACATTACCTGTCCTGCGAACAAAATCTAGGGAATCTAACCCATCTAATTTATCCGCATTCGCTGACCCTGTAATATTGGTTAATCCAGAACCATCACCGTAATATCTCGCCGCAGATGAATAGCCAACAATATATACATTTGATGAAAACATTGTTCGGTACAGTGTTGGTGCGTCATCAAGTATAGCACGCCCTGCATTACCAAAACAAATTGAACCACCATACACATCAAATTTCGTCTGCGGATTCGTCGTCCCAATACCGACATTGCCTTCTTTTTTTACTACAAACAATTCTTGCCCTGATAATGTGCCACTGCTTACTACCAACACACTCAGTCCAGCAGTAGCCGTGCTTATCCTGACGGTGCCTTTATCATATGATATGCCTGTTGCTGTATCAGACCATTTACTGAATGTTGCAGGAATACCACCCTGTCTTAACTGCCCAGTCAAATTTATATCTCCATTTACATCCAATTTATATGCAGGATTTATCAGCCCGATACCAACATTGCCCGCTGCTGTTGATAATAACACCCCTGAACTTACTACAAGCGCATAATTATTACCCGTATATTGAATTGTTGTTGAACCCATGATAACAGTGTTGCCATTAGAGTCAATCGTGACAACATTGTTGGGAACCGAATTTTGGATGCAAAACCTGCTCGTACCACCGGCATCGTTCAGTTTCGCTTTGATGTCGTCAGCGGCGTAAAGATTTGTAGTCGCCTGATTGAGCAGGCAAAAAAGTGTAAAGTGCAAAGTGTAAAATAACAGTGTAAGGTGTAATGTGTAAGATGTAATGTAAGAGACAAACTTTTTACTTCCAACTTCTAACTTCGTACTTCTAACTGCCTTAATGCTTCTTGCTTTTCGCTTCTTGCTTGTTGATAACATAACCAACCCCCCATAACGACAAACGAGACACTACATGAGTCCGAAACCACTATGCAAAACTCTTACCGCTTTATCGGTATCTCTGTTTGATATAACGCAAGAAATTTTTATCTCGGAAGTAGATATCATCTGTATGTTTATTCCGTTATCAGCAAGTATTTTGAACATTTTCGCTGCTACGCCGGGATGGCTACGCATTCCAATTCCCACTATTGAAACCTTGGCAACATTTTCGTCAAAAATAATCGTGCCACCACCTAATTTTCTGGAAATATTTGACAATAACGAAACGGCAACTTTAAGGTCGTTTTTTGAGACGGTAAATGAAATATCGTTGTATTTTTCACTGGCAGCCGACTGAATTATCATATCAACATTTATATTTTTCTTTGCAAGTGCGCCGAAAATTTTTGCAGCAATTCCCGGCTTATCCGGAACATCCGTAATTGAAAGTTTTGATTCGTTTTTATCAAACGCCACACCTGACACAACAACATTCTCCATTTTGGCAACCTCCTTCATAATAAGTGTGCCTTTTTCTTGCGAAAAACTGGATCGGACATTTATTACAACATTGTATTTTTTTGCTACTTCAATAGAGCGAGACATCATCACCTGACTTCCTACTCCTGCAAGTTCTAACATTTCATCATATGAAAGCATATCAAGTTTTTTGGCATCTGTTACGACACGCGGGTCGGCAGTATAAACACCCTTTACATCGGTATAAATCTCGCACTCTGTCGCTTTAAGCGCTGCCGCGAGAGCAACAGCAGTTAAGTCGCTACCGCCTCTTCCGAGCGTTGTTATATCATCGTTAGGATTTATTCCCTGAAAGCCGGCAACTATAACAATTTTATTTTTTTTCAATTCGTCTATAATTTTTTTTGGCTTTATTTTTTTAATTTTTGCTTTTGTGTGAACGCTATCGGAATAAATTCCCGCTTGAGGACCTGTTAAAGAAATTGCATCAAAGCCATTTGATTTTATCGCCATCGTAAGAAGCGCTATTGATTGCATTTCGCCGGTCGCAAGAAGCATATCCATCTCTCTCGGGTCAGGCATCTCCGTAATACTTCTGGCCCTTTCTATTAAGTCATCTGTCATATCGCCCGGGGCAGATACAACAACGACAACTCGTCTGTGGCGGGCTTTTTGTACTACCCGTGCGGCAACATTTTTTATTTTTTCTGATGTTGCCACCGACGACCCACCAAATTTCATTACGACAAGATTATCCATATTTAAACCAGAGATTTGGAAATTAGGAGATTGGGATATTAGGAAAAGTCAAAATCCTAATTAAAATTAAAATCAAACAAATCTTTATTTGTGATTTTTTCAACATTATTATTTATGTAATCCCTTAATGGTGTCATAATTTTTAAATTCTCTTTAAGAAATATCGGGGTAAAATCTATCTGTGTAATATCCTCGGGTATATAAAAATACTCTTTCAAATGTTCCCAATCTTTATCTCTCAATGTAGCAACCTTCCCTAAATAAATACTTGCCCATATCTTGCCTAATTTCGAATTTGATTTTTCTTTTAATAATTTGTTTTTAGCAATTTCAACATAGTTATTATCCAATTCAAATCCTACATAATTCCTACCCAATCTTTTTGATGCAATCGCAGTTGTTCCAGTCCCAGCAAATGGATCTAAAACTATATCGTCTTCATCCGTTGACATCAAAACAATACGCTCCAACAAATGAAGAGGCAATTGACAAGGATGTTCATCTCTAAATTTATTATGTTTTATTCTGTAAATATCAGACCACACATCAGACACTAAAGGACCAAACGGATGTAAAAGAGATTTTTTTCCACCATAATCTTTCATCAAATAACTACTTTTTCTTTCTCTTTTATGTGGACATCTTATTTCATAAAATTTTAACTTACTTTTTTCTTTTGCATAAAATAAAATCCCATAATGTGCCGGTTGTAATGTCTTTCCCATAGGTGCAGTAGATGCGTTCCAGCAAATCCAATGTTTGAAGTCCGCAATTTTATTTAAGTACACAGAATAGTAAGTCAACCATTTGGGTATATTATGTATAAATATTGACCCTGTTGATTTAGTAATCCTGACCATTTCAGAGACCCATTGTTCACACCAATTTAGATATTCCTGAAACTCTAAACTATCCCTATAACCATTGTATTTTTTTTTCAAATTAAAAGGAGGATCAGCAAATGTCATATCAATACTATTGTCAGGAATAGTTTTTAATAATTCCAAACAATCGCCTTGAACAATATGATTTAAATATTTTTTTATCATTTTTATAAATTGAATGCTTTAAGCAAAAAATTTTGGAATCGTTCTAATTCGGATTTATGAAACGTAAAAACTTCGTCATATGCAGAGACCATCCTCTGTAAATCGCCTTTTCGTACATACCAACCAATTCCGTCAACAAAACCAATAAATTTTGCTTTCGGATAATATTTCTTTATCAAACCATTAATATTCCCTTCGGTTTTAGATTTATCTCCTTGACCTGAAGATGTGGTAACAAGAAATGAACTTTCAATAATAATTTTAGGTTTTTTCTTATTCGGAATGATAAAATCCATTGTACGCTTTGCGACTTTTTCATTTTTCAGTAGTTCTGTCAAATCGCCTTTTTCAAAAGTTAAATTTAAATCTTTTAGAATATTTTCCAACAAAAATTCCGGATTATTTTCCGCTTTACCGGAATATGAACCCTTTTCTTTATACCTTACAAGAGTATCAATCATTGCGGGAATATCAAATTTTAATTTTGATATACTTAATTTTTTAAGTTCAAATAACGGAAGTGTATCGGCAAGGAAAGGAATGGTAGAACCTTCAAAAAATATATTAACTATTCCTTTTCTAAAATAGGAATTTTCAGCGACTAATTTTGTAATTTTTGTGTCCGACCATTCTTTAATCTCGGTGAGTTTTTCTTCTTCAATCCACCTTTCCCTATAAACTAATTTCGATAACTCCGGATTTTTAATAACTCTACTGATTGTAATCAATCTTTTTAAGTTTTCATTTGAAAAACCTGTTAAAGCAAGTAAACATCTCAATCCGTTAGATTTGTTTTCAAGCAATCTTTCAAAAATTTCTTTTTTTATTCCTTCGGTTTCAAGTTGATTTTTTAGAACAAGCAATGTCTCAGTGAGAGAATTAATATAACTTTCATACTTTTCCTGAAAAACAGGATTATAAAAATAGAAAGTATTTTTTTCAATTACCGTTTTAAATTTTTTATCATTGATTGAAAGTAACTTCACTCTTGCCTCCAAGCAACTCTTATCCCTTCGTTATCAAAATCGCAGACGATATACTTTGATTTTATGTTGTGTTTGTAAAATGCTTTCTGCATCGATTGACCGATCTTCGTTGCTGACCGCTGACCGCTGACAGCTAAAATTGTTGGACCGCTTCCCGAAATACAAACACCATATGCACCGGATTTTTTTGCAGAGTTAAAAACATCATCCATACCGGGAATAAGTTTTTTTCTATATGGCTGATGGAGTTTGTCGTCCATCGCAATTGAAAGCAAATCGTATTTTTTCTGAATAATTGCCGATACAAAAAGCGCAACCCTACTTGAATTGAAAACTGCATCTTTGTGCGAAACCATCTTCGGCAAAATATCTCTTGCCTTACTCGTTGATAATTCAAAATCCGGAATACACAAAACAGCTTTTAATTCCGATGGAATGTTTATTTTCGTGTATTTTACATTTTTTCCGTCAAAATTGCAAATGCACAACCCACCAAAAAACGAAGGCACGACATTATCCGGATGACCTTCAAGTTGTGAAACAATCTGAATAATTTCATCTCCCGAAAGTTTTCCACCACAAATTTCATTAGCAGCAACTATCCCACCCAGACGGGCAGCAGCGGAGCTTCCGAGTCCTCTTGCCAAAGGAATGTTATTTATTAACTGCATGTGTAAAGTGTAAGGTGTAAAGTGTAAAGTATTAAAAACCTTTTTCATTGTCTGCCAAACGATATTTTTTCCGTCTCTCGGAAGCGTTTCCACCCCCTCTCCTACAATCTCAATTTTTAATTCTGAATTCTTAATTCTGAATTCTGACACTTCTATCTCGTTGTATAATTTTAACGATGCACCGAGCACATCAAACCCGCTGCCGAAGTTCGCCGTCGTCGCCGGAATCTTAATTTTTATTTTTTTCATAGTTACACTCTACGCCCTCAATAATTCTCACACAAAAGTTCGTAATACGCCATCGGATGAGCACATGCAGGACACTCTTCGGGAGCAGATTCACATTCATGGACATATCCACAATGATATCCATTATTATCTATTACTTTTTAGATTTTTTTGTAAATATCCCCACGTGGAAGAATTAGTATAATATGAATTATTCTTTCCTTAGGTTCTATCCAATAAACAGATCTCAACCAGGCATTTTCAATCCTGTATAAACCAGTATGCCCTTTCAATTGTTTTATCTTCCCAGGATAGTAAAAGGGATTCTCTTCTAATAGTGTGAAATCCTCTGACAATGCCTTCCTTGTCTTCTCTACACATTTTTTGTAGTATTTACTTGCTTTTTTGTGTAGACGAACTTCAAATTTTAGCATATTTCACTTTTCTCCAATTAGTTCCTCTTTCCTTATATGACTCTGTTAATGCTTCTTCAATCATTGCCCATTCTTTAATAGTAAATTCATCTTCTATTCTTTCAACAATAGATTCTCTTACTATCTCAGAAATACTTTTGTATTGTCTGTGAGCAACATCGTTAAGATAATTATAAAGCACCCCAGGGACCCTTACGCCAACGATTCTTTCTTTGCTATCAGTTTTAACTGTGCAAGTAGACATATTCAACCTCCTTTGTTATACATATTATAACAAAACAAAACAGTTTTGTCAAGTACTTTTTTTATTTTTTCATTTTTATACCAACTAAATATCAGTTTGGAATACTTTAAAATACCCGTTTAGTAAATGTTTGATTTTGAAATTCTTAATTGTTTGAAAATCACGGTCAAAAACTATTTTTAGTTTTTTCATATACTCCATTTCGTCCGCATTGTCATGCAAAGGCAGTAGAAAATTTAGTGTGTTATCTCCGATTTCAGGATATTTTTTACTATTTAAGATATTCCCTTCCACTTTAACTTCTGTCATAATACGAAAACGTAGTTTTACAGATGCTTTATCAACATTTCTTACTCTGCTAAAATTTTCTTGTTGTGAAAAAATTGAAAGTAATTTCTTTTTCCACTCGTCAGAAATTTGCTCGTCGATTTCTTTTAACCTTTCTTCCAAAACCTGCCCAAAAGATTGTTGAATTAGTTCATCAATTTTTAGTGTTTCAAAAAAACTTCCATGGACTAAACATACCTTAATTTTTCCGTTATGTTTCCCTCTAATAAGATAAAATACATCTCTTGTCGGTAATGATAAAATATTATTACCCGCATTTTCCATTTGTTGTTTTATGATGCTATTTTCGCTTGTAACAATTTTCGCGATTTCTTTTTTACCTGTGGGAATTGTTGAATTAAAGGAAGACACTGTATATGAATCCGAATCTTTTAATTCAATCAATTCACCGCCCGTGAAAAGAGATTTGTCTGAATTTAATCTTATAGCCATATCCGGGAATACGCCATCATTCCTACAAGAAAGCATTTTTTTATCAAAAGGGAAATTTCCTAATTTTTTGATTTTTACAAAAGATTCCCTGTTATCGCATAAATTCTTAAAAAAATGATAAATTGAGTTCATAAATTATTTAAACAATGCTATTTGTTGAAATTTAGTATTAAATGATTCTCTTCCTTGTTCTGTTTCAGTTTCTGTTCCCCAGATTTTATCTAAATTTTCAGTACATTTATAGTCCTTATAATATTTTTCAATGTCGTCACTTCTTTTTATTTTTCTTAATCTATTTTCAATACATTTTACATTTTCTGGATCTACCTCTATACCAATTGCCTTTCTATTTAATTGAGAAGCAACAACTAATGTGGTCCCCGTCCCGGCAAAAGGGTCCAAAACAACATCATCCACATTCGTTGAAGATAGTATAATTCGTAATAATAACGCCATGGGAGATTGTTGTTTATGAAACCTTGTGCCGTCGGTCTTTTTAATCGCCTCATCACCTGCAAAATATCCAGAAGTTAATTCTCTTATATCATCCAACACATCAGTAACATATAAACCATTTTCTCGTTCGTATTTATATCCCGATGGAAGCGGCGGAGAAATTCTCAAACGATTAAAGAACCTCGGCTTTTTGCCTTTGGTAGCAAAAGCAATAATTTGATATTGTTTGCTAAATTTATTGCAACACGGAACGGCAGAAGTTTTCTTTTTCCAGACAATCAGATTATGCAATGTCCATCCAGTTTTACAAAGACAATGCAATACAAATTCCGCATTTTTTTCCCGCTGCATAAAATAAACTGCGCCGCCGTCAACAGTTTTGTTGTATGTATTTGATAATACTTCCGTCATAAAATCCCAATATTCGCTATCAGGTAAAGAGTCATCAAAAAATTTATATTCTTTACCTTGATTGAATGGTGGGTCCAAAAAAGTCAGATGAACTTTGGTTCCGCTATCTCTCTTCAACCAATCAAGACATTTGCAATTGTAAATAGTCGCATTCTCTCTAATTTCAATTATTTTTTCTTGTTCTGGCAAGTAATCAATTTTTGTTTTTTCATGAAAACATTTGGAATATTTTTTTGGTTTATAGATTTTATTCTGATTTTCACTTTTAATTTTCATAATTGAAATACTTGTAATGTACTATTTTATTTCTATTATTTATGAAGTAATACTACAAAACAAGGGACTTTATAATTTTTTTCACCTTGAATTTTGTGCTTAAAGGGAAAATTAATCTCAATTGGTTTGTTCAAATTTGCATTGTTAATTATTTCTCTGATTTTCTGTATTGATACATCTTCATCTATATAAACTACGAGCAATCTGGGATCTGCTCCGAATCTTCCTTCATCTTGATATTGGTAAAGATATTTTGCCACAAGAGAAGGATTCTTTATTGCTTCTTCACGCCACTTATCCTTAAAATGATTTTTGAATTGGTTTGTTGGGCTCTTCGCAACTTTTTGGTCAAAAGAAATTCCATCAATAAAAAAATCAACACCCTTTCTATGACTAAGGGTTGGCAATATGTTTTGGTTTTTTTCAAAAATTAACGTTTCAATAAAATCATTTCTGACGGTGTTTATCTCTTTTATTCTCCGATATTTCACCGCTGCAATTTTTACTTTTTCGTCTTTTACCAATCCTGTGGATTTTTCCGAATTTATTCTTTGAACAAAACCGTCAAAATCACCTTGAGAAAACGGCCATTCAATTTTCCCCATATTCAATGTCTCCCACTCTTTTACTAGAAAATCCATTACGGCGTTTGCCTCCTTGCCGTTTTTATATTTCTCCGTTTCTTTAAATAAACCCCTGATGATTTTTTTGCTTAATTCATAATCCCAGTTATCAACAACTATTTTCCAGATATTATTAGAACCAATATCCGGCACAGACAAACCTTTGTTTTTTCCTCGATTAAGCGTCTTGAAATTCAAACCGCTAACAGATTTTTCCTTATTCAAACGCAACAAATAAGCAAGAGCATTTTCCTTGCTTCCTAAAATCTTTCTTGCCAGATCATCAGATAATTTTGATTTTATGTATTCCATAGTTTTGCTTTTTTAATGTTAAATAATATAAATTCTTCGCCGGTGGCTTCTGGATCATAATATCTAATCCCGTCATACTCTAAAGCACACACACTGTTTTCTATGTTGTTTTTATTTTTCAGAAAAAACTTTTGAAAAGATTTCTCCTCAACTAAATCAAGAAAATTAAAATTTCCAGTAATTTTAATTGTAAAGTTTTGGGGATTATTGAAATCAGGACTATAGAAATTTATAATCGCATTTTTGTCCCTACCCAAATATAATCCTCTACCTGCCCCGCAATTAGATTTGTCTATTTTTGTATCATTAAATCCACTTTTTAAGACACTCTGTTTATCCTTTAACGAGTTGGCTTGATGATAGAAAATACCTTCAATAAAATTATCGGGGTTACTTAAATAATAAGACCAATCTCCGTCAATATATTCCCGCATTAGATAATGTTTATATTTATAATTAAGTTTTTTAACTTCTATTTTCTGTAGACAAAAATTATTAGACATTTTTTAAAATTAAAACACATTTGTACTTAGAAACTTTTTTTACCTTCATTGTTTATCATATTGCCTTCTTCTGGAAAAACATTATGTATTCGTGCTTAAAAATATAAAATCCGCCGCCCAGGGCACGCCGTCGCCAAAGTTGTTCTGCATTTCTTTTTGCACGGTTGCCGGAGATGTTTTTTATCACAATACTTTTAAGTTTATATCCGTTTTCTAAAACTTTTTGCATTGTGTAAAAACTCAAAGGCACCCATTCACTCTGACTATATTTATCTCCCATAACAAGCACCAAGTATCTTTTTTCATCAAGAAGAGGATAGGTGTTTTTAACGACTTGTGAAAATTTATCCAAAAATTCTTCCGTTGTTTTTGTATTACATAAATCGTTCGGATTATCGCTAAATTTAATTATATCATGATACGGCGGATGCATTATAATGAGTTGAACTTTTTCAGCATTGTAATTTTGTCTCAATGTTTTTTTTACTTTTTCAATTGTTTCTTGGGCAGTATTATCCCCTTCAATTATATCTGTTTTTACCTTGAAAGGATTTTGCTCTTGTGATATAAGTTCTTTTGCTCTTTTTACCATGTTTGGCAATAATTCCATACCAATTCCGTGTCGGCCCAATTGTTTGCATTCAATTAAAGTTGTGCCACTACCTAAAAAAGTATCTAAAACAATTTCTCTTTTTTTTGTATATCTTAATATCGCTTGATGCGGAATTTGAGGAACAAAATTGCCGTGATATTCACCGCTATGCGCACCGCTTTTATCACGAGCACCCAAAAGCCATAAACTATCGGTAATAATGTCGCCGTAATCTTTCCAATTATTCAAATCAATATCATTGAAAATCGTAGTTTTCGGATGTTCGTATTTTTTTATATCCACCGAAGGCAAATCTTTTTCAACGATATATGACACACCCAATTCTTCACGAATTAGTTCGGATTTATCTTTTGTTTTATAAACAATTTTTTTCTGTTTTTTCTTTTTCATAGCCCGATTGCTTTTATTATCTTCTTCATATCTGGCTCTAAAACCTTTGGCTGGGTTGCGGATTTGATTGCACGGTCAGGGTCTTTCAAGCCGTGACCGGTTAAGGTGCAAACAACAACAAGAGATTGGGAGATTGGGAGATTGGGAGATTGGGTTAAAAAACTTTTCTGAATATATTTTATCAGGCCGGCGAGGGAGGCGGCGGAGGCGGGTTCAACGAAAATTCCTTCAAGCGAGGCAAGTAATTTGTATGCTTTTATGATTTCAGCATCGGTAACCATATCAATTACGCCTTTCGATTCATCTCTTGCCTCTTCCGCTTTTTTCCAAGATGCAGGGTTGCCGATTTTTATTGCTGTTGCTATTGTTTTCGGATTTTTTATCGGTTTTCCTCGGACAATTGGTGCGGCACCTGACGCCTGAAAACCCATCATTTTTGGTAAGTCAGTGTAAGGTGTAAGGTGTAAGGTGTTAATTTTTTTCTTTACACTTGTCACTTTACACTTTACACTATATTCCTTGTATCCTTTCCAATACGCGGTGATATTTCCAGCATTGCCGACGGGTATAAAATGATAATCCGGTGTACGACCCAGAAAATCTACAATTTCAAACGCAGCAGTTTTTTGCCCTTCAATCCGATAAGGATTTAATGAATTCACAAGCGTTATTGGATATTTTTCCGTAATTTCAAGGACAATTTTCAGGGCATCGTCAAAATTTCCCTTGAGGGCGATAACCTTTGCACCGTGCATCATCGCCTGAGAAAGTTTTCCGAGAGCGATTGAACCGTCCGGAATTATAACGGAACATTTTAGTCCTGCTTTCGCCGCATAAGCTGCCGCAGAAGCCGCAGTATTTCCGGTTGAAGCACATATTACCGCTTTGCTTCCCTCTTCAACCGCTTTTGAGATTGCCATGGTCATCCCGCGGTCTTTGAATGAGCCCGTAGGATTTGCGCCTTCAAATTTGAGATAGAGATTGAGATTGAGTCCGCCTAATGCGGATTCTAAATTCTTTGCACGTAAGAGTGGCGTATTGCCTTCGTAAAGCGTAATGATCGGCGTTTTATCTGTTACCGGCAAAAATTTTCTGTACCGTTCAATTATTCCTTTGTAAATCATTTTCTTACCTTTTTTAATCGCGGAGCGAAGCCAAGTAGGTTCACTGGTAGCGAACAAGAAATTTCTGAAGAGCCTCTATTTGCGACTTATTCGTTCCGAGCGACTTTGCCTTTCACCGCTCCCATTCCAGACAAAAACCAGATTTTTGAGCAATATAGATGTTTTTAGCCGAAAAAATCGTTAAAAAATTGATATGTCTGAGTAACGACGACAGTCGTTGCGAGTTTATCAATTTTAGATTTTTTCGGCGTTAAAAAAACATCGTCAAGCGAAAAAATCTGGTTTTTGTTTTTCATTCCATTATTCTGAACATTACTGTTTTTGACTTAACAATCGGCAACTCATCAATTATTTTTAATGCTTTTCTTATGTTGCCTTCTTTCGTCTGATGTGTAAGTATTAAAACCGGAACGGCATGCTTTTTATGGCGTTCTTCCTGGAAGCATGCGGAAATGGAAACATTGTTTTTTCCCAGAATCCCGGAAATTTTTGAAAGAACACCAGGTTTGTCGGCGGTTGAAAATCTCATATAATATTTTGACTCTATTTTTTCAACCGGTTTTATATTCAATTTTATTTTTTTGTCATATAAAATAAATGGAAATTTTCCAGCGGTGCCGTAAAAAATATTTGTTGCAAGATAAATTATATCCGATGCAACTGCACTTGCAGCAGCAGGTCCACCAGCCCCTTTCCCATAAAGCATTATGTCACCACAGGAATCACCATCAATATAAATCGCATTGTACTCGTTTTCAACCGCAGCCAGCGGATGCTCGGCATCAATAAGTGTCGGATAAACAGTCGCAGAAATTTTACCGTTTTCATTTTTCACTGAAGCTAAAAGTTTCAACACATAACCAAACTCTGCTTTGGCATATTTTACGTCAACAGGACTTATGTCTGATATTCCTTCACGGTAAATTTTTTCAAATGGCAGATGATTACCAAACGCAAGTGACGCTAATATTGAAAGTTTTTGTGCGGCATCAGAACCATCAAGGTCAAGAGATGGGTTCGCTTCGGCAAAACCAGATTTCTGTGCAAGTTTCAACGCCTCGTTAAAACCAAGTCCTGCGTCTGTCATCTTTGTAAGTATGAAATTGGTCGTGCCGTTCAATATGCCGACGATTGATCGTATACTGTTTGCAGCAAGTCCTTCGTTTAATGACTGTATAACCGGTATCCCAGCACCAACTGCTGCTTCAAAATATACCAAAACTTTTTTTCTTAACACCATAGAGAAAATTTCGTCCCAGCATTTTGAAAGCAACGCTTTGTTGGCAGTTACAATGTGCTTGCCACGATTCATCGCTTCAATAACTATTTTTTTAGAAATATCCACACCGCCGATTAATTCAACAATAATATCCACCGACGGGTCAGTAATTACTTTATTGATGTCTGTTGTGATGTTTTCGGTTGGTAAATTTAGTTGTTTAAGTTTAGATGTATCTTTATCGCATACCCATTTTATATTGATACTGCAACCTACTTTCTTTTTTATGATATCTGAGTGTTTTTCTAAAATTTTAACGACATTAAGTCCGACGGTGCCACAACCAATAATCCCTATATTAACATTTTTCATATAAAACCAGATTACAGCGATTAACAACACGATTACAGCGATATTTCTTCATCGTTGTTATCGCTTTTTTTATCGTTGAAATCAGCCCCTTACAAATGTTTTCAGACGCAATAATGCGTCGTGAAATCTGTTGAAGTGTGTGACCAATGCAAATCTCACATATCCCTCACCGTATTTACCAAAACCTGTTCCAGGCGAACAGACGACGCCCGTGGATTTAATAAGTTCTTCTGAAAATTTCAACGAACCACCTTTACTAAATTTTTCCGGCAACTTCGCCCAAAGATACATTGTTGCTTTCGGTTTCTCAACGATAAATCCGAGTTTATTCAACCCGTCACAAAATTTATCCCTTCTTTTTTTATACTCTTCAAGCGTTTCTTTCATAACATCATCGGCTGAATTTAGTGCCGTAACTGCTGCCAACTGCAAAAATGTAGGAACACCGTAATCAATAAACGACTTGAGTTTTTCTAACGGTGCGATAGTTTTTGAATTGCCGAGACAAAATCCAACACGCCAACCGGCCATATTGTATGTTTTGGAAAGCGAGTAAAATTCTACTCCTACATCTTTTGCACCGGGTGTCTGTAAAAATGACGGTGCAACATATCCATTAAAAGTAACTTCGGAATATGCGTTATCGTGACAGACGATTATATCGTATTTTTTTGCAAACTGAACCACTTCCTTAAAAAAAGACAAATCATCTACAGTAGCACTTGTAGGATTGTTCGGGTAATTCAGGAACATCAGTTTCGCACGACGGGCAACTTTTTCCGGAATCTTTGTCAAGTCGGGCAGCCATTTATTTTTCGCCATAATCGGCATATTGTGAATTTTTCCACCAGCCAAAATTACACCGTTAAGATGCACTGGATACGCAGGATTTGCCACAAGTGCGATATCGCCGGGATCCAGATGCGCCATACACATATGGGCAATTCCCTCTTTGGAGCCAATTAAAACAAGTGCCTCATTGTCAGGATTCAATTCAACATTAAATCTTTTCTTGTACCAGTCACAAATCGCTTTTCTCAATTTCGGCATTCCCTTCGCCTGAGGATAGCGATGCGTGCCGGGATGATTCTTTACCGTGTCAATAAGCCGCTCAATAATAAAATCCGGGGTCGGAAGATCTGGATTCCCCATACCCAAATCAATAACATCTAAATTTTTTGAATGCGCCTCTTTTTTCAGAGTGTTTATTATTGAAAAAATATAAGGCGGCAATTTGCCAAGTTTTTTAGAATATGGTTTCATATAAATACCACGGAACTGTCCTGTGTCTGTTCCGTGTTTTTTTATTGTTTAATCATTTACTATTTTATATTTTTCAAATTTTCCATTTTCATCAAACCATATAAGAAGCCATTCAGAATCAATATTAAACAAACTGGCCCTTTCAGGACCAAGAAAATATATTAAATCCCTGCCACTATCTTTGAAATAGGTTGCCTCTAAAGACGGACCAAGAAGTTTTTCCATTTCATCCCTACTTTTGCCTGGCAAAATATTTACCACAATGTCTTTAAGCATTTTTTCCCTTTTACTTATACCATTTACATCTTCTCCAGAAGATTTTGCCTTCCATTCTATTGAATTAAATTTAAGCAAATTTGAACCAATTGGCAAACCTCCTAAAATGTAATTTCGTAAAAAGAAACTCAATGACATAAAAAAAACTGTTGTAAAAAATATTGTTAAAAATGAAACAAAAAACCAACTCTGTTTATGTTTTTTAGTTGCCCTGAATATAATTACAGGTATTGATATTATACCTAAAATTGGTGAAACAATACATATGACAATTAAAGATATTATGTAGAAAAAATTGGAAACACTTGAAAAAAAATCAATTGGAACAACATATCTTAACAATAATGGGCTCAAATACAACAGAGTACAGAAAAAAGATATTAAAACAGTTTTCATTTTTGTTTTTTTGGCTTTTGTATCAACTTATCCATGTTATCAAGTATCTCCTTTGCATATAAATCATCATCAATTATACCTTGATATTTTAATCTACTGCATATGTCTCTGCCAATACTATTGTTCCACAAATCCATTTCTATAGAAGCTTCATTATCCGGCTCACGGTTTAATTCATGATTATCGGCGATTTCTTTTGCAAAATCATAGCCAACATCTCTCGTCATTATTGCATTCCAATATGCGTGCAAAAATGCATTACTTGTGTCGTCGTCTTTACTATATCCAAATTCTTTATATGTACGGTTGAAAGCATTGGTTTTATTTTTACAGGCGGTTATTATATCGTAAATTCTGTCAATATTCTTTACGTTCTCTACTAACGTCTTTGCATCTCCTAATCCACCATATCCAATCAAACTTAAAATATCCCCGAGTAAATAGGTAAATTCGTATTGAAGATTATTGTAATATTTGTTAAAATCAGGGACGTCAAAACCAAGCGACTGGACGTCCTTTCTTAAAGGTTCGAAATATGAATTTATCTCAATCGGATTATCGGTTGTATTTACAAAAGTGACTGTTGCATTTGAATAACCATTGGCTTTTACCAATGCGTAGATTTCATAACCTTCCGCTTTAACTGGTTTATCATTGTTTGGCTTTTTATACTTTGAATTTAAGTTTTCAATTCTTTTTGCATATTCATGGTAATCATAAACTTTTCCCTTTATTATTTCCACTACTTCTTTTACACTTTCCACTTCCGACGGTAAGTATTTACCAATAAGTTTCCCAAGTCCTTCTTTGGCAACTTCCTTGAAATAATTGTTGACTTTCAAATAAGCATTTTTATCTACCTTAAGCAGTAGTTCCCGCTGGTCACTCGGCAAATCTTCAAATTTTACTTTATTCTGCAGATTCCATATAACATTTTGTTTGAGATGTTGGTCAACTGCCTCTTTTGTATTGGTATATCGCATTATCTCGGAATAGAGCGGGATATCTGGAACTCTGTTCGTAAGAATATATGGTTCATCATCGCTTGGTGACGCTTTTTGAGAAGATAGGCAATAAGTATTCAACTTTAATGTCAATTTGGTTTTTGGCGGGATTACTATTGTGCCGTTGTCTTTATTGATTACATTTACGGCAGCTGAGTGTTTTTTGTACTCTTCTACAATCGGAGTCAGTTCTTTAATTATATCATCATAATCTTTATCTGTAAGTTTATCGTCATAGCGTTGTATCCGTTCCCTTAATGTTTGTATCTTGTTTGTTGTATTATTAATGTCTGTTGGAGTATATGAAATATCCTGCAACGAAGAGTAATCATCGTTTTCCAGATATTTTACTTTTAACAAACCCGTGGCGCAAGATGAGTTCAGCAACAAACATACCGCCACTAAATAATTGAGTTTTTTTGAATATGGTTTCATATAGATACCGCAGAACTAACGCGAAACTATTAGCGTCGGTTTAGCGTTCAGGTTCTGCGTTTGTTTCGCGGATTTCCGGGAGTCGTTTAGAGAATTCAAAAATCACAAGTCCAATTAGAATACATGCAAGTCCATAAACGACTTCAAAGCCGGCGTATTTTGACCATTTTACAAGCGGAACAAATTCGGATTCAGGAAGTCCGACGAAAACATCGTATAATCCTTTTAACGCAACGATTATTCCCCAGACAGCAAAAATCCATCCGCTGCTCTTAAAAACCGCACGATATTTAATCTTTTGCATTTAATTATTCCTTGCGAACTGTCTATTCCTATCACTGTACTGGTTCACAATTTCGGCAACAACTTGGCAACCCGTTTTAGTTTATCATAAGGTGTCATACTGAACTTGTTTCAGCATCAGCATTTGCTCCTTGTCTTTTCGCAAGCGGAAGGCAGGGATATTATGATATCGTTGAAAAACCCCAATCTTTTGAACGATTTGGCAGTTTTAGGTTATCAGTTGAAATCGTTTTGACCGCAATGTCCGACGAGCAAAGCGAGGAGTTTTGCGGTCTGATTGAAACTGATAACCGTTAAAAAACTGCCTTTAAGTGAAAAAGATGGGTTTTTCAATAATATCATTATACAAAAAATCCTGAGAAACCGTTACCGAAATTGTGAAGTATTACACTCATCACATTGTTGGATCGCACGCTTAAATACCTCATAAATGCTAATTGAGGGAATAACTAATTTAGATATGTTCTCAATTGCGGGTGTAAAGAAATTTGCGTTTGGACCATCAGCGAAATACTCAAGCCATCCGGAAGAATCCACGATATTCATATGCGGTCTGCCTCCCGATTTACTGTTGTATCAATACCTTTGAGAAAACCACGCATTTCCTTGACTGCCTTCAGAGGAATCAGTTCAATGCGATTTTCGTATTGAATAACTTGAATTTTCTGTCCTGGACAAACACCGAGCGATTCACGAATTATGCGAGGAATCACAACTTGAAACTTTGGCGAAACTGTTAATGTTTCCATATAATCTCCTTAATTGTTCTTATATTCTAACGATAGATCTCAGCGGCGACGTACTCGCCGTCCACTGCACCGATTTGTTAGAGGGTTTTGTTAATTTTCAACCTCACGATTGTTTTCAAATTTTCTGGTTTTGTCTTTCGGAAATCATTTAAATAGATATCATGAGTATCTTTCATAGATGAATATCCTTTACTTTTAATGAAATTGAGTAATATCTCCAATGTTTCATTCATTTTTTCATAATGACCTTTATGCATTATTTGGGCACATAACCCTTCATCAAATTTTTCAAATCTCAGTTTTAAGATTGAGGGAAGTGTCTGTTTTAATGCCAATTTTTCCAAAGCTTCGTTATATAATTGTTTTGTTACATATTTGGGTTGCATTTGTAGCATTGTCCACCTAAAGGTTTTTCTTTCTCGATTGAGTGTCCATAGCAACTCAAGTAGCATTATCCTATAATCAATATCTATTCTTGGTCTAATCATAAATTTCATTGTATAAGCTACAGGATAAATAGTGCCTGCTGCATCTTGAAATTCCTGTTCTGAAGGATGTCCCTTACCATCAATCATAAGAAAATTCATAGCCGGAACTTTTACAATTGTTGGTTCCTTTGTCGAAGCGAAATAAAGTTGTTTCAGTTCTTTTCTATAATCAATCTTTTTCATATTTGTTTCCCTCTACCGACTGAGTTCAGCGGCGACGTACTCGCCGTCCACTGCAACGAATAGTTAGACATTTAACAGTAACTATCCATATTTTATTAGTATAGTTTTATGCTACTTCCGTTTTGAGTAATTTGTTAGTCGCTGTTTTGCCATTTGTCCAAAGTTCATATTCACTCAGGTCAATATCATCACTCCACGAAATACCATAACCACCTGTATCAACATGGACGGCATTGAAAAAGGCAGGACTCCCGAGCAAATGAAACTGCGATCTGGCAAGAAGAGACTCACAATCATAAATTTTCTTAACTCCGCTATCAAAAGTAACAAGCAACCGTACCCCACCAATGGTTTTTACAGTTTTAATTCTGGGTATCTGTTCCATATAAAGTTTACTCCAATCCAGGAAGTTGCTTAAATTCCTGACGATTCCACATTTCCAACAATTCTTTTTGGTAAAAACCAGCCCATTCTTTGACAAGCCGTTGAGCTCTGCCAGGCAAATCCCCTTCAATCATCTCCAATGATTCTATAGCAAAAACAGCATTGAACTCTCCGTAAATTGTATGAAAATGAGGAACGCCATGTTCGCTTTGACTGAAGTACATCTTGATTATAACTCCGTAAAATCTGGCTATAACTGGCATATGTTTATCCTCCTTTTATTGTCTAACGTTTAATCTCAGCGGCGACGATTTTTTGCCATTCGCTGGATTGATTTGTTATGACTTTTCTTTGTTTTTTCTTCTTGTTTCAGCAGCCTTTCTGCCCGCATCTTTCATTCGTTTATGCCAGTCAACAACCTTCGGGCGATCACGCATTATCTTGATTGTTTCAGAGGATATTAGATTCAGATCATGCATTTTGTGGCAATTGGGGCAAAGAATGACAAGATTGTTCACCTCATTATTGTTCCTATCACCATCAACATGAGCAACTTCCAGAACTGATGGTATACCGAAACCGCAGTGTGCACACAGTATGTTATATGATTCAAATGCCATTTTACGGTAATTGACTCGTTTTGTTGTCATCCATTTTTCAACAAAAATAACTAACTCCCTGTCTGGGTCTGGTTCATTTTTTTGTTATGCTCAATTTTTACTCCACCGTCTTTTTCTTTCCTTTGTCTCGCCTCAATTCTGCTTTCAATGTCTGACCCCAATTACCTCTCCCGAGCAATTACTACTTTTTTCCCAAATTTTCAGGTCTTAATGACCGTACAGCAGCGCCTGCTCTCCACATTTCGGAGTCCCTAATCTGTTTTAATTCTTTATCTAATTTTTCTCTATAATCAGAAGCGCCGTTTGCTTCAATTACTCTCTTTGTTTCTTCACCATTGTGAACTTTGTTGTATAATTCTTCAAATACCGGCTCTACCGCTTTCCTGAATTTAGGCATCCAATCAAGAGCACCTCTCTGAGCAGTCGTTGAACAGTTGGCGAACATCCAATCCATACCGTTTTCGGCAACAAGTCGTATCAAACTCTGCGTAAGTTCTTCAACGGTTTCGTTGAACGACTCAGACGGACTGTGTCCGTGTTTTCTCAAAAGATTATATTGTGCATCCATTATACCGGCTAACGCACCCATCAAGGTTCCTCTCTCACCGGTAAGGTCTGAGTAAACCTCTTTTTCAAAAGTTGTCGGGAAAAGGAAGCCAGAACCAACGGCAATACCGAGAGCAAGTGTCCTATCCATGGCTTTACCAGTAGCATCTTGAAAAACGGCGAAACTTGAATTTATTCCGCTGCCATTCAAAAAATTCCTTCTTACCGATAATCCAGAGCCCTTCGGTGCAACTAATATAACATCAATATCTTTTGGCGGGATAACTTTTGTCTGGTCCTTGTAGACAATTGAAAACCCGTGTGAAAAATACAATGCCTTTCCTTTTGTAAGCAACGGTTTTAATTTCGGCCAATATGCCATTTGACCTGCATCGGAAATCAGATACTGTATTATTGTTCCTCTTTGTGCCGCTTCTTCAATACTGAAAAGAGTTTTACCGGGTATCCAACCGTCTTTAACGGCTTTATCCCAATATATTTTTTCTTCGGGTTTCTGTCCAATTATAACATTTATTTTGTTATCCCTCATATTCAGTGATTGCGCCGGTCCCTGAACACCATATCCGATTACGGCAACAACTTCATTTTTCAGAACTTCCTGTGCTTTTGACAACGGAAATTCGTCCCTTGTAACAACTTCTTCCATAACCCCACCAAAATCAATCTTCGCCATTGCTCTACCCTCCTATTTTGAAAATTTTGCTAACACCTATTTTATATCTCTATCTAAAAATATTTTTGAGGATTTAATTTTACTACTTTTCCCTTCTCCCACACCACAATTGGTATTCCTTTGGACTTGTGGTCTGCAATCACTCCCGCAACTGCTTTTTTGATTGCCCATTCGGCTTTTTTTCCTTCGGACGATAATTTGTAAACATTTTTTTTTTTCATTCTATTCCACCTCCATCTTTATCCTCTCAAAAAGTTTTTTGTTAATGTATTGATAACCTTCTTTTGTTTTTTCAAAAATTGCTCGGGGTTTTGTGGACGAGTTGTCAAAAATAACAAGACAATCTATCAAATCTATGTAAATATGAAAAAGATTATACAATGTTCTTGAAAAACGACGTTTAACATCGGAAGCAGGGACATTATGCCCGCCTTCCAACACTCTGTTTTTTATTCTTTCTATAGCAAGCTGAAAGTTGGGAATCCATAAATAATACATATGTATGCGATACCCAGCAGATTTCATCTGACGAAGTAAAATAGAATACGAACGACCTGACAAAGTTGTTTCAAAAGCAAATGTTTTTCGTTCTCTAAAAAGTTCGTGAATTCTTTTTAACACTAATCTGCCAGATTGGATAGTAACTTTTTCAGGAGCAAACGGTGAAAGTCCCTGGGCGATTAAATCGGCATTTATAAAATCCACATTGCCGACAAATTTAGGAAGAAATTCTCGTGCAAATGTTGTTTTTCCTGCACCATTTGAGCCGGCTATTAAATAGACATCTGGATTTGTTTTATTCATACTTTTGTCAAATTCGTTCAAGTATTTACGCCACTTTAATCAGAACCATCCCTTAGTCGTTATTATCAATTAATCTATGTTACTTTCAGATACTGGCAATGGATAATAACTATTTTCTTTGGCTATACTTTTCAATACTGATTTATACTTTTCTATTTTTATTGAAAACTTCAGTAGACCTTCTTCATATACCACCACACCATGTCTTCTGCCATGATAATCATTGACAATTGGAAATAATGTTTCATATTCCGGTTTTACATATCTTTTTATTACACACATGTGAATTCTTGGAATATTTTTGGTGTCACTATATCCTGATAGTAAAAGGAAGTCTCTCCATCTTTCCGTCTTTTTATCACGTAAACGAAATTGGATGTTAATAAAAGATGTTTCTTTAAATTTCCATGTTACGGTCGGAAAATCACCAAGAACTCCTTTCATATAATCGAATAATTCCTTTACTTTATTCCCCATTAAATGATTTTTTAGAACACATTTTTTAATGTATTCTTCGGCTTTTTCCCTGTGGATTTTTGGGTCATTTGGTGTTTTACTTTTTCTATGCGGCATGTTTCCTCCTTTTATTTTTTATCTCACTCTTGCACAGTTATTATATCCTCGGCAATTCTTTCTATCTCTCTATTTTGAACGGATAAAAATGATTTTCTACCTACTTACAGAATTGTTCAATTTTAGCCCACCTTAATAATTTCATATATCTTTTATTAGCAGGTCTCCACTTTATACCATTAGTCGTGATAAGACAAGTTCCTTTTTTCTTTCCATCAGTATATGGAACAGTAACCTTAACCACCCGTTTCCCTTTTGCCATTTGTTCCTCCCGTTCTCGTTAATTTTTTACTGCCACAACTGTTTTTAAAAATCACATAATCTTTTATTTTTCTCTTTCCAAAAGTAATTACAATTTAAAATAACTATTCCTGTAGTCCAGTCATATAACCATGTAGTCGTATTATCAACATATGTTCTTAAATTCTCTTCTGCTAAACTATAAGAATCAATATAAGAAGAGGAAGTAACCATCTTAACTGTATTCTTACCATTGCCTTCCCAGTTTTCCGAAATATTCAATTTAACAATGGGTATATTATCAATGTACTTTTGTTTTTTAGGGGGAAGGAACCCCTGGGACACCAACTCTGGAGTTATATTCCTATCAATATACTCTTTTTTAAGTTCCTCAAGGGAACTGGGATAATTTCCTTCGTTCTGGTCATAATAAATAGTTAAGGCATTTCTTAAATTCCCTCGGAAATGCATAGCTTTAGATATAGATTTATATTCTGTTGTAGATTTATATTCTTCTGTAATTCTCTCTCCACTACTAATATCTTCTCCCCGTCTGCTCCCGTTTTTTACTTTAGATTTAATTGATGATAATTTTTTTGCTTCTGCCAAGGGTAACAAGGGTAATACAATGGAAATTTCTATTGATTTCCCCATAAAGGACACCAGATAAAATCCAGGTTCACCTTTCCTTATACCTGTTACAAAAAAGGGAGATACATCAACAATGGACGACACATTATCAAATTTTTTAGAATTCCCATATGATTTTCCGGCAATAATATGACCATTGCTATCTACAAAAGTAAAGATAATTTCCATGTCACATAAAAGATTATAAAAATACATGTTTAATCCGTATTCTGCTTCTTTTTCATTATCAATACCAGCACCGTCTCCCTTAAAGGCAATACAATGAATACCTTCGTCAAGAAATATTACTGACCCTTCTAATGTTTTTTCTACTTGATAAATCTTTTCTCTAACACTATCATCAAGGGAAATTTCTACATTTACTTTAACAGTAATATTATCGAAATCGTTTAAATTTGTTGAAATGTTTGGTTCTCCTATTTTAATTACAAACCCATTTTTAATTATTTCATCCGCTAAATCTTTAAGTAATTTTTTAGAAGTAGTTAAAAAATCAGTTTTGTTACTAAGTTGTGAAAATGCTTCAGAAAATATATTTTCTCCAGACACATTCTTTGAGAAATAAGCATAATTCTCTTGAGCTGATTTATATTCCGGAGCCATTTGAGTTGCCTTTTTGAACAATTCCAACGCTTTTTTAATTTGCTCGTCATCTACTGCACTAATACCTTCATAATTATATTTGACAGCGTCTAAATTTTCCGTTTCCAGTTGTTCAATTGTTTTTTGATTCTCCGGTGTTAATTTAACGCCTAATGTTTTTAGCAATTCTATACTGAATTTTTTTTCTACTAACAAAAAATTTGAAACATTTCCGGTAGTTCTAACACTATCCATAATTTCAGAAGTTTTTATGTCAATAATCTGACCATCTATATTTATTTTGTCGTCAAAAATAATAAATGACCCTAATAAAACAACATTTGCACCCAAGGTATTTCCCACTTCAATTGCACTGTCTTTATTTATAACACCTGAAAGTGCAAGTTTTTGTTCTACTAATACTTTTTGTAGATTTTCCCTTTGAACGACTTGTATCTGTTTAGTTTTAGAGATATCACTAATAATCAAATCAGCAACACCTTTTCTCATCCAATCAAATTCCAAATTTTTAGAAGTATTATCAAAATACATAACAGACAAAACTATATTATCCGGAAGTTTTCCTCCCCAGATTAAAGTATTGTTTAGTAGCGAGAAAAAAAAGAATAATAAAAAATATTTTTTCATAATAAAAGCTCCTCGTATAATGGAATTACCTTTATTTCCACTTTTTGTTAGCATTCAGGCAAAATGGAACAAATAGAGCAAAAAAATAGTGTCAGGCTTCTGTTCAAACCTTGAATAATCAGGCGAAATTCAAAATACAACAATGATTGCAACTATATTACAATTTCCATTGAATTTTTTAAAGCATCCATTATTATAGAAGATTCGTTCTTTATCTTTTTATACTCTTTGGGTGTGTAACACAGATAGTCAATATGTTTTGGAAATGCTATTTTTTTTAGTGCAATGGACATTCTCTTTAAAAATGGTATATTAACAAAATAATCGGAAACTAAAATAATATCTAAGTCCGAATTTCTTTTTGCTGTACCATTTACTCTTGAACCAAACATAATGACTTTATTTGGCTCAAATTCTTTCATAATGCTTGGCAAAGCATTCTTTTTAAATTTTAGTATCCATTGGTCAATCATTTTTTTCCTCTTTCAGTAAACTCTCATAATATTTTTTTAATGCCTCAAATATTTCCTTTGCAATTCCTACCTTTTCTTTCGATATTTCCTTCGTGTACTCCTCATATGGAACATTTTCAGATACATCTGGATATCTTGAAAAAGCATAATCTACCGTAAGATCTGATACCACATCGGTAACTTCTTTGTTTAATTTAAGTGTTCTTGCCATATCATCAAGATAATGGGTTCTCGGAACATTCTTCCCCGATAAAATAAAAATTGTTTTCAGCAATTTTTCTACAGATTGGTGCGCAAGAAAAGCAGATACATCATAGCCACCAATATCAATATTCTTTTCTGCCATATCCAAGTCATGTAGGGCTTGTTTAAACCATTTTAATGCTATTTTCTTTTTCATATTTCATTTTCTTGAATTTTTTTTGTCAATCCGAATTAAAAGTCAGCCACTTATTTTTTCATTCTATCTGAAATAATTTCTGCAACTTTTTTGCCACTCATAAGCATTCCACCGAAAATAGGACCCATTCTCTGTGCACCAAATATAGCATTACAACACATCCCACATGAATAGACCCCCGGATATATTTCTTTTGTATTTTCAAGAATCTTTTTCTCCCCTATTTCGGCATTCATCTCTTTTTCTCCCATAATTTTACCAGTTTTTGTTTTTAATTTACAACCATTTTTGTCCTGAAGTTTATGGGCAACTTCTGCTGGATGGCCTGTTGCATCTATAACATATTTTGTTCCCACTGTGATAGGGTCAACATGGAGTTTGGCAATTTCAACAGCACTCCAATTTACAACTAATCCGCTGACCCTTCCCTTTGTAATCATAACATCTTCAGCACTCATTAAATTAAATATCTTTACTCCTGCTTTTGATGCTTTGGAACAAATTGTTGAAACCGTCTCAACCGAATCAGCACAATAATAACCATCACCCATATCTTTTGTTTTTACATCAAATTCATCGAGAATTTTTTTTGCATTATTTTGAATGACGATTTCGTTAAACATTATTCCGCCGCCCCACATCCCACCGCCTATTGAAAGTTTCCTCTCAAAAAGAATTACTTTTACATTTTCTTTTGCAAGATAATAAGCAGCCGTTAATCCGGCCGGGCCACCGCCAACTACGACAACATCGGACTTCAAACTATCAAGCAACTTTTCCGAAAATTGCTTGATTATTAATTCGGATATTTTGACATCATCTAATACCATTTTACTATCCTCCTTTTTAGAGTTCCTGTTAGTCATTTTAATAAGTTAGCCGACTAAAACATGCCCCGATAAAATCGGGGTCGGGCATAATTTATTCCCCACTTCAGTTGGGACAAATCTTCCAAATTCCGATACTATAATTTATGTACATAAGCGTTCAATCCAGTTGTTAGCAGTTCGGCTTTTTCAATACAACAATATACTCGCAATTCATAGTGGTATTCTTTGCGCCAGTAACATTTGTCGGACTGTTTTCTTTTGGCATCCGCTTGCTCGGAATGTTGCGAATGATTGTTTCTATATGCGTAACATTGTGTTGCTCAAAAAACTTTGCAGTAGCAATATCTGTTGGAAGTTCCTCATCTTTCACTCGTCTGTTTCCGACAACATATGCAATGTTGCATCCTGGTTTAATTGTCTTAGCAACATTTGAAATTGAAATTTTGTAATCGTGGTAAAAACTAATTACATCTAACGCTCGCTTCTCGTCTTTGTTCCCTATTTTCTCAATTTGTTTGTCCAACTCTTTCACGCCAAACTTTTCATAATTCTTTGCTCGTCTACCTCCCATTAAATTATTGTCAACCTGATTTGCATTTTTAAGTCCTAACCACTGATTTGAAAGTCGTGAAAATTGTCCATATGCAACAGTAGTTTTGCTATCTCCATATGGTGGCGAGGTAACAATCAAATCAATGCTTCCTTCCTTGATAATTTTCTTTGGGATATCGTTAATTGTATTAAAGTCACAAATCTGATTTTTCTTATGTGCTTTAACTTGCTCAATGAAATTTTTCAAGCCGTTTCTATTTCTGAAAATTTTTCTTTCAAAAATTGTGAAAACATCTGGAGAAAATTTTTTTAGTTGCCCTTCTTTCATTCGCACTAATTTGAATTCACTATTTTTTGTCAGCGAACTTTCTCTAATAGTTTCGCTAAACGCAACTTTGAAAAAGGCAATCACATTTTCATCTTCAATTTTGTCGATGTAGTTTTTAATCCTTGCTAAATGTTGTTTCACTTGCGGAGTAAACCAAAAATCAACATTTTGGAAATATGGAATCTCTATTGTTTCATTTTTAATTCCGAATTTGTATTGAAAAATAAAATCGTTGAAATCCTTTAAATAAAAATCTAAAACTTGTAATGGAATTACAGTTGACTTTGCTTTTGTGATTAGTCGGGCTAAAGGATTTATGTCTGTTGCAATTCCGCTTATACCACGCAAGTTTGCTTCAACAACTGAAGTTCCTGTTCCGCAATAGGGGTCAAACAAAACATCATTTTTCTTTCCTAAACGGTCAATCAATCTTCCTGCAATTTGAGGTATCATCATTGCTGGATAATTGTGGAAGCAATGAGTGAAAACTTTTGTATCCGCTGTCCTGAAATCCCAAGAATTGTCTGTATATTTTTTCATAGTAATTTTGTTTTTTCGGCAAAACATTGAATAAGATTTTTTTCCGTTCCTCTATTTCTAACTGCACCCGATGGATTTAAGTGCATCCTCAAATCTACAACTACGAAACCTTGCTCTATCAATTTTAGCAATCCATTTTTGCTTGGAGTTTTCAATAAGTATGCTTCGTTGTAATGAAATTCTTCTTTGTCATTTTCATCTCTACGGGTATTAGCAAGAACTAAAATGAGTGAGGGTAGTTTTGCTGAAAAGTATTTCAATAAAATTGTTGCGTCCCACTCAGCAATCAAAGTTTTGTCGGTGTGATACATTTGAAGCGATTGCTTCGTTACTTTCAAATAAAGTCCTTGTGCGTTTGGTATAACACGAACAAAACATTTCAATGCCTTTCGTTTCTGCTTGTCTTTGTAGCCATAAGTTTTGATAACATCCGATTGATGAATTTTCCAAACTCCACTATTAAAAGTGAACATCGTTATAAATGAAGAAACGTTTTTCCGTTTTGATTTCAACTCAATCTTTCCGAGATCGGGAAGTTTGATATTGTTTTCTTTAATATCCAAAAGCGTTTCAATCGTGTACCCAATTCCTGTATTGTTTTTTCGCTTTGATTGCACAAAACCTAATTTCTCAATCGCTGTCAGTTTACTTTTAAATTCCGATAATGTCATAAAATATTTTGTCGGTTTTCCCTACAAACAAATCACCCTTATGGGATTACGGTTTCGTTTCTATTATCTTTTTGAATTTTCCTGTTTCAAAAATAGAAGTATATCTTCAAATTCTTATCAGCCATTGCTTAAAAAATACATCATTTATATTGTATGAACCGTTGGATTTATCAATTAATTCTTTCAATAACAAACTTTTTATTGTCTTTTGAACAACCGAAGCAGTTAGATTAAATTTTTGAAGGTTCTCAATTGAATATATTTTATTCTCCTGCCCCGATTCTACAAGCATTTTCAACACTTTTTTCTGGTTCAGAGAAAGTTCATCCCAGATATTACTGTATGCACTCTTTTCTTCAGCGAGAGTAAGTGTTAAAGCATCCTCAACTGTTTTTTCATCAATCCGCTTATGTTCAGCAAGTTTCCACACTGAACTACCCAAATGTTGCACATAATACGGATGACATTCGGCTATATCTACAATTTTTTTGGCAATATTTTCAGGTATATTCATCCCGGTAGATTTAAACCTTTCAACAACAAAAGATGTTAATTTATCCGATGATATTTTACCTATGGGATAATGTCTGCCAATTTTATAAAAAGGTCGGTTGGGATTGGAAAACATATCATAAATCAAATGTTTTTTACTGCCCATAAAAATATAGGATACTTTTCTACCGTGTGTTTGCACAATTCCCCGAAGGCGTTTTTCTATTTTGTCTGTGCCAAGCAAACCTATCTGCTGAAATTCATCAAAAACAACAACCACCTGTTTTTTATATTTATCTGCATACCTTTTTACTGCACTTCCGACATCTTCTATCATCATATTAGTATCTTTGATTAAATCCACACCGATTTCTGTATCACCTTGTGGATTAATTACTATTTTAGGACGGAGCGACTTAAAGATATTTTTCAAATTGCTTATTATTTTTTCCATTGAACCCGATAACGTTTTGGATATGGCGGCAGCATAGATAGAAACAAAATCTTCTTCTTTTAATACGGCATACAGGTCAACATAAATACCGACAACACCTTCTTTTTCGGCTTTTTTCAGAACCTCTTTTATAAGTGATGTCTTGCCATATCTCCTGGGGGAATAGACAATAACATTCTGTCCGCTTATAATGTCTGATACAAGTTCTTTAATTTCTTTTGTTCTGTTACAGAATATTTCTCCGAACACTTCCTGTCCATAAACAAACGGATTTTGCATTGAGTTACCTCAATTATACTTTATGGGTTAACCCCTTGGGTATAATAAATATTATCTTTTTTAGATAAAATTGTCAAGTGTTTTTTATCCCTTCTTCATTCTTTGATTCTGTCTGAAATAATTTCGGCGACTTTTTTACCGCTCATAAGCATTCCGCCGAAAATAGGTCCCATCCGCTGGTCGCCGAATACAGCATTACAACACATCCCACAGGAATAGACACCTGGGTATATTTCCCTTGTGTTTTCAAGAATCTTTTTTTCTCCTATATCAGCGTTCATTTCTTTTTCACCCATAATTTTACCCGTTTTTGTTTTTAATTTACAGCCGTTTTTATCCTGAAGTATATGAGCAATTTCTGCAGGATGTCCTGTGGCATCTACAACATATTTAGATGCTACTGTGATAGGGTCAACATGGAGTTTGGCAATTTCAACAGCACTCCAATTTATAACTAATCCGCTGACCCTTCCCTTTGTAATCATAACATCTTCAGCACTCATTAGATTGAATATCTTTACTCCTGCTTTTGATGTTTTGGAACAGATTGTTGAAACCGTCTCAACTGAATCAGCACAATAATAACCGCCACCCATATCTTTTGTTTTTACATCAAATTCATCAAGAATTTTCTTTGCCTTATCTTGAATAACAATTTCATTAAACATTATTCCGCCGCCCCACATCCCACCGCCTATTGAAAGTTTCCTCTCAAAAAGAATTACTTTTACATTTTCTTTTGCAAGATAATAAGCAGCCGTCAGTCCTGCCGGACCGCCACCGACGATAGCAACATCGGACATTAGACCGTCAAGCAGTTTTTCCGAAAATTGCTTGATTATCAGTTCGGATATTTTGACATCATCTAATACCATTTTTTATCCACCTCCAAAAAAAATTTGGTTTTGTAATGTAGGCAGGATCTTCACCTGCCCCCCTGTCTTGATTCGCAGGGCGAATTATGGGAGGAAACCCTGTCGTCTCGGTTGAACGGTCTCCCGCCACTAAAACTTTGGCGAGGTCTTCGAAAAGACAGTTCACTACTTAAATCAAACCGTAATTGAATACTGCCTGTTGCGTCTTGTACCGACGGGTATAATTCTTTTTGTTTTTAGTAACGGATTTAATACCTTGTAAAGACCCTGTCGAGTAATATAAAGTTCCGATGTAAGTTGTTTTATTGTTTTGGGACCATCTTGCGATAATATCATTAGCAATTTCTTTTGCGTTTCGGAAAGTGAGGGTAATTTCTTTTCCGTTGCCTGCGCCGATTTAAGACGATTAACTGCCCTCGCAAGACCTTCGGCTGTGATATCGGAAATATATTCCAGCCAGTCAGCCAAGCCGCCGGGTTTTCTTGCGTTGCTTAATTGCAAATAATATAATTTTCTGTTTTCTAACAAAATATCGTCAAGCGTAAAAACATGCAGAGTATCAAACCCCCGACGATACAATTCCCAAATGGCTAATGCTCTGGCTACTCTACCGTTACCGTCACGAAATGGATGTATTGTTGCAATTTCAAAATGGGCAAGAGCAGAACTTAAGACAGGATGGTATTGGTGGCTTTCGTTATTCAACCATTCTAAAAACTCTCTCATCAGATACGGCACTTTTTCAGATGAAGGTGGCGTGTGGTCCCCGACATATACTTGAACCTTCCTATATTTACCGACAGGACCACCGGCAACTGCTTTCTCACCGATGATTTTGTGCAATGTAAAAATACTGCCTTCCGTAATAACTTTTGTATTTTCTTTTTCTCTTATCCATCTGACAACATCTAAATAATTTTTAACCATCTGTATATGAAACTCTGGCTTTCGTGGTCTTTCACCGTCGGCTACTTGTTTGACTTCTTGAGGCGTCAATGTGCTTCCTTCAATTGTTGTTGAGGCATATGCCATTATTATCGCTGATTCTTTTTGAACCACCGGGACAAATACTCCTTTTGTTGAACTACCTGTGATTTTGCCCTGTAAATAATCAATCTCTGATAGCGTTTTCATTACTCTCGGTCTGATTTCAAGATTATTCAACATATTATCCGGTTCTCCTTATGTCAACTATATGTCAACCGTAGTTTACATAAAGATTTGCATAAAGTCAAGCGGAAAAACGAACTTTCATTAAATGTTGCTTGAATTTAATGGCTCTTCTCCTTTTCGTGTGGGTAAAAAACAGCAGTTTATAGACGAAAAAGACCACTGAAAAACTTGGCAGAATTTTACCCATATGTGTCATTCTCGCGCACATACTGTGCCATAATCCAAAAATGTAGTTGCTCTTACAGAGCCTACTTTTGGCCAATCTTGCTTGGCAATAGTAACCATTTATTAGCCCGCCACAGGCGGGCGCGACACAGTCTGTTCGCAGAAATGACAGCCCCTAAAGAATCTTGTTTTTCTGGTCATTTTTACCCACAGGAAACGGCGAAGACCCTCTTTTTTAGACAAAATTGTTTATCCTATTTTTACTTTTTTGAATTTTCTTTTGCCGACCTGGATTAAAATTTCGCCGCTGATTTCTATAATTTTGTCAGCCAGTATTTTTTCTTCGTTGATTTTAACTCCGCCCTGTTTTATCAATCGCTCCGATTCTTTTTTGCTGGAACAAAGCCCTGCATCTACCAGCAATTCCGATATTTTTAGTTCTTTTTTTTGCGAAACATATTCTTCTATTACCGACGGCAATTCTTTTTCGGCAAATATTTTATTAAATTCATTTTCAGCATTATCAGCAATCTCTTTTGAATAAAATTTACCTACTATTATTTTTGCAAGATGCTGCTTCATCTGTTTTGGATGACCTTTGATAACATCGTCCAGATTTTCATTTGTGAGAAGTTCAAAATATTTGTACATAAGTTCGTCGGAAATTGACATAATTTTGCCAAAAATTTCCGACGGTACTTCCGAAATACCGATATAATTTCCATATGACTTTGACATTTTTTGCACGCCGTCAGTGCCTTCTAAAAGTGGCATCGTCATAACAACTTGTGGCAGTTGGCCATAATCCTTCTGAATTTGGCGCGCCATGAGAAGATTGAATTTCTGGTCGGTGCCGCCGAGTTCTATGTCGGAATTTACTGCAACGGAATCATAGCCAGTCAACAGCGGATACAAAAATTCAAGAATTGTTATATCGGTTCCGCTTTTGTATCTCTGATTAAAATCGGCACGAGCAAGCATCTGTGCAACGGTAGAATGTTTTGCCAATTCCATAAGACCGTCAAGTCCTAATGAATAAAGCCAGTGGCTGTTAAATCTAACTTCCGTTTTTTCCTTATCTAAAATTTTGAAGACCTGTTCCTGATATGTCTTTGCGTTGTCCAAAATTTCACTCTCGTCCAAAACAGGTCTTGCCTCGCTTCTACCCGACGGGTCACCGATACGGGCTGTAAAATCACCGATAATAAAAACAACATTGTGCCCTAAATCCTGAAATGTCTTGAGTTTTTCCATTACGACGGTATGTCCAAGATGAATATCCGGCGAAGTCGGGTCAACACCTAATTTAATTCTCAATGGTCTGTTAAGTTTCAATTTCGCAGTAAGTTCTTCTTCTGAAATTATTTCAACGACACCTCGCTTTATTTTAGATAGTTGCTCGTTTATGTCCATAGATTTTTAACGACAGAGATTAAGAGATTAGGGTTTTGATTTTCCCTAATTTCTTCGCCATATGCGAACCTACTTGGCTAATTTCCATTTTCCTAATCTCTGTCTTTCTGTTCTCTGACTTTCTCTGCGTCTCTGCGGTAAGATTTTACCAAAAAAAAATAAAAAAATCAAGCCCTGTTAGAAATTGCTGAAAAGTTATAGTTACAATCTATCTCACAAAATATTTCTAACAGAGCAAGCAAAAAGTTGAGAATTTATCACTTGACAAATAAGTTTGTTAGAGATATAATCAAGAAAACTGAATAGCCACGAATTACACGAAAAACTAATTTCTTTTCTTTTTAATTCGTGAAATTCGTGGCAGATCCCGCCTCGGCGGGATACTTTTCTATACTTCAAGAAAATCTTGTAACAACAGATACTCACAGATTTTCACAGATGACCCCGCCAAAGCGGGGACGAAGTCCCCTGCCCGACAGATGGCAGGCGGGCGTGGTAATCCAATGAGATTGCTTCGTCAGTCGTCCCGATTTTATCGGGACTCCTTCCTCGCAATGACATCTGCGTTTTGATGAAATAAAATATGCCCGATAAATCGCCTGCCCGACGGCAAGGCGGGGGCAACTACATTTGCTGTTGTAGTTGCTCAATTTATTGAGCGTTTTATTCAAATTCTTCGCCGAAGGTTGAAAATCCGCCGTGGCGGGCGAACCTACTCGGCGATACCACAAATTATGAAAAAATGGATTTTTTTGGCGGTTGGAGTTGTGATACTTTTTGCTTTTATTGAGCGATTGACAAAATATTTAGGCGATATTCCCGACCCAACCCAACTAATAAATTATACCCCGTCTTTAACCACAAAAATTTACGATATAAACGGTGAATTGATTGCCGAATTATTTACGGAAAAGAGAACCGTTGTCCCACTTTCACAAATCCCAAAAGATATGCTCAACGCTATTATTGCAATTGAGGATACCCGTTTTTTCAGACACTGGGGAATTGACCCTTATAGAATCGCCGGTGCCTTTGTTTCAAATGTTAAAGCAGGCGAAGTGGTCGAGGGTGCCTCAACTATCACCCAACAACTTTCAAAGGTGATTTTTTTGTCACGACGAAAAACACTCGCCAGAAAAATAAAAGAGGTAATTCTTGCAATTCAGTTGGAACGCGATTATTCAAAATACGAAATTCTTGAAATATACCTAAACCAGATTTATTTCGGAAACGGTGCCTACGGGATTGCGACCGCAGCAAAAGTTTATTTCGGAAAAAATGTAGCCGAGTTAACACTTGAAGAGTGCGCACTTCTGGCGGGACTTCCGAGAGCACCGTCAATATATTCACCTTTCAAAAGTCCGGAAAAGGCAATTCAGAGAAGGGCTGTCGTTTTATCAAGAATGCATTCTGTCGGATTTATTACCGACGAACAAAAAAAAGGAGCAGAAGAAAAGAATATTGTTCTTTCACCGCCGCACATTGCCGCAAAAATAGCACCTCATTTTATTGACAATATCAGACAGACGCTTGAATCAAAATACGGGAGCGCATTATATCAGGGCGGACTTGAAATCTGGACTACGCTTGATAGAAAATTGCAGGAAGCAGCGGAAAAAATTTTTGAAAGACAACTTTCTGAATTTGATTCATTAGCAAAATCAACTGTTTCGGTAGAGGGTGCGCTGTTATGTCTTGATGTGAAAACAGGCGGAATTCGTGCTTTGGTTGGCGGAAGAAATTTTCAGACAAGTCAGTTTAACAGAACCTTTCAGGCGAAAAGACAGCCGGGAAGTGCGTTTAAGGTTTTTGTCTATACAGCCGCAATTGAAAACGGTTTTACCCCAACTTCAATTATTGATGATTCACCAATAACCTATTACAACACCGGCCGTGACTGGAAACTTTTGTCAAACACGACCGACTTTTCAGATGTTACAGATAGAGATCTCCTTAACAAACTATTGGAAGAAGATAAGGAAGCAATTAAAAACAACAAACCAAATGAGCAAGTTCTGTGGCAACCACAGAATTATTCAGAAAAATTTCATGGACTCGTTTTATTGAGAAAGGCACTTGAACATTCTCTGAATATTTGTGCAATAAAAGTAACCGACAAGATAGGTCCTACGACGGTGGCACATTACGCAAGACAATTAGGAATAGAATCGCCTCTTACTGAAACGATTTCTTTGGCACTTGGCTCGTCGGATGTTACATTAAAAGAGATGACCTCTGCTTTTGGCTGCTTGGCAAACTCCGGCATAAAAACAACTCCTTACTCACTTGTAAAAGTTTTAGACAATAAAGGCAGAATTTTAGAGGAATTTTTTCCTGAGGAAAAAGATACGGTATCTGCACAGACGGCATTTTTGATAACAAATCTGATGCTCGGTGTTGTTGAACACGGAACCGGCGTTTACGCAAAACAATTAAAAAGACCTGCGGCTGGAAAAACTGGAACAACAAACGACTCGCAGGATGCATGGTTTATCGGCTACACACCACAACTCGCCTGCGGTGTATGGGTGGGTTATGATGATCACAGAACACTCGGTAAAAAAATGACCGGTGGACGAATTGCCTGCCCCATCTGGACCGAGTTTATGCGATCGGCTCTACAAGGACAACCTGTTATGGATTTTGCGCCACCTTCAAATATTACATATGTAAAAATTGATCCACAGACGGGACTTTTGGCACTTGGAAATTTAAAGGGAACATATTTAGAAGCATTTTTAAGTGGAACAGAACCGAAAGAGTTCTCGTGCGGAAAAGGTGTCGCTATCATCAAAAAACTTGAAGATGAAACAGTGCCATCATCAACAAATACGGAAATAGTATCCGATCTTATAGACGGTACCACACGAACTGTACCTGTCTTACCAACAACTAATATCAATACCGAAGGCGGATTCTAAGAAGGGCAGGTAGAAAGGTAGAAGGTAAAAAGAGGAAAAATGGAAATTAAATCAAAGGATGCAGAAAAAATGGGGATTTTAAGTGTAGCAAATTTGATGTGTGTTGCGGCAAGAACTGCACCCAAAGCAAGAGGAATTGACAACATCATAACTTTAATTTTGACCGATAAAGATATTGAGGGACTTTCAGAAAAAATGGTTGAAGTGGCAAACACGGGCTACAGAACAAATACATTTTTGAGAGATGCGGAATGTATTAAAAAAGCGACTGCTGTTGTGCTCATCGGGACGAAAATTTCTCCAATCGGGCTTGATTGCGAATTTTGCGGATTTGAAAATTGTAAAAAATTAGAGGAATCAAAAAGTGTATGCGTCTATAACTCAGGCGATTTGGGAATTGCAATTGGTTCTGCTATATCTGTTGCTGCGGATAATCGAGTTGATAATAGAATTATGTACACAGCCGGCTACTCCGCTATACAAAATAACTTGCTTGGCAAAGAAGTAAAAATTGCCTTTGGAATTCCTCTTTCCGCATCTGGTAAAAACATATTTTTTGAGAGAAAATGAATGTAGTCGCTCAATTTATTGAGCGCTGTTATTGAACACCGTCATACCCAACAAAACCGCCCTATAAATTGGGCAACTACAAATCAACGGCAAATCTACAAATCAACGGCAAATCAACGACGCCTGATAAATCAGGCAACTACTTTTCTTCCACAACAACTTGGGCAGCGGCAAGTTTCGCAATTGGAACTCTGAACGGTGAGCAAGAAACATAGTCCATCTTAGCATAATGGCAGAACTTTACCGATTCCGGGTCGCCGCCGTGTTCTCCACAAATTCCAATTTCAAGATTTTTTTTGGTTTTTCTGCCTCGCTCAATTCCGATTTTGATTAACTCCCCGATTCCTTCAAAATCAATCGTTGCAAACGGGTCGCAGGGCAGAATTTTTTTCTCTAAATAATCCGGCATAAATCCGCCTATGTCATCTCTGGAAAAACCAAATCCCATCTGAGTTAAATCGTTCGTTCCGAATGAAAAAAATTCAGAGACCTCGGCGATTTTTCCAGCCGTCAATGCCGCTCTTGGAATTTCAATCATCGTGCCGAACAAATACGAGATTTTTTTCAAACCAAATTTTTTCAGTACTTCTTTGTAAATTCCCTCAACGATTTCTTTTTGATTTTGTAATTCGTGAACCGTTCCAACTACAGGAATCATAATTTCCGGAATCACCTTTTTGCCTTCTTTGAGCAATTCGGCAGATGCTTCAAAAATCGCACGAACCTGCATCTCCGTAATTTCAGGATATGTTATTCCCAGACGAACACCGCGGTGTCCCATCATCGGATTTGACTCGTGCAAAACGTTTGCCCTTTTATTAAATTCCTCATCAGATATTCCAATTGATTCCGCAAGTTTTTTTCGTTCCTCTTCATTTTTGGGAACGAATTCGTGCAAGGGCGGATCCAAAAGACGGATAACAACAGGAAAACCTTCCATTGCTTCTAATGTGCCCTTGATGTCGTTTTTAACAAACGGGAAAAGTTCGGAAAGTGCTTTTTTTCTTTCTTCAAGTCCACCTGAAATTATCATCTTTCTCAGTAAAAACAGCGGCTGCTCCGAACCCTTTCCGTAAAACATATGCTCCGTCCTAAAAAGTCCAATTCCCTCAGCACCAAAAGTTCTCGCCTTTTTTGCGTCCTCCGGTGTATCGGCATTTGTTCGCACATCTAATTTTCTTATTTTGTCGCATATCTTAATAAACTCAACAAAATACGGGTTTTCCCCGGCAGCTTTTACCATCGGAAGTTGTCCGCTATAAATATAACCCCTTGAACCGTTGAGAGTTAACCAATCGCCTTCTTTTAATACGATATCGCTACCGGTTACTTTCAGCGTTTTTTCTTTGTAGTCAATGTGAAGTTCACCAGCACCGACGATACAACACTTGCCCCAACCACGAGCAACAAGTGCAGCGTGAGATGTCATTCCACCTCGCGCGGTTAAAATTGCATTTGCAGCACGCATACCTTCAACATCTTCCGGGTTTGTTTCCTCTCTGACAAGAATAACATCTTTTCCGTTTTTCTTCCAGGCAACTGCATCATTGGCAGAAAAGACAATCATTCCAGTAGCACCACCGGGTCCCGCTGGGAGCCCTTTTGCGAACGGTTTTGACTTCGCTTCCGTTATAGGGTCAACAATAGGATGCAAAAGTTCGTCAAGTTGAGACGGTGTTACTCGCATCACTGCCACCTCTTTCGTAATCAATTTTTCCTTTACCATATCAACTGCTATTCTGATGGCAGCAGGTCCAGTTCTTTTTCCCACGCGACACTGTAACATCCAAAGTTTTCCTTCTTGAATGGTGAACTCAATATCCTGCATATCATGGTAGTGATTTTCAAGTTTCTTCTGAAATGCATGAAGTTGTTTATATAATTCCGGCATTGCCGTTTCAAGTGACTGAAACTTTTTGTTCTGCTCGGTTTTTCCCTGCTCGTTTATCGGATTCGGAGTTCTGATACCAGCGACAACATCCTCGCCCTGTGCATTTACAAGCCACTCACCGTAGAAAACCTTTTCACCAGTTGCAGGATTTCTTGTAAAGGCAACACCAGTCGCGGAAGTATTACCCATATTTCCGAAAACCATCGCTTGAACACTTACAGCGGTTCCCCATTCATCGGGAATACTTTCTATCCGACGGTAAGAAATCGCTCTTTTTCCCTGCCACGACTGAAACACAGCACCAATTCCACCCCACAACTGTTCCATCGGATTTTCAGGAAATTCCTTGCCCAAAACCTCTTTCACTTTTAATTTATAAATTTCAATAAGTTCTTTTAAGTCATCTGCGGTTAAATCCGTGTCCTGCTTGGCACCTTTTTTCACTTTCATCTTATGGAGTTCCTTCTCAAGTTGCTGACGAACACCACAGCCCTCTTTCGGCTCTTCCAGAGAGCCTACTTTTGGTTCAATTCCTGCTGCTTTTTCCATGACAACATCCGAATACATCTGTATCAGACGACGATGTGCATCATAGACAAACCTCGGATTACCTGTCTTTTTGATAAGTGCTTCACGGGTCTCGTTGTTAAGCCCGACATTTAAGACGGTTTCCATCATCCCTGGCATTGAACGGCGGGCACCACTTCGGACTGAAACCAAGAGCGGATTTTCCTTGTCACCAAATTTACAATCCATCAATTTTTCAACTTTGACAAGTGCTGCCTCAACCTGCTTTGATAACTCAGGCGGATATTTTTTCTTACTTTTATAATATGCCGTGCAAACATCTGTCGTTATTGTAAATCCGGCGGGAACAGGAAGCCCTATCTTTACCATCTCGGCAAGATTTGCACCCTTGCCCCCCAAAAGATTTTTCATCTTTTCATTTCCATCCGCATGCCCTTTGCCAAAAAAATACACATACTTTGCCATTTTACTCTACCTCCCAAGCAGTTGCCAGTTGCCAGTTACGAACAAGCCCCTCTGTAGTTGATGACTTTCTTAACAACCTCAATATAGTAAAAATAAAAGAATTTGTCAACAAAAAAAAGGGACGCTTCCAAAAATAGAAGCATCCCTTTTTTCCCTTTTTTTCTCTTTTTCCTTCCGTCAACTACCTTTTTTTCCCTTTAGATAATATTGTCGGAAGTGTAAAAATGATAAGAAAAATCATCGCTGATAGGAGTAAAGCCACTGCCGTATAAGGATACATTTTACTCTCCTTTTTTGTGTTTACTTAGTTTCTGTTGAAAAACTAACAGAAACTATAATTACCATTCTTGTTGATGACTTTTTCAACAAGAACTACTTATGGATTTACCGAAATCTTTTGCGATTGCCCATCCTGACCTGTAAGACGATATAATGCATCTAGTTGCTTACGAACATCAAAACCATAATAAAGGTATGTCTCATACTCATCAATAGCACTATCCCACATTTTATTCTCAATAAAGACGGATAAAAGAGAACCTTCCTTCCAGTTTCTTTTTTCAAGTTCTTCAAGAATATTCAGAGATTCATTCTTACCTTTTTCTCTAAGAATACTATAAAGATATGTCCCCTCGTCAAAATATTCCAATTTAACAAAGTCCTTCCAAAAATCATCAAGAATCTTTCTTTCCCTTTCACCACAGTAAAGTGTTTTATATGAAGAATTGACCCTCATTGCTTCCCTGTAGTTAATTAGCAAGTGGGTAATTTTGTTTTTATCAAGTACGCTGCGAAATTCCGAAACATCTTTTGATTCTTTCAGATATTCAATCAGCGGATGGAGATTTTGTTCCACACAGTAAGAAATGTAATCTCTCTGAGTATAATATGATTTACTATCCCCCACGAATAAAACCTTGGCATCTTGCGGTAAATTCTTATTCAGCCATTTTATTGCACTATATGACGGGTGAGGATAGATCGGTTGTGTCCTTGAGAGCAATTCATCCTTTGTCTCTTTTCCCGTTATATATCCATATGAATGACCTGCATCCGCTATACCAGCTACTACAAACAAATTTGTTATTAGAAAAATTAGAAAAGCCCAGATTAAAATGAAAATACGTTGTGTGACAAATGTCATTGCCCATCCTACAACGACCGATAAACATATAAGGGACGGCAATAGATATCTATACAAAGGGGCTCCCGCAAACCAAAAAATATATGATGCCGCAAAACATATAAACATATAAATAATTTCCTGCTTATATGGCCTAATAATAAAAATCAAAGGAAAGAACAGCAAAAAAAGCGGACCGACAAAAGTAGATGAATCATTCCCTTCCATAACCTTTGTCCATGGTGAAATTAAAAATTCTTTTAATCCAAAATTAAATATGTTGAGCGGGCCTGCCACTATTTTCCCGCCACCGCCAAAATTTTTCAGATTCTGTTCTCCAAAAATACCATACAAAAATGGATGAACAGGATTTTTTGTAAACGCATAATTTTTTGCCAACCATGGAATAATAAACATAAAAACTATTAAACCAAAAATCAAAATTTTTTTCATTGCATCTTTGAACGGATAATACCTTAAAAGCATAACCGATAAGGCAACACCTAAACCAGCTATTGAACTTATTACAGTATATTTCGTACTAAGAGTAACTCCTGCAAATATACCACATAACACAAAATAACTTTTTTCTTTTTCTTTCAACCAGTTGACAAATGAAAAAAAACTCAAAGCAAAGAAAAACGATAAACCAATATCGTTCCCGCATGTCCATGAATTCATTGAAACTATCGGTATGGAATAAAACAATGCGGCAGATATTATGCCTGTTTTGGCAGAGTAAAGACGTTTCGTATTGGCATATATTAAAAGTAATGTAAAAATTCCTGTGCTGAAATGTATGATTTTTGCCAAAGATTCCGAGTCCAGACACAATGCAAGTTGGTAAATCATTGACAAATTTAACGGATAATTTGAAGGTGCAAGAAATTCCATCGGGACAATTTTGTGTTTAATCAAATAGAAATTCGGGCATGCAAGATGATACACTAATGAATCGTAGAATATCTCGGGCATCAAAGACATTATCCCATTCAACAATACGAATAAAATCGTCGTGAATAGTATAAGCCACCAGGCAAATCCTATATTCTTAGGAATATCCTCTTTTACCGACGGCAGTTTTATTTTCCATACAGAGATAATGGTGAGTGCAATAACTACCAGACGAATAGGTGTTTTATACAATAATCCTAATATGCCGGTTGCAAACATAATATAGGCAATTAAACAAAAACCAACACCCGTACAAAAAATTATATATTCCAGCCCGTTTATTTTAATTTTTAGCCAGTTAATAATCTTTTGTCCTGCTCTGTATGAAATCACAAGCAAGGCGGAAAACCAAAAAATACTTATCATCTTACTAAAAAATATTCTTATTAAACCCCATATCACGGATAAACTATCCGGCATATTTACAAACGGCAAAGAAACGCGATGCTTCGGGAAGTAATGTATTGTCACCACATAGAACCACAAAGATATTAATACAACCGAAAGCCATATCGGAATATTAAATTTTATAGCATCAACATCCTGTATTTTAACTTTTTTTCTTTTTTGTGATGTCATTTTTTTATATTAAAGACGATTCTTTAGCACTATTTCTGTCATCATATTAAGTGGTGAAGTATGTAAAGTTAATGCATCTTTTTCCGACAGAATTTCATAAACCACAATTCTGTTTGTCGCTTCGTCACAAAAAATTTCTTTTACATATTTTTCCCAGAAATCATTAAATACGGCTATTGATTTTTTATCCCATTGAAACATTCCATAACTTTCGCTCAACCGAATGGCTTCTCTAAGGTTAAAATAAATATGGGTTATACCTTCCGACTGAATTTGTTGATAAAGTTCCTTACCTGAAGCGGATTTTTTAGACCATTCCACAATCGGTGTTAAATCATGGGCGGACGATACTACAGGAGTTCGTTCAAAATAAAAACTTCTTCCATCCCCGATAAATAAAATTTTTGCGTTCTGCGGTAAATTTTTATTAACAAATTCTGCAGCAGTATAATAACCGCAGGCGGGTGTACTACTTAGATAACTTTCTTTAGATTCCTTACCAAAGACCACTTTCCAACCACCACGATTATAGCATATCCAACCGGTTAAATAAATACTTATCATACAAGCGGATAGCACAACAAATAATAAAAATTTATTTAATATTTTCCCGGAATTATTTTGGGTTAGATATACCGCAATTATTAGCCCACCGACGGGAAAGGCGGGCATCATAAATCTTATCATTGTTGTTGAAAATGACCAACTTAACCAGATTACTATGAAATAAATAATTCCGAATTTTAAGAACGGCGGAGGACGACCTAGCAAAAAAAGTATCGGGAGAAAATACAGGAAAAGCGGAGTAAAGTAATCTGAATTAGCAATTTTTCCCATCGTTATATCCCAGGGATGTTTTAGCCAATTGATAATCTTAAACCGGTCAAACTGTTTCGCTTCAGCAATAAAACCAGCAAGTTTATTATAGTCAGAATCCTTGTCTTTTGGAAATATATTACTCAAATAAGGATATACGGGATTTTTTTTGTAAACATAATTTTTTATAAGCCATGGAGATACAACAACCGCCGAAACAAGTCCGAATAAAATCATATTCTTAATATTTTTTAGAGAAAAAACTCCTTCAATAATTAAAAAGGAAATGATAATTCCGAGCATTACAAAAAAACCGGTATACTTCACCGACATTGACAACCCGGAAAATACGGCAGAAAGAATGAGCCACTTTTTTTCATTGGCCGCATAATTCATAATAGAATAAAGGGCGAGCATTCCAAAAAACGCAAGGAGCATTTCAGTGCCACAAGCCCATGAATGTCTCATAACTTGCGAAATTGTGTAAAAAATGAGGACAGCCCAAATACCAACCCTTAATCTAAAATACCGAATTGAAATTGATATTATGGCAAGACAGCAAAGAAGTCCTGCGGAAAAATTTATCAACTTAGAAACAATCTCATTTTTTATCAGAAGTCCTGCTGTAAAAAGCATGCTTGCTACTGCCGGCAGGTTTGAGAGAAATACAAAC
The DNA here is from genome assembly GCA_043802785.1 of Elusimicrobiota bacterium. Classification (GTDB taxonomy): domain Bacteria; phylum Elusimicrobiota; class UBA8919; order UBA8919; family UBA8919; genus JAZDKR01. The sequence continues at coordinate 43,811 of JAZDKR010000012.1, forward strand.
GGCATATTAACGATTTTATGGTGAATTTTATAAAAGTTGGTAACTCCCAGATGATACACAAGTGAATCATAAAAAATCTCAGGACTTAAAGCGCCTGTCAAATTTATCAATACTGTAATTCCAAGAACCACCAAAACCAGAATATCAAATACCGATAATTTCTCGCTCGGAAAACCGATTTTCGGCGAATTTTTCTTAAAATTGACAACACCCAATACCGAAAATATAATAACTACAAAATATATCACGGAACTATAAAGTAGTCCGAGGACACCGAGAAAAAATATTAAATATGCTATAATTCCAAGACCCAAACCAACAGAAAAAACAATTTCTTCAAGAAAATTAAAAAATAAGAGACCTACCCGTAATAAAATCCATCGCCCGATGGCGAAGGCAGAAAACAAAAAAAATCCTGCCAAAAAAATATTAAACAAATGCTTAAAAATCAAAAAATTCTCAAAATTAAAAATACCGAGATACTGGTCAAACGAAAGCATAATTCCCAGATTATCAAAATTCGGACTAAATATGGAATAGTAGTTTTGCAGAACGATAAATCCCCAGATGCAGACAACTACCCATATCAGCCAATCGGGAAAAAACTTTTTTTGCATATATATCCTACAAATCCGCCGTGGCGGACTCCTACGGAGCTAACAGCAGAGATTAAAAGATTAGGAAATTGGGAAATTAGGGTTTTGACCTTTCCTAATATCCTAATCTCCATTTTCCTAATCTCTATTCTTCATTGTTCTATTAACAGGTCGCCCTTAACGAGATTGTTTGCTCCTCCGTCCCTGTTTCATTAGTATTGCCGATAAAGTTGAAAACCCAACTTTTATATCCGACAAATTTCTTATTTTGAAAACTCTTTTCAGTAAATAATTGGGTCGCCAATAAAATTTTCTGTATGCCATGTTGTAATATTCTTTAATTTCTTTCACACTGACCGTCGGTAAGTTCATTATCGGTCTTGATAAATCATAATCGTCCCAATTTTCTGTGATTAAAATTCCTTTTTCTTTCGCCCAATTAAACATCTCGCTTCCAGGATAAGGAGTTGTTATATTAAAAATAGCGACATCTGGCGCCAACTGTATAGCATAATCAATGGTTTTTTGCATCGTCTCTTTTGTTTCACCCGGATTGCCGAGCATAAATGCCGCACGGACATCCATTCCTGTTTTTTTTGTTATGTTGATTATTTCCTTAACCTTTTCAAGAGAAATTTTTTTATGAATATTTTTCAGTATCTCCTCGTCACCGGATTCAATTCCGTACATTATCTGATGGCAACCTGCCTCTTTCATTGCCCTCAACAATTCTTCGTCCACAAAGTCCACCCTCGCGAAACAAGACCATGAGACACTCATTTTCTCTGTGATAATTTTTTTGCACAAGTTTTTTACATTTTCTTTTTTTGTGGTAAAGACATCGTCGTAAAAACTAATCTCTTTTATTCCATATCTGTCCTGAAGCAAAAACATTTCTTCAAAAATCTTTTCGGCAGAGCGATTTCTAACCTGTTGCCCAAGATAACTACCGAGACAAAATGTGCATCTTCCGGGGCACCCCCGGGTTGTCATCATTCCCATCGCAGGAAGTTTTTTGTAACTTCCCCTCGCAGGAAAATATTTTTCCATTGGAAGTAAATGATATGCGGGAAACGGCAAAGTATTTATATCGGAAATTACGGCTCGCTCTGAATTATGAATAATATTTTTGTCTTCTTTATACGAAAGCCCTGTGATTTTTTTTCTGTCCACTCCGGATATAAGTTCTCTGAATGTTTCCTCACCTTCGCCTCTGATTACAAAATCAACGGATTCTTCTTTCAATACATCCTCTGCCATAACAGACGGATGAACTCCGCCTAAAACTATTTTTGTATTGCCTTGGCGAGAAAAAATATCTTTTGCTATTTTTGAGACAATTAAAGAGGACGAAATAGTGGGTGTCGCGGCAGTTATACCTATGTATTCAGGGGTATTTTTCTGTTTTGCGGACCCAGTGCTTCGCAACATCTGATCAATTTCTTTATATGAAAGTTTAAGGGCATCCGCATCAATTATTTCAACACTGACATCGCTTTTTTCCAAATATGCCGCGATGAATGCTAATCCAAAAGGAGGCATGCAACTTGCCACATCCCGCCAGATGCCGCCTTTCGTTATCCACGGTGGATTGATAAGTAAAACATTCATTAATTTGTAAATCTGTATTTAATCAAAGTTATCAGTGCCGTAACACCATCACGCCAGCCGATTTTTTTCCCTTCTTTGTATGTTCTACTTTGATAAGAAATCGGCATTTCGTATATCGAAATTTTTTTTTTAAGAATTTTTGCTGTTACCTCCGGTTCAAATTCAAACCTGTTCGCCGTTAAGTTTAATGACAATATAACATCGCTTCTAAAAACTTTATAGCATGTTTCCATGTCCGTTATATTTGCTCTGTAAATAAAATTAGTAAAAAAATTCAACAACTTATTGCCAAGATAGTGATGCACAAAACTTTTTTCTTTCAACTGTAAAAATCTTGAACCATAGACAACCGACGATTTTCCTTCAATTATGGGAACTATAAGCTTTCTAATTTCTTCCGGATTGTATTCCAAATCCGCATCCTGAATTGTGACAATTTCACCGGTTACATATAATAATGCGGTTCTTATCGCAGCCCCTTTCCCCTGATTTTTTTCATGCAATACAATTTGCAATTTGCAATTTGCAATTTGCAATTTATTCAGTATCTCCCTTGTTCCATCAGTAGAATAATCGTCAACAATGATAATTTCTCGGGGAGAAAGAGAAAGCACTTTTTCAACCACCTTTTCAATCGTGGCTTTTTCGTTAAACACCGGCATAATTATTGAAACTTTTTCTAAATTATTCATAAAAAGTACTCACCACGAAGACACGAAAACACGCCTGCCTGCCGTCAGGCAGGGGTGCAACATGCATTTCCTATTAACAGGTCAGCCCTAACGGGCTTTACAACTTTACAAACTTTTTACTACAATAATTTCACCCCTTTCGGGGTTAGTGGAATAGTAAAATGGGACGCCACAGATTACTATAAAAACTCTCTAAACACACAATTTGCAAACATTATTCCTTTGTCTGTAAGTTTCAGAAAATCGTTCCGCTCCGATAATAAACCATCATTTTTAAGATTGTTGATTTTTGCTGAAAATTTTTCTTTTATTTTACTTGATATTTTCATCCCGTCGGTAAGCCGTAAGCCGAGCATCAAATCCTCGGACATTTTTTGCTCGTTGTTAAGTTCTTCAAAATCAGAATGAAATTTTCCGTTTAAGTAATCTGTAAGATTTTCAGTATTTTTTATTCTTTTGCCCTTGATATATGAAACGGCACCAAGTCCAAAACCCAGATATTCGCCGTTGCGCCAGTAATTTATGTTGTGCTGACATTGCCGCCCAGGACGACCAAAATTGGAAATCTCATAATGATGATAACCATTTTTTTTAAGATATTCAATCGCGAATTCATACATATCTGCGGATAAATCATCGTCCACAACAACACCGTTTTTGTGGAAATTCGTGCCTTCTTCAACGGTTAAATTATATACGGAAATATGTTCGGTATTAAAAGTTATCGCCTCAGTTAAAGTTTTTTGCCAATCTCTTAATGTCTGCTCTGGGATACCGAAAATTAAATCAATGTTTATATTTTCAAAACCGATTTTTCGTGCAATGTCAAATTTTTTTAAAAAATCCTCTTTTGTATGAACCCGCCCGAGTATTTTCAATAAATTATTATCAAGTGCCTGAAGACCAAAACTTAAGCGGTTAATCCCGAAACTTTTCAGAAGTTTTAATTTGTCCTTCGTAATTGATTCTGGATTTATTTCATATGTACTCTCATAAGGAGGATTTAATCTGACACATTCTGATTTAAACAGATTACTGAACAAGAATTCAATCTGTTTTTCGGAAAAAATGGAAGGAGTACCACCACCAACATAGATGGAAGATGGAAGATGAAAGATGGAAGATGGAAGACAAAAAGAAAACTCTTTAACGAGAACTTTTAGGTATCTATCTATGAGATTATGAGATTCCTCGCTCCGCTCGGAATGACCCGCCAGTGGCGGGTCATCTGTGCCATCTGCGGTTTTTCTCTGTGTCATCTGTGTAATCGGTGTTGAGACAAAATCACAATAATTACATTTTTTTCTGCAAAACGGTATATGAATATAGATTCCCGTTTTCACGGGAATGACACTTTGTGTCATTTTTTTTATACGCGTTCATCAGCGTTATTATCCGCGTTTATCTGCGTTTTCCTTTTTTTCTTTAAAAAGTTCGGAAATACCAGCAATGGAACCGAGCACGCCAGATGTTTCTAACGGTAGAAATATCTTTGTGGCGTGACCATCCGCTACTTTCCCGAGTGTTTCAAGATATTTTATTGCTATAAGATCATTTGTCGGACGACCAGAGTGAATTGCACTGTACACAATTTCAATCTGATATTTTTCCGCATCCGCAACTGTTTTTATTGCACCTGCTTTTCCTTCTGCCTCAAGAATCTGTTTTTGCCGAAACCCTTCCGCCTGAAGAATCTGCGACTGTTTTACTCCTTCCGCCTCTAATATCACTGCCCTCTTTTCCCTCTCTGCTTTCATCTGCTTACTCATCGCGGTTGTAATATCAGCGGGTGGATCAATTTTACGCAGTTCAACACGGGTAACTTTTACTCCCCAAGCATCTGTTGCTTCATCCAAAACTTCGCGCAGTGTTGAGTTTATTTTTAAACGAGAAGTTAATGTCTCATCCAAAAGCATATCACCGATAACATTTCTCAAGTTTGTCTGTGCAAGATTAATCGCTGCCTGAACGAAATTTGCAACATTGTAAAGAACCTTAAAGGGATCCGTAATTTTGAAATAAATAATCGCATCAACTGTAACGGCGACATTATCTTTCGTAATTACATCCTGCGGTGGTACATCCAAAACCTGCTCGCGCATATCAACTTTTCTTATCGTCTCAAACATCGGAATTACAAAGGCAAGTCCGGAGCCAACGGTTCTGTTAAATTTACCGAGGAACTCCACCAAACCTTTTTCAAACGGTCTTATGATGCGAAGCGCCATCTTCGCAAAAATGAATAACAAAACCACTACAACAATTACAAACGGAACAGGAATCTGCTGCATAAAAAACCTCCTTAAACGGCAGAGATTAAGAGATTAAGAGATTCGGTTTTACCCTAATATCCTAATCTCCATTTTCCTAATCTCTATTCTCTATTCTCTGCCTTCTTAACTATCAACCGCACGCCTTTTACTTCAATAATTTTTACCTGACTGCCTTTCTGGATTTCTTCCGACGATTCAGCAAGCCATTCCTCGCCCTCAATTTTTACCCTGCCAAATTTATTCGGTTTTATTTCTTCCAAAACAACGGCTTCCTGATTTATAATAGCATCCACATTAGCGGGGCGGGAAGTTTTTTTCATAAGTTTATTAACGAGCGGGCGGGAGAAAATTATCGCCGAAAGCGAGACGGTAAAAAACACCGCCCAGTTTAGCCACATCAAACCGAATACGGTTGTTACTGCCGCAAAAACAGCACCCAAACCGAAACATGCAAAGAAAAACACCGTTGGTGAAATCATTTCATAAATAAAAAGAATTGCCGCGATCACCGCCCATGTAAGCCAATTTTCAAACATATTTACCTCACTCCGTTCGGTAACGCTAAACTGACGCCGAACTTGTAACACCCCGCGAAACTGACGCCAAACAGTTCCGCGTCTGTTTTGCGTTTTCAGTTTTGCGTCTGTTCCGCGTTACTTAATAAGTTTCACTCTTTTCGGTGGCCAGTAAATCAGAAGCGGACTGCCTTTGACATATTTCCCTTCAAGCGTGCCCCAGAAACGGGAGTCCTTACTGTTGTTACGGTTATCACCGAGCATAAAATAATGACCCGTCGGAACCGTTATGGGCCCAAAATTATCCCGCCGGGGAATGTCGTCGTTATAGACATCGGAAAAAATAACATATTTTTCTTTTTGAAGCACACCGTTCAAATATAATTTTTGTCTTTTGATTTCAATTTTGTCGCCGGCAATTCCGATACATCTTTTTACAAAGTCCTTTTTCACGCCGGATTCTCTTTCGTAGGGTTCAAGTGCCTGAGGCGGCGCAGCAAAAACAACGATGTCGCCACGCACCGGCTTTTTTATTACCCATATTCTCTTCATTTTCATTTTCACGCTGTCTGAAAATGAAGGATAAAAAAGCCGCGTTCCGTAGATGAATTTATTAACGAAAAGCTGGTCGCCTTCCAAAAGCGTATTTCTCATTGAACCCGAAGGAATCTTAAACGCCTGAAGGAGAAAATACATTATCAAAAATGCAAAAAAACCCGACCATACAAGCGTGTCCGCCCACTCGGTTGCCTCGGCGAGCGCTTTTTTCAGAAACCCCTTTGATTTTTTTCCGATTTTTCTGAAAACAACGGCACAGATTATAGAAACCCCGACGATAATGCCCAGTTTCATCTCCATCGGATATTCCTGCATTTTGAAAAAGACATATACGACAGTGCCTATTTCCGCCGCTGAAAAAATCAAAAAAAGTAAAAAGTTCACCCTATTAGACCTCCATCAATACCCTGCCAAACCTTCTCGTATACAGCACAGATCTAACAGGGTTCATGTTTTTTTAATGGTTTTAATGAGGCTATTGAAAAAGTCATTTCTGATGTCATTCCTGTGGAAGCAGGAATCTATATTCCGACGGTTATGGATTCCCGATAACAACATTCGGGAATGACAAGCAATCCTATTATATTAAAAATCATATAGAAATCAACTAAAAATTACTCAGCGTCAAGTTGTAGCACCGCCAGAAACGCCTCTTGAGGAATTGAAACATTGCCAAACTGCTTCATTTTTTTCTTGCCTTCTTTCTGCTTTTCAAGAAGTTTTCTTTTTCTTGAAATGTCGCCGCCATAACATTTGGCTATTACATCTTTTCTTAACGCACGGACATTTTCACGGGCAATGATTTTTCCCGAAACAGATGCCTGTATGGGAATCTCAAACTGCTGCCTGGGAATAAGTCCTCTCAATTTGTCCACTATTTTTCTTCCGTAAAATTCGGCATTATTTTTATGAATAACAAATGAGAGAGCATCAACTGTCTCACTGTTAACAAGAATGTCCATCTTTACCAATTCCGATTCTTTATAGTCAGAAAATTCATAGTCAAACGAGGCATAGCCGGATGAAACGGATTTCAGATTATCGTAAAAATCCACGATTACATCAGCCAACGGCATCTCGTAGACAAGTTTTACTTTATCCTCGGTAATGTATGTCATATCAAGAAAATCGCCTCTTTTTCCCTCGCAAAGAGCCATCACATTTCCAACAAACTGGGACGGCAAAATAATTGTCGCAAGAATATACGGCTCATAAATTTTTTCTATAAATTGCCTTTCGGGAAATTTTGACGGATTTTCTATTTCAATTATAGATTGCTTCACCCCGATTTCATCGGGGTTCGCAATGACAGTCGAGGGAACTTCGCCACTACTTGTTCTATTGCATTTTATTCTATACCTAACATTGGGCGCTGTGATGATAAGATTAAGATCAAACTCTCTCTGAAGTCGCTCCTTGACGATATCCATATGAAGAAGTCCCAAAAATCCGCAACGGTATCCGAACCCGAGTGCAACGGATGTTTCCGGCTGATAAAAAAAAGAGGAATCCTCTAAATGAAGTTTTCCCATCGCTTTTGATAGATTGGCATAATCGCCCGGCTGAACTGGATATAATCCACAGAACACAAATGGCTTTAATTCACGATAACCAGGATGAGGTGTCACCGTCTGGTTTTCAAATCCCGTGATGGTATCTCCGATTTTTATTTTGTGAATATCCCTGATTCCCAAAATTACATAACCAACCTCGCCAGCGGAAAGTTTTTTGGTCATTGAACGTCCGGCAGGAGCGTCTGGATTTTGAATTTGAAAAAACCCAACTTCTTCAACATCAAATTTTTCTAAGTTTGATAAAAAAATTACTTTATCGCCGGTTGAAATTTCACCGTCAAAAATCCGTACATAAATTATAACCCCGCGAAATGAATCGTAATGCGAATCAAACACTAATGCTTTGAGCGGTTTTTTTATATCACCGCTGGGAGCAGGAATTTTTAAAATTATAGCGTCAACAATCTCTTTTGTGCCGATGTTCTGCTTGGCAGAAATAAGAATAGGACTTTCTTTAATTTTCAGCACTTTCTCTATCTGTTGGGCGGTCTTTGAAACATCCGCCTGCTTTAAGTCAATTTTGTTGATAACCGGAATGATTTTCAGGTTGTGCTGGTGGGCAAGTTCAAAATTGGAAAGCGTCTGCGCCTCAACGCCCTGAGAGGCGTCAACCAAAAGAAGGCAGCCCTCGCAGGCGGCAAGCGCGCGGGAAACCTCGTAAGTAAAATCAACATGACCCGGGGTGTCTATCAGATTCAACTGATAAGTTTCACCCGTGGAAGTTGTGTAATTCAAGCGGACCGCTTTTGCCTTAATTGTAATTCCACGCTCTCTTTCCAAATCCATCGCATCTAAAACCTGTCCATGATGTGAAGTGGAAATTGCGGATGTCAACTCCAAAAGACGGTCTGCCAAAGTGGATTTTCCGTGGTCAATATGTGCTATGATAGAAAAATTTCGGATGTTCATGATAACATCAGGATTAAGGATTAAGTAGTCAGGATTAAGTTGTAAGTAGTAAGAATTAAGTTTTAAATCTTTTACTTAATCCTTATCACTTATCACTTACCACTTACCCCTTACCACTTACCACTTAATCCTTATTACTGGTGTTAATATGGCGAAATTCATTAAAAATCAGTTAAAAAAATCATTAAAGCCGAAAAGAAAAACTGTCGACCAGTTAAATTATGCAGAGTTTGACAGAATCAAAATTTCTCTCGCATCACCGGAGGTTATCCGTTCGTGGAGTTATGGTGAGGTGAGAAAACCGGAGACAATAAATTACAGGACATTCAAACCGGAGAGGGACGGTCTTTTTTGCGAAAAAATTTTTGGGCCCGTTAACGACTGGGAATGCAACTGCGGAAAATATAAATGGGTCAAGCACAAGGGTATTGTATGCGACAGATGTGGCGTTGAGGTTACAGAATCAAAAGTTCGTCGAGAGCGAATGGGTCATATTGATCTTGCCACTCCTATTGCACATATCTGGTTTATGAGAAAGAATCCTTCCAAAATCGCAACGCTTTTGGATATGAAACTTTCAGATATTGAAAAAATAGTTTATTATGCAATGTATGTTGTTTTATCCGTAGAAAAGAATGAAAACAAACTTCCGCTCTATGAAAAACAACTCCTGACCGACGAGGAATATCAAAAATACAAAAGTGATGCGGAATTGAAATTTAAGGTGGGAATAGGTGCGAGTGCGATTTTGGAGTTGATAAGAAATACTGATTTGGATAAAGAGGCGAAGGAAATTACTGCCGACATTAAAAAAGGGAAGTCAGAGGCAAACAAGATTAAGTTTGTCAAACGGCTTCGTCTCATAAACGGGTTTTTGAAAAGCGGATTTAAGCCAGAATGGATGATTTTCACTACAATTCCTGTTCTTCCTCCTGATTTAAGGCCATTGGTTCCTCTTGAAGGAGGCAGGTTTGCGGCATCCGACTTGAACGATTTATACAGAAGAATAATAAACAGAAATAACCGTCTTCGTCATTTGGAAGCACTGAAATCGCCGGAACTTATGATTCACAATGAAAAACGTCTATTGCAGGAAGCAGTTGACTCGCTTTTTGAAAACGGTGCCAAGGGAAAAATTGTAACAGGTGCCGGCAACAGACCTTTGAAATCACTTTCCGATGTTATCAAGGGCAAAAACGGCCGTTTCCGTCAAAATCTTCTTGGAAAAAGGGTTGATTATTCAGGAAGAAGCGTTATAGTTGTTGGACCAGAAATGAAGTTGAGCCAGTGCGGACTTCCGAAAGAAATGGCTCTTGAACTGTTCAAACCATACATTATCAAAGAAATAATATCCCGAGGGTTTGTGTCATCGCTAAAAGCCGCAAAAAGATTTTTAGAAAAAGAGCGTCCCGAGGTCTGGGATATATTAGAGACAATAACAAAAAACCATCCGGTTATGCTGAACAGAGCGCCTACTTTGCATCGTATGGGCATTCAGGCATTTTATCCGGTTTTGATTGAGGGTCGTGCGATACGACTTCATCCTTTAACCTGCACGGCGTTCAATGCCGATTTTGATGGCGACCAGATGGCTGTTCATATTCCGCTTTCAGCGGAAGCAATCAAAGAAGTTAACGAAAGGATGCTTTCAACCAAAAATCTGCTTCTTCCTTCAAGTGGAAGACCGGTTGTTTCGCCCAGTCAGGATATGGTTGTCGGCTGTGCTTATCTTACAAAGCCAAAAGACGGCGTTATGGGCGAGGGAATGATTTTTTCGGATACCGACGAGGTATTATCGGCATATCAAAATGGACAGATTGACCTCAATGCGAAAATAAAAGTGAGAGGAATAAATAAAATCAGGGAAGAAGAGAGTGAGAGAGGAAGAGAGAAAGAGAGTAAGAGAGAAGTAGCGGCGGGATTGCGAGCCCGCAAAAATGTTGGAAGTTGGGCTGATTACACAACAGTAGGGCGAGTGATATTCAACAGCATAATTCCATCCGAGTTGGGTTTTACAAACAAATCAGTTGGGAAAAAAGATGTTGCTAACATAGTTGAAGCATCTTTCAAAAAATTAGGCAATGACAAGACCGTTATTCTGTTGGACGAAATTAAAAAAATGGGTTTTCGTTATGCGACACTTTCCGGACTTTCAATTTCCATTGATGATCTAATTGTTCCGAACGAAAAGTCAAAAATGATAAATGAAACACGGGGAAAAGTTAAAGAATTTGAAAGACAGGCAAGAAAGGGAGTCATCACAAACAAAGAAAGATATGAAAAAATCATTGACGAATGGACGAGAACGACTGATAAAATTTGCGATTTAATGTTTGATAAAATGGAAGCACAGGAATCGTTCCCTTATAAAGAGGGCGAGCCAAAGTTCAACTCGCTTTTTATTATGTCAAATTCCGGTGCGCGTGGAAGCCGGGCACAGGTAAGGCAATTGGGTGGTATGCGAGGGCTTATGGCTAAACCGGCAAAACGGCTGACCGGTCAAATTGGCGAAATTATTGAGCAGCCGGTTGAGGCGAATTTTAGAGAAGGACTTACCGTTTTGGAATATTTTATTTCAACCCACGGTGGAAGAAAAGGACTTGCCGACACAGCACTTAAAACATCGGAAGCCGGCTATCTAACTCGCCGTCTTGTTGATGTCGCTCATGATGTGGTGATTACAGAGGATGACTGCGGCACATTAAACGGAATAAAAGTAGGTGCGATTGTTTCGGGTGATGAAGCAATAGAGTCATTAGCCGAAAGAATTGTCGGAAGATGCGCACTTGATAATATCGTCGGAGTTATTCAGACACCGTCCGGAGAATACAAAGAAGAACTTATAATAAAAGAGCATGAAATAATAACGGCGGAGCAGTCAAAAATGGTGGTTCATGCCGGCATTGAATCCATTAGAATCCGTTCCGTTTTAACCTGCGAGACAAAAAACGGCATCTGTGCAAAGTGTTATGGACTTGATCTCGCAACCGCCAGAGAGATAGAAAAAGGCGAGGCGATTGGTATAATAGCGGCACAGTCCATCGGTGAGCCGGGTACGCAGTTGACATTAAGAACTTTTCACATCGGCGGCACTGCATCCAGAATTGTAAAAGAAGCAAGTATCTCGGCAGAAAAGGACTCAACGGTAAAGTTTTTTAATTTAAGACATATTAAAAACCGTTCCGGAAAAATAATAGTCGTTTCCAGAAATGCGGAGATGCAACTTGTTTCAGGTAAGTGGAAAAAGGTATACAAACTTCCATATGGAACAGAGGTAAAATTTGCGAAGGATACAAAGGTTCCGAAAGGCACAATAGTTGCATCATGGGATTCTTACACACTTCCTGTTATAACGGAACACTCCGGTCGGGTTCATCTTAAAGATGTTGCCGAGGGTTCAACGATGCACGAAGCGGAAAATAAAGTTACACAGCAGAAAGAACGAGTGATTATTGAGCATCCGGGGTCCAAAATGAATCCGCGGATAGTAATAATTGACCCCGTCGGGACGAAAAAGATTGTGTCATATCCGCTGCCCGTCGGAACCCACATCGTTGTTGACAAGAATCAGCCGGTTGAAGCAGGAGATGTCGTAGCAAAAATCCCTCGTGAGTATGCCAAAAGCAAGGATATCACCGGCGGACTTCCGAGAGTTGCTGAACTTTTTGACGCTAGAAAACCGAAGAACACAGCGATTATTTCCGAACTTGAAGGAACAGTGACAATCGGTTCCGGCGAAGAGGGAACTTTTGTTACCGTTGAAAGCGAATCGGGAATAAAAAGAGAATACAAAATTCCGCAGGGCAAACATTTGATGGTCTACGAAGGCGACAGAGTAACGGTCGGAGGAACGCTTACCGACGGTTCCATTGACCCGCATGATATATTAGATGTTTTAGATGTAAAGGGCGTGCAAGAGTTTTTAGTCAACGAGATTCAAGAGGTTTATCGTCTACAAGGTGTATCCATAAATGATAAGCACATTGAGGTCATCGTTCGGCAGATGTTATTAAATGTTAAAATAGAAAAATCCGGCGATAGCAGTTTTCTTGAAGGCGAACTTGTAAATAGGTTTGACTTTGATGCTGAAAATAAAAAGATTGAAGCAAGGAAAGGTGAACCAGCCGAGGTAAAACCGGTGCTTCTTGGAATTACTCGTGCGGCGCTTTCTTCAAGAAGTTGGATTTCAGCGGCGTCATTCCAGGAGACATCAAGAATTTTGACAGATGCGGCTGTCAGAGGTGCGGTTGATAATTTAGTCGGCTTAAAAGAAAATGTTATTATCGGACATTTGATTCCCGCCGGCACAGGATTTAGAAAAAACGCGAATTAACGTGAATAAAGGCATAGTGTCATTGCGAGGCAAAGCCGAAGCAATCTCGTTTTAAAAATAAAAAACATTGAAGTAATAAACTCTTTTGAAACATCAATAGTAATAATTCTAGATGCAGAGTGCGGCACTATCATTACCGTCAGCATGTTGTTTTTTTTTTTAATTTTCATAAAAAACCCCAGTAAAACCAAATATG
>JAZDKR010000013.1:0-2590 GCA_043802785.1 Elusimicrobiota bacterium
CGTATCAAATCATGTAAAATCTAACCCAAGGGGTCATCGTCAAATCATGTATAATCTAACCATATAAAGGGGGTTAGATTATGAATTTAGAATTCAAAATGAATTACTTAAAAACCATTTATCAACGGTATCACAAATCAACTCGTAAAGAGAAAAGAGAAATTCTCAACGAGTTCTGTACTGTTTGTGGATATAACAGGAAATATGCCATATGGATACTAAATGGTCCACCCAAAGAAAAAAAATATAAATCAATAAGAAAAAGAAATTTTATCTATGGTCAAGAAACAGTTTCTATTTTAGAAGCAATCTGGGTTGCAAGTGGGTATCTATGGTCGCAGCGTCTTAAAGCATCGCTTCCTTTATGGATTCCCTGGGCGAAACAAAAATTCAACATAACTCCTGAAATAGAAAAAGAACTTTTATCTATTAGTCCCGCACAGATTGATCGCCGTCTTAAAAACAAAAAATATCGTATCAAAAAGAAAATCTACGGCACAACAAGACCAGGAACTTTACTCAAACATCAAATCCAAATCAAGACGGATAATTGGGATGTTCATACACCGGGTTTTCTGGAAATAGATACTGTCTCTCATTCCGGCTCTTCCGCTGATGGTGATTTTATCCTTTCACTCAATTGCACTGACATCCATACTGCTTGGACAGAAACACGAGCCGTTATGGGTAAAGGTCAGGATTTAACTCTTAATGCCATTATAGATATCAAAAGTTATCTGCCTTTTACTCTTCGTGGTATTGATTCAGATAACGGTTCCGAATTTATTAACCACCATCTTAAAAGATTTTGTGATAATAATAAAATCCAATTCACTCGTTCAAGACCTTACAAAAAAGACGATAATGCTCACATTGAACAAAAAAATTGGACCCATGTTAGAAAAATATTCGGCTACTTAAGATACGATACTTACCATGCTCTTGATTCTATGAATGACCTCTACCGCAATGAATTACGACTGTTTCATAATTTTTTTCAGCCGTCAGTAAAATTGGTTAAAAAAATCCATGTCGGCTCCAAACTTAAACGCATCTATGATAAACCTAAAACACCTTTTCAAAGAGTATGCGAATGTAAAGATGTTGATTGTGTGAAAATTGCTAATCTTAAAAAACTTTTTCTATCCTTGAACCCTTTTGTGTTAAGCCAAACAATAGACAAAAAATTAGATAAAATTTTTCAAATGACTTCTAAATCTAAGAAAATTCAGGAAAATTTTGAACCTGAACTTTATGTTGTTAACAACTCTGTTCCTTCCTACCAAGGGTTAGATTATTAAATGAGTTGACAAGGCCTTACAAACCTAAAACATCACACATAGTATAAAGTCCTGGATTTTTACCGAAAATCCATTTTGCAGCTCTAACTGCTCCTGCGGCAAATGTATCGCGAGAATGTGCACGATGAATAAGCTCAATTCGCTCACCATTATCAGCAAAAATCACCGTGTGATCACCAACAATATCGCCAGCACGAACAGCGTGAATTCCTATTTCTTTTTTTCTTGCACCAACATTTCCATAGCGACCAAAAATATGTTTCAAATTAAGTTTTGATGAAATTATTTCGGCCAGTTTCAATGCCGTTCCAGACGGAGCATCTTTTTTTTGGTTATGATGTGCCTCAATTATTTCAATGTCATAATCAGGTACCGCCACCGCAATTTCTTCAACAAGTTTGAATAAAAGATTCACTCCAATCGACATATTTGGTGAAAAAACAATCGGAATATTTTTTGAAGTGTCTTTAATTTTTTTTATTCCACTTTCAGAAATTCCAGTAGTCCCAATCACCATTGCTTTTTTATATAACTGCGAAAACTCTAAATGCTCGAGCGTTGCATCCATATTTGTAAAATCAATCACAACATCGCAAAATTTTACTGCTGCTTCAAAATTATCAGTAATTTTTATTTTGTCAATTGTCTCTCCTACCGACGAATGTCCGTTAAATTCAATTGCACCAGACAAAATAAGTTCCTTGTTGGAAAGTATTTTTGAAATTATCATTCTCCCCATTTTTCCTGCTGCACCACAGACAATTACTTTAACCATAATTTTTGCCTCTCAGGTTTTTATTTTTTAATTTTTTGCTATCTGTTTTTTAATGAGAACGAACTATTTCTTTTACGCGCATTAGGCGAGTAATTGAATCTCTTTCCAATTCTGACATTTTCATTGTTATATATTTTATTGTTTCAACCAAAGATGGTATAAAAATATATTCTAATGCATTAACTCGACGATGTGTTTTTTCTATTTCTAAAGATAAAAATCGCAATTGATTTTCCAACTGCGACAGATTTATTATTTGGGGTAATAATTCCCTTGCAGAAAATAATACAGAATCCATTTTTGAAGACGCATCAAAACTATATTGGTCGTCTGTTTGTGAAAAATTAAAAGAAAAATCAATAAGTGGTACGCTCATAAAAACTCTCTGTGTTTTTTCAATGTCAATCTTTTGCTCTGATGACAATATAAGATAATCTGTTGCTTTTTGTGATTGAATCGCTTTTGTTATGATGTAGTTTTTATATAACGATAAAAGTTCTTTTTCGAGTTCGCT
>JAZDKR010000014.1:0-2494 GCA_043802785.1 Elusimicrobiota bacterium
CTTGATATTTATCAATTAATTTCTGTATATTCTTTTTTGCTTCGTTTTTATTCATAAATCTCCTCAATTTTGCCATATATTCTTGAGACTTTTATAACTCACTTAATTGACCATTAAGTTCGCGCTCAAGCGTAGCTGAAAAATCACGTATAATTCCCTGCTGGTCAACTGGTAAAAACGCGCCAAGCTCCGTTTTAAAATTAATCTGTTTCGCGTCTGAAATAATAGCGTTTTTAATCTCGGCAAGTTTTTTCTTCTGCTCCGGAGAGAGCATCCCTTTTCGCATAATGATATAGAGGTCATAAAAATCTCGCGGTTTTTTGCGTTTCGTAAGCGCATCAAAAATCTTTTCTTCCACAATTTCTGTTTGCGGCAAGTGAATAATCGTATAAGTAGGCACAAAATTGTTTGCGATACTGTCTACCTCGCCTGCAATACTGCGGTCATTGCGCGCCGATACATTTATCTCCACGCTAACAGGCGGATATTCAAACATTCGAAATGTAGCGACGCCAAAATATCCTCCGCTTGTAGCTCCTATTTTATCTCCGAGTTCAACTTTTATGTCTGCGCGCGCCATCTCCGCCAAAACATGGACAAAAAGTCCCTCAACAAATGTTTTAACCTCTTTTTGAGCGACATCAAAAAGAGAAAAATCTAAATCTTCTGAAAACCGCGGACTGCCATAAACAATGCGTAGCGCCGTACCACCTTTAAAAAGCAATTTTTCAGAACCCGATAATTTATATAATTCTCCCAAAAAAACATGCTGAAAATATTCTCTGACAATATTCGGGAATACTCCCACTTGGTATTGCCTGCCTAATTTTTCGAGCGTTTCTATTGAAATCATCGTAGTGTAGATTTAATTATGCTAATAAGTTTCATATTGTCGAATAATTTCGCATAACGTAGCGCTTTTTCCGGATTGATTTTTTCTTTATTAAAACGAGAAATTGGTTTCTGTCTCTTCATTAGTCGTAAATAATTTGCATCTACAAATGCTTTCTCGGTATTCGCAATATTAAAACTTAAACCTTGTTGTTTTTGGATTTCATAACCCGTATAAGCAATTTTTTTTTATCTTTCGATAGGAAAAAACTTTTCCTAATGTTTCAAATCTTCGCGTGGCTTTTGTAGTAACCGAGGTAATCTCATAAACAGTTTCAGGAATTACACCATGATAAGACAAGGCAAATTCAAGAGAAATGTAGGATGGACTGTAAAGTTTATTGGCAACATAAACGTCCGGTGGTAAAGAATCCGGAAAAACATAAAAACCCCGCTTAAGCTGTAAAATAAACCCTCGTTTTTTATATCTATGGAGCAGTGCAGACGCGGCAACGGCAGAAACACCAAAAAGAGAGCGAACATTGTTTGAGCTAAATATATAGAGTTTTTTCTCCTTTATCTTGGCAGCAAAAATTGTCTGATTCACTAATTTGACCATATTGTCAATTTACCAGAACGCCTCAAAAAGTCAAGTAAACATTGTGCATAACCCCAACTAACTTACGGACATGGGGCGAATTCGCAGTTGGGGCCGGTACGACCGACATAGGAGCCGTCGGGGCATTGCTTGGCTTCTTGAGTGCAGGCTGTGGGAGAACCCACAACATCGTCAAAAATTATCGGGATTTCAAGCGCGTTGTCGTGTTCGGGCAGGCCCGATGGATTGTCTTTTTTCAATATTAACCATCCCCTGTTGCTGTATGTGTTTTTGTCTATTGTAAAATCGAGCTTTGCTTCAAACGGCACATATTCTGTTGTCATCCAATTTACCCCGAGCCCAGTCGAGGGGTCGCTTTTCGCGGTCGCAATTCCCTGCGCGATTATAAGCCCGTCCCAGTTGACCAAAATAACCGGAAAGCTCGCTTCAAAAAACCATGTGCCCCGCGCTTCTCCGGTAATAGTCAGCGGAGTTTTTATAACTTGGCCCGGGCGCGGAGAATCAAGGCGGATAAGGTCGTCTTTTGACGCCGGAGGATTTAAAACAGGGGTCGGCGCTTCTTTTTGCGTTAATATCCATGCCGCCGCGCCAGCGGCGGCAATAATCAAAATAACGATAATTATTAAAATTATTTTTTTCATAAACTTCGTTTCAACAATACCTAATTTAACTGATTTTGTAAACCAAAAATCCCCGCGATTGCGGGGATTTTTTATTTTATATTTTTACAGTTTTAGCGTTTGAATCCAAATAAAAATACATTCAACAAAGAGCTCAATGCCGCTTCGGGAGCAAATGAACTGCTTGGAGGAGGCGCTGGAGCTTCAGATGGCGCAGGCGGAGCAATATTATTATCCATCGGTGGTTGCATATTCGTTGGTGGTTGTTGCATATTTGCCGGAGATTGCATCGTTCCCGGCGCCATTCCCTCGCCTGGAGGTGGCATCATCCCTTCTCGATTTTCTTGAAGCTGTGGTGGCATATTGGGTTGTTGAGTTCCCGGCGCAAATTGTTGTTGCCGTTGCTGCTGCTGATCACCACTAT
>JAZDKR010000015.1:0-2443 GCA_043802785.1 Elusimicrobiota bacterium
ACTAATTTTCTTAACTATATTTGTTTGTTTTATAGGTTCATTTTCTTCATTTACAATTACTTCGTTTTTATCTGCAAAAAGTAAAGCCGAGTAAATTAGCTGATGAATGTAATACAATGCAATTTTGGTTTTTTGTTCAAATTTTTTATAAGAATCCTGCAAAATATCAAACGAAAAATCATTTAAAACGCCGTTGTATTCTTCGGTTTCGATAAATTCAACAAAATCGTTCCATTCAATATTCAAAACGTGATCGGATAATAGCCAGTTAATGAGTTCTTGTATTTTTTCGGGATTAATGTTTTTGGCAAGTTCCTTTAGCAGTTCACGCCATTCATCGTCAATCAAAATTTCATCGGATAAATTTATCAAACGCCCGTGATGCCTTTTTACAGCCGAAAAAGTAAAAACACTGAGCAATTGAGCAAGTTCTTTGTTAATGTTTTTGTTTTTCAAATATTTATTTATGATAAAATAAACAAAAACAGCCGAAATCAGTGCATGACTTTTTCGTTTGTCATGCTCAGCCTGCGGATTACGAATATATTTTTGGAAAAAACTTGTAGCTTTTCCCAGATCGTGAAATGCTGCCGACAAATACACCAAATCAGGTATCAATTCCGAAATATTAATTCCTTCATTTTTAAAATCAATAGAAAAGTTGAAGCTTTTCCTGTTGATTGTATTCATAGCAATTTTTGCAACTTCCGTTAAATGCTCAATAAGAGACTTGTCAGGGTGCGATAACAATTCTTCTGTCATAGAAACAAAATATTTCCGTAATTTTCTATTTTGTAATAATTTTCGACTCTTGCTTTCACGGGCAATCCGTTTTTCTCAATCAGTACTTCGGAATATTCCTGCACTTCACGGTTACGGTTCATTTCAATAGGCATATTGTTTGCCGAATACATGGCAGAATAATCAAATTGAATCGGATTTTCGTCTTTTATCTTTGACAAATTTACAGCGGTGAGTATGTCAATATATGTTTTTTCTAAGTTTTCAATCAACTCAGCTTTTGCTGTATTTACAAAATCAAGCGTTGCTGTAAATTGTGCCAAACCCAAATACGGCGAAAAATGATAATTTTTTGCTTTTAAACGCTCAACCAATTCAATGAAAATCTTTTGATTACCCTCAATACTCAAATAAATCCTGTATTTGCCATTTTTCAATAACTCAAATTCAATTTGTGTACGTCCGGCTTTTGTCAGATCATAAAATGATGTTTTCGTATTTATTAAATTCATGGCCACCGTTTCCTTTTTCACCGGATTGATAATTTGAACTGCAATATCTGAATTTGCTTTTGAGAAGAATTCCTGCACCGGTGTAACACCATCAGTATATACACCATCGGCAATTTCGCGTTCCATGCCCAAAACCGCTCCCAAAATACCTGCAACAGCCGTGCGCGTAGGTATAGAATAGGTTAAAGGCGAAGTGGTCGTGTTATACTTTCGGAAATGCCCATATTCGCTACTGATTTCGAAAATGAGAATTTCTTTAGAGTTCATCTTTGCTGATTTTTGAAATTTCTTGTCCGTTGTAAACCAAACGCAATCGTGCATCGGACTTGAATTCGATGCTGTCAATTTTGTCTTTATTGGCTTTCAATTCGTCAAGCAATTCGGAAACATCAATTTTATAGTCTTTCACATTGCGGATTTGCATTTCGTTCATTTCGCCTGTGTCTAATTTTATGCGTTGACGAAGGCTACCGATATAAAACGGCTCTTTGTAGTCAATAACCAGCAACATCAAAGGTGTTTGCCCGAATTTAGACCGTGTAATCAATGCTTTTGTTCCTTCCCAAATCCCTTCTTTGAGCAATTCTTTGTCTTCACTGTTCATCAAAGAGTATTGTGCCGATTTTTCGTTAATTATTCCGTTAAAACCGATAACTGCATAGGGTACTTTATATTCGGTGCGGAAAGTAGCTTGTGTTTTTCCAGATGATGCAGCAAATGCCCCCGTTCCTTGTTCTTCAATAATTTCGGTTTTGTTCAATGAACGTCCCATTTGAAACTGAACAGGTCCAATACGGGTTATTGAAGCATGGCTTAATGGAATTACTCCGCCAAAAATTCTGATATCAATGCAGATATTCAAAATATTTTCAACCTGTTCGTTAAAATCTTTTGCCCTTCGCTTGCCGTCTTTTATGTATTCTTTGTCACCCTCGTTGTAAGTTGTTTCACGCACAAAAACATCTTTATCATTGGTTCCGTTATAGCCTTTATATTCGAACCAATAATCGCGAATGGAGCGTTTCAGGCGCACATCGGTCACTAAAACTGTGCTGCTTTCGGTGTCGAACCGCGGGCGGTTTTCATTAATCGGGTCTCCGTTGGGGTTTGCGTTTTCTATATCATATAAGAATAGAATTTCGCTGCGTTTGCTAATGCTTTCACTCATAATTATTTGAATTCTATATGGT
>JAZDKR010000016.1:0-2249 GCA_043802785.1 Elusimicrobiota bacterium
TATTAATAATTAAATTATATATAGATGATCAAAAATATTTTTAAAACAATAATTAAGCACAAAATAATTTCTGTAATAGTTTTAGCGGGGTTAGTTTTTTTAGTTTTTTTGAAAATAGGGGTATTTACGCAAAAAGCGGAAACTCGCTATGTTTTATCGGCCGTAGAAAAAGGCTCAATTGTTACATCTATTTCTGGGACAGGACAAATAATTCCCCTAGACGAAATAAGCGTAAAATCAAAAGCTTCTGGGGATATAACTTATCTAGGGGTGTCTACTGGCGAAGAGGTTTCAGCCGGAAAACTTTTATTAAAACTTGATACTAGCGATGCCCAAGATGCCATAGCAACCGCTGAAGACAATTTGGAATCTGCAAAATCAGATCTTACGAAAATGCAAGGCATTACAACAGATGTTGGTACTTTGAGGGGCGTGAAAGAAAAAGCAGAGGCTGATTTGGAAAAAGCTTATGATGACGGATTTAATAATGTTTCAAATGTGTATTTGGGACTTCCAACAGTAATATCGGGTTTGCAGACAATATTGCTT
The DNA here is from genome assembly GCA_043802785.1 of Elusimicrobiota bacterium. Classification (GTDB taxonomy): domain Bacteria; phylum Elusimicrobiota; class UBA8919; order UBA8919; family UBA8919; genus JAZDKR01. Next base: position 550 of record JAZDKR010000016.1, read on the forward strand.
GGATATACTTTTAGTTCAACTCAGTGGAACTTGGATTATTATGTGAACGCAGTGAACGATGCTACAGGCATAACATTGCAATACAGGAATATTGCCTACGAAAAATATAAAACGGCCCGTTCTTCTTATGATGCAAGTATTCTAAATTACAAAACTATGAGCAGATCGTCTGACGAAGAAACTATTGAAGCAACAATAAATGATACATACGACACTTTAAAAGAAATTTCCGATTCGGTGAAAAGCGCCATTGATTTGATTCAATATTATCAAGATGCGATGACCACGAAAGGATATTCTGCGCAATCATCATCTACTACTCATTTGTCTAGTTTAAATACTTATACCAGCACGGTGAACGGATATCTTACTAATTTATTATCAACAAAAACGACCATTCAATCAGACAAAGAGGCTCTTATAGAAACAGACTATACTTTGGCTGATCAAGAAAAAACAGTTGCCAATCTGGAAAAAACTTTAGCGGAAAGCAAAGAAGATCTTGCTGATTATTCAACATATGCTCCTTCGTCCGGAATAATTTCTGCAGTAAATGTGAAAAAAGGAGATTCTGTTTCTTCCGGCTCGACAATTGCAACACTTATTACAAAACAAAAAGTCGCGGAAATCACTCTTAATGAAGTTGATGTCGCAAATGTAAAAATCGGACAAAAAACAACCCTTACTTTTGATGCAATAGAAGATTTAACTATTACGGGGCAGGTTACAGAAGTTGACACGGTTGGCACAACATCGCAAGGAGTCGTAAGTTATACCGTACAAATACTTTTAGACACGCAAAATGACAAAATTAAAGATGGAATGAGCGTTTCTGCCTCTATAATTGTAGATTCAAAACAAGATATTTTGGTGATTTCCAGTTCTGCGATAAAGGCTAGCAACGGGGAATCGTATATTTTAATTCCAGCCGAGGGTAGTTATGATACCGCTAAAGTAGGGAATAGCTCTGGAGTTGTACTAAAAACAGTTCCCACAAAACAAACGATTACAACCGGATTAACAGACAATACGTCTACGGAAATTTTAACTGGTCTTTCTGAAGGAGATATTATTGTTTCCAGAATAATTACTTCGTCTGCAACACAAACAACCACAACGTCTCAAACCGGAGCAAATAGAAATACTGGAGGATTTGGCGGAACTGGGCTTCCTGGGCTATAAAAAATTATTTGCAAAAAATGATTGAATGCAAAAAAATAAATAAAATCTATAAAAACGGGGAAACAGAGGCCCATGTTTTGAAAGATATTTCATTCCTTATTAATGACGGTGATTTCGTGGCGATTATGGGGCCATCGGGATCTGGAAAATCAACGCTGATGCATATTTTAGGAGCATTAGATATTCCTACCAGTGGGCAATATATTCTAGATGGTAATGATGTTTCTAAGTTGTCAGATGACGAACTTGCAGACATTAGAAAAAATAAAATAGGGTTTGTCTTTCAATCTTTCAATTTGTTGCCGAGAACCACGGTTTTAAGAAATGTGATTTTGCCATTGATGTATGCAGGAGTTACCAAAGAAGAAAGAGAAAAAAAAGCGAAAGAATCTCTTTTAAATGCAGGGTTAGATGAGGGGCATTTTCATCATCTTTCTAATCAGCTTTCCGGCGGGCAAATGCAAAGAGTGGCAATTGCGAGAGCCCTTGTGAATCATCCCTCTTTGATATTGGCCGAT
>JAZDKR010000017.1:0-29753 GCA_043802785.1 Elusimicrobiota bacterium
TTAAGGTTGTTTTTCCGCTTTTTCGGATTTCTTTGTTTATATAATCTTGGTCAATATCCAATTCCTTATGCGCATAAATTAGTTTCACCCCTACGGCATTTTCCGAGTCGCTTTCCAATTGATAGATTTCCTCCAGGATAATATCAGCCAGATGCTTGGTAAGTTTTTCGTGTATGCCGATGAATTTAACCGGTGTAAAGGAACCCTTATTGTTAATAATACCGCCGTCCCAGAATTCGCCTAATTCCAAATCAGTCCTGTTCTTAAACCCGTCTATTAAACTGAATATTCTGGCAGTGGTTTGTGCGGGGTTTCTGAAGAGCCGAACACCGTCATTGACTTTAAGGACATCAAAGTTTGCACCTGCACCAATAAGCCGGTCTCTCGTGGTTTGGACGGCATTTATCCCAATATCGCAGGCAATAAATTTTCTGCCCATATCATTTGCCATTTTTGCAGTCGTGCCACTACCTATAAAGAAATCGGCGATTATCATTCCTTCGTTACTGCTGGCCTTGATGATTCGTTCTAAAAGGGCTTCGGGCTTTTGGGTGGCGTAATTATTTGCATTTGCCCTTTCTTCTGAAGCAGAGCCTTGAACGTGACTTATTTCCCAGACATCTGACATATAGGTCCCCTCTGATTTTTCATCAGTTTTTATTTTCTTAACAGTCCCTCTGTCTGTTATTTCAGTTGTTAACTTTATATCTCCAAATGCTTTTAAAGTTGATTCTGATTTTGGCTCAAACAACTGATTCCAAGTGGGTTTAGTAGTTAATGAATATCTGTATAAAGCATCGTGCATTTTCTGAAAATCGCTGGACGGAGATGGCCACCTTCTATATCTCCAAATAATCTCATTTCTAAAGTTCTCCTCCCCAAAAACTTCATCCAACAGCAATTTTACATAGTGCCCAATATGCCAGTCCAGGTGAACATAGATACTACCCGTTTCACTCGTTACTTCTTTAATAGCGAGAAGCCGTTCATAAAGCCAGTTAAGGTAATCCTCTTTTTGCCAGATGTCGCTATACATTATTTCTTCGCCAATACTGTTGTCATCACTTTCAATACCGTTTTTTTTGCCATTTCTTAGGTGTATCTGTTTGGCATAATTAGCGCCGCTGGCAAAAGGCGGGTCTATATAAACTAAATCAACCTTGATGTCCTGAGATTTTAGATAAGCACAAGCCGAAAGACAATCACCGTGAATCAAGAGGTTCCTGAAATCAGGGTTTAAATCAGTTTCTTTAGATTGCTTAAATGGGTCCGATTTTTTCTTCTGCCTGACTTCTTCAATCAGTTTTGTCTCAAATAATTCCACTTTATCAGGATATAGCCGTCCCTGATAATTCAATAATGCCTGTCCTTTTGCCGGTGTCAGATTGTAATGTTTTGGATTTTTCATATCTTCTCCTATAGGTTTTGAATGAGTTCCTTAACCTGTTTCAGATGTTTATTAAAATCATTTTTGCCTTCTTCATCCACCAAGCAGATATATCCGAATTTTGGATTATGTTTCAGAAATACCTCTTTAACGAATCTTTCCTTATTCTTGAATTCATCGGTGTAATATATCTTGCCTTTGGTCTCAATAATCAGCACCTTTTCTATATCGCCTTTATCATCGTGCTTCTTGTATTTTTTGCCGTCTTTTCTTTTAATCACAAGAAAATCCGGCGTATAGGTGCCGTAGTCGGTTTTAATCCAGAAATATCGCAGGTTATTGTTTTGATAACCGTTATAATATACCTCTATGCTCTTTAGTTCGTTTTCTTTTAATAAATCAAGCAGGGCATTTCTTTCAAAATCCGAATCCATTTTATAGGGGATATAATTGAAACTCATGTCGTTCGGGTCCAAACAGGCATCAGTAAAATCTTCTTCCAGTCGGTTGGGTCTTTTGCTGATTCTATCTACATCATCCTTTTTTATATCAGGTATAAACTTGCCACCTTCAAAAAAGATGGCTGGCGGTGGATTCATATCCCATTCCAATAGTTCCACTTCCACATCTTCCTTGATAACCTCCGACTGATATGAGATCTCTTCCATTAAATATGATGAAATATGGCGGGCGATGTCTTGAATCCGCAAAGAAGGATGAAACTCCAACCATTTTGTGTAACTCTTTATTTGTTGATAAATATCGCCGAGTTCTTTTGGGTAATTGTTCAGTAATTCATTTTCGCTGAATTTACCATATGTGTACTTGGCAATATCATAAATCAGATCTTCAAAGGCGTAGTGAAATTCGGATTCAACCTGATATTCCTGCCTTGTTTCTCTGACTAATCCTTTTCTACCGATATGCGATTTTGTTTCTTCTGCGGAATACGGAAACCTACTTTTTATCTCATCAAAATCAAACGATTTCAGATTAACCGAATAATCCGTTTCCTTTTGTTTGGTTATAATAGTAAATTTCTTAGAGATTTGTTTATATGCTAACCTGCCAAGTTTGGATTTTCTAACTGTTACCGGCATCGCAGGAACATCTCTCGGCTTAAGGTCTTTAATAGTCAAGTTGTAATTTTCCTTTAATTCACGGTCTAATGTTTCATAGTTTTCCGTGTCCAAATAAATAAGCGCTTTTTCTGATTTGGAATTATCAACCTCTCTCAAGCACCTACAGGTGGTTTGCAGAACAAAATTTTTGGTGGTTTTCTGTCGAGGTAGGACAACAGCAGTTAAACTTTTGCAATCCCAGCCCTCTTTGCCTATTGCCACTAATAATATGGCCCGTTTATCCGAGTACGGTTTATCAAGGTTATTGAATATAGCCAAACTGTCTTTGGGTAATTGATATTGCTTATTTTCCTTTTTGCCGTCTCCGGAGTAGAACTTAAATATTTCGTTTTCTTTTCCCTTACGGTTTTTATTATACCATTCCTGAACGCTCGGCAGGAAATCCTCATTAAGTTTCTTAATACTGGGGCAGTAGAAAGCGATTTTGCTTTTCGTCCTGTCCGGGTAAGTAATATCATACTGCGAGAAAAACTCATCCAGCGCTTTTTGGATAAATTGTTTTTCGTTTATACTAACACCTTTGACTTCCGGCACTTTAAGAAATTTGCCTATTCCATCGGCAAGAGAATAATTGTAGACAATATCCTGAATCTGGTTTAATTTGATTTCCGATTCGCCTATTTTGAGTGTATGTCTTACATATGGTGTGCCTGATAAACCAATAACGCTTACAACATTCTTATGCTGATTCAGGATATTAACTGCCTGTCTTAGTTTCTTTTCCTCTTTTTCATATATTCCGTAGGTATGGTGAACTTCATCCAGAATAACTGTCAGGTAAGGGATTTGAGAAAGTTTTTCTCTTAATTCGTTAATTTTTTTAAGTTCGGATAATTTCTTTTCGTCATAAAACAGAGGGTCGGTATAAAGCAAGTCCTTTTTGTCATATTCTTCAAGAACAACCTTCTCGGCATTGGTAATAAACACTAATCCGAAATCTCTGAGATGCGTAAGACGATTAACTTTTTCCAGATTGGGATTATTGCCGTGCAGTTTGTCTCTGCGTTGTGATCCCAAACTGTCCAGTATCTCTATATGAATTATTTGTTTTAATCTATCTGCCTCCTGTTTTGGTAAAATCCACTCAGGATTAAAATTTTTGATGGTTTGCAAGGACGGCAATATAGCCGTTTTTGAAGCCGATGGTGCAAAAACCACAAAGTTGTGGGCAAATCTTTTATCGTTCTTGTTCAGATTGGCAAAGAATAAATCCAGATAGATAAAAGCCGCCATAAGATATGTCTTGCCAGCACCCATTGGCAAACTAAAAAGATAATTCGGGTAATCAAACTTGTGGAGCAACTCATCCAGAACATTATCCCAATTCCCTTTGTGATTATTTAATAATTGCTTGGATAGGTTTTTGAGGTTATTGTCCTGGGCAAATTGATTCAGAAATAGCGTGGTGTAGTTATCCTTAAATATGTTGTAATACTCATATTTTTTCGTTTCGGTTTCATCAAAAAGCAAGCCGCTTCTGACGATGTCAGACAACTTCATGTTTTTGCCAATGAATTTAAGCCAGATATAAACTTCTATTGCTTCTTCCTGAGGAATTCTTAACTTATTTTGCTTTTTGATGTGCTTGATAATGTCACCAATAGCAGATTGATTATTGGATGATTCCGAATTGATGTACGTCTTAACCTTATTTTGTACCAGAGAGTATATTGTCAGCATTTTAATTTAGTACTTGTTGAAAAAGTCACTAACCACAGAGGAGAAACACAGAGAAGCAACTCTGTGTAATCTATTTTTCATTCTCTGTAATCTGTGGCTTACTAAATTTCCTTCATAACCGGCACTTCGTTACAGTCGGGAAACAGTGGGCATTTGACGCATTCAAACCAGATTTTATGTGGCATAACATCTTTAGAAACAACTTTGAATCCAAGTTTCTGAAAAAACGCCGGCTTGAATGTAAGAGCAAAGACCTTTTTAACACCAAGTTGTTTTGCAGTTGATATACATTTTTTGACGAGTGCCTTGCCGAAGCCTCTACCCTTGTAATCCTGTTCTATTGCGAGCGATTTTATTTCGGCAAAATCTTCCCAAGTTATAAAAAGTTCACAGCAACCCACAATTTTTTTATTGACCTCAACCACATAAAAATTTTGCAACTGTTCATACAGTTGACTTAACGACTTCGGCAACATTTCGTCGTTTTTAGCATAGTGATTGATAAGTTTCTGGATTTCTTTAACATCGGAAATTTTCGCTTTTCTCATCATAATTTTGTTCCTCTCATAAATGCAGATAAATTAACATCCAAAATACTTTTTTTATTTTCTAAAACACTTTTGATAATATCGGAGACAGCATCAATAGAAAACATTTTTGTAACTGTTATAAATTTGCCGAGCATAACCATATTTGCAGCACGAACATCACCAATTTGAGAGGATATTTCCGTTGCAGGAACATAAATTGCACCCACCTGACCCCGCTGTGGCGAGGGCAGTTCTGACCAAGTAGGTTCGCTGGTAGCGAACGATTTAGAATAAACAAGGGACGAGTTGACAAACAATAATCCGTCTTTTTTTAGTTTCGGAAAAAATCTATTGTACGATTGTTCATTCAAAACAATCAGAACTGAAGGGCTGACTATTACTGGTGAGCCGATTTCATCGTCGGAAATTATAATAGAACAATTCACGGTTCCACCTCTTATCTCGGCACCGTAAGACGGAAAAAATGTCGTGTGTTTATTTTGTGAAACAGCGATACTACATAGTAAATTACCGAAAAACATAATTCCTTGCCCACCGCTGCCCGCTATAATTATTTCTTCGTACATATTATTCGCGTGTATTCGCGTTGTTTTCCTTATTCGCGATAATTTGCGTTTCCTTATACACTCCCAACGGAAATGTTTTTGACAGAACCTCGTCCACCCATTTTACCGACTCAATCGGTGTCATCTGCCAATCAGTGGGACATTGTGACAAAACTTCAACCATTGAAAATCCTTTGTTATTTAACTGATTCTCAAACGCTTTTTTAATTGCTTTTTTTGCTCTCAAAACATTTTTCGGGCTTGACACTGAAACCCGTTCAAGATAACAGACACCATCTAACGATGACAGAAGTTCGCAAACCTTTAACGGATAACCATCTCTTTTGGCATCCCGACCGTTCTGTGTAGTTGTCGTTTTTTGTCCCAAAATTGTCGTCGGTGCCATCTGCCCGCCTGTCATTCCATAATTCGCATTGTTAACAAAAATCGTTGTGATGTTTTCACTGCGATTGGCAGCATGAATTATTTCAGCAGTGCCGATTGCCGCTAAATCACCGTCGCCCTGATATGTAAAAACAACTCTGTCGGGCAAACATCTTTTTATGCCTGTTGCAACCGCGGGCGGTCTTCCGTGTGCCGCTTCCGTTACATCAAAATTCCAGTAATAGTAGGCAAAAACCGCACAACCAACCGGAGCAATGCCAATCGTTCTTTCCCTTATACCCAATTCGTCAATCACTTCAGCAATAAGACGATGAATTGTCCCATGCCCGCATCCTGGACAGTAACTATTGTCTTTATCAAGCAAACTTTCTGGTTTTAAAAACGATTTCTTCATATAACAAATTAGCCGACTAAAGTCGAGCGTAATTTACACCCCACTTTAGTATGCCCGAATAGTGCTTTGTAACATAAATTTCTGATAGCAGGTGCCATTGCGAGGTGAAACCGCCCGCCCCAAAGGGGCAAGGCCTCGCCATAGGCGGGTGCAATCTTGCCGTTAAGGTCGGAGATTGCTTCGTCGTCCCGCTGAAAAGCGGGACTCCTCGCAATGACTTCAAGTGCAAAAATTATCTAAAATTTATGTCACAAAGCACTAAAGCCGGGTATAAGTATTTACTTACATTTCTTTGATTTTTCTAATTATTTTTTCTTCGTCAAAAACTGCTCCGCCGGGGGCACCTAAAAATTCAACTTGACAGGCACCGCAAACCGCAAGTTGGACATCTTCAATCATCTGCCCTGTGTTCATCTCAGCAACAAGAATTTTTTTTGATTTAGATGCAACATCCGAAATTGCTTTTTCCGGAAATGGCCAAAGTGTTATCGGTCTTATTAAGCCAATCTTAACTCCTTCCTGTCTTAATTTTTTTACAGCCGACTTACAAATCCTCGCGGTAATTCCGAACGCAACAACCACTATTTCAGCATCGTCTATAAAATCTGCTTCATATCTTATCTCGTTTTTTTTTATCTCATCGTATTTTTCCTTGAGATGCCAATTGTGTTTTTCAAGTCCACCCTCTTCCATTATCAGCGAACGCATCAAACGCGGTTCTCTGCCCTTACACCCATCTAATTCCCAATCTTTTTTGTAATTTGTAATCTGTAATTTGTAATTTGTAATTTCAATTGGTTCTGCCATCTGTCCGACAACTCCGTCAGTCAAAATCATAACAGGAATTCTGTATCTATCAGCCAAATCAAAAGCAAGATAAGTTAAATCGTACATTTCTTTAACCGAACAAGGTGCGAGAACAATAAGACGGTAATCTCCGTGACCGCCACCTTTTGTCGCCTGAAAATAATCCGCCTGGCTTCCTGAAATATTTCCCAACCCCGGACCGCCGCGTTGAACATTTACAATTACACAAGGAAGTTCCGCTCCGGCAAGATACGAAATCCCTTCCTGCTTTAATGAAATCCCCGGCGAAGATGAAGATGTCATTGCTCGCTTACCACAAACAGCGGCGCCGAAAACCATATTTATAGCAGCAAGTTCTGACTCCGCCTGAACAAAGACCCGTCCCAACTCAACCATTCTTTTTGACATCTGAGCAGGGATTTCATTCTGTGGCGTTATCGGATAACCAAAATATGCGGCACAACCAGCATCAATTGCACCTTCGCAGATTGCAATATTCCCCTTCATTAAAACTTTATTTTCGCTCACCTGAATACCTCAATAGCAACATCAGGACACATCAAAAAACAAAAACCGCAGGACTTACATTTTTCATTATCAGTAAATACAACAAATTTGTATCCCAATTTATTTATTTTGTCGGAAACTTTTAAGCATTTTTCCGGACAGACGGAAACGCATAAAATACAGCCCTTGCATTTTTCGAAATTGATTTTTACTTTTTCCATATTTTTATATTGATACCGTTGAAAAAACCTGATAATGTGTCATTGCGAGAAATGACCGAAGGGAATGACGAAGCAATCTCAAAACTACTGCTCAAAAAGAGAGATTGCTTCGGCTTCGCCTCGCAATGACATCCAATCCGCCTCAGGCGAATTCAACGGTCTCATTATACAAAATGCCTTAAAAATTGCAATAAAAAAATCCCGTCGGGATTTATTTATGTTCAGTTTTGTTATGTATGATTTCTATTGCGTGAGGGATTGACGGCAAAATGATTTTCAGGTTTTCTCGGACCGCTTTTTCCGAGCCAGGAAGGTTGATAATGAGCGTTTTTTTTCTTAAACCGGAAATACCTCGTGACAAAATTGAGTGTTTCGTGTTTTTGAAACCTTCAATCCGCATTATTTCCGAAAATCCAGGAACTTTTCTGTCAATAACTTCTTCAGTTGCCTCCGGTGTACCATCACGCGAAGCAAATCCAGTACCACCTGTTGTAAAAATCAAATCTAATTTCAATTCGTCTGACCATTTTTTCAATTTTTCAGAAATAATTTTTTTATCGTCGGGCACAATCTCGTATTTCAGTATCCTACCGTTTATTTTTTCAACCATTTCCTTTATTGTGGGCCCCGATGTATCCGTTCTCTCACCTTTAGAACCCTTATCGCTGCATGTAAGAATTCCTATTTTAATCATACCACCCCTTGTCATTGCGAGGTTGCCACAAGCAACCGTGGCAATCCCATCAAGATTGCTTCGTCGTCCCGCCGCAGCGGGACTTCCTCGCAATGACCACACTATCCCCGATTTTTATATCGCCGCCAACTAATACTTTTGCGAAAATTCCTTGTTTTGGCATTATACAGTCACCAACTGCTTTTCTTATCGCACAACCGACATTACACTCCTTGCCAATCTGTGTAATTTTCAGTTTTACCGTTTCACCGACGATAATATTATCTCCGACTTTTGCTTTATCCCAGTCAATTCCATCTGTTGTAATGTTTTCCGCAAAATCCCCCGGTTCTATTTTAATTCTTATTTCTGCCTGCCCGCCAAGTCCGGTCAGGCGGGAATTCTTAATTCTGAATTTTTCCACCGCTTCCCATCCAAGAAAAGAAACTTGACGAGATGAACCTGAATGCGCATCACCGACGACACCAAAATTTCTGATAACTGTCGCAACACTTACCGGTTTTTTTACAGTTCGCTTTTTTTCACTGATATTTATTGAAATTATTTTCCCTGTTACCGTTTCCATAATCCGCTTTTTCCACCGCTTTTTTCAAGAAGATGGATATCTGTTATCTCGGCTGACCTGTCAACCGCTTTTATCATATCGTAAATAGTAAGCCCGGCAACCGCAGCCATCATCAGAGCCTCCATTTCACATCCTGTCGTATCAAATACTTTGACTTCGGAAATTATTTTTATCCCATTTTTTGCTGAAAGTGAAAATTTTACATCGCTATGTGTTATTTTTATCGGATGGGTAAGCGGAATTAAGTTGCTTGTATTTTTTGCCGACATTATTGCTGCTAGTTTTGCTACTGTAAGAACATCACCTTTTTTTATTTCATTTTTTTTGATTTTTCCAACCGTTTCCGACGACATTTTTACCGTTGCCTCCGCTCTGGCATACCTTAAAGTCGCCACCTTTTGAGAAACATCTACCATTTTTGCTTTTCCGTTTTTGTCAAGATGTGAAAATTTTTTCATATATTATCCCCCAATACTAACCATACTTCTTGTTGTTACACAATCTCGCGGATTCTTAAAAGTGTGTTTTTCAGGTTTATTTTCTACCGCTTCAAAAAAAAGATTTTTTATCTCGTTGTCAGAAACATAATTACGAACCGCTTTTTTTACATCAACAATATCTAAAGAACTTAAACAGGATAATAATTTGCCATCGGAAGTAAGCCGCAAACGATTGCACCTTCGGCAAAAAGGCTGATATAACGCCGAGATAAATCCTATCACCGCACCGTTTATTTTATAGTACCTGCCAGAACCGAAACCCTCAACAACTGTCGGAATTAAATTATATTTTTTCTGAAAACTTTTTTCAATATCAGATAGTCTATTTGTTTTATAATCTGTAAACGGAATATGCTCTATAAATCTGACGACAAGTCCATTTTCTTTAGCAAAATCAATAAACTTTTTTATATCTTCTTCTGTTGTCTCCGTCAAAACAACCGTATTTATTTTTATCGGCTCAATTCCAACACTTTTTGCTTTTAAAATTCCGTCCATCACTTTTTTGAGAACACCTCCGCGTGTAATTTCAAAAAATTTCTTTTCCGCAAGTGTGTCCAAACTGACATTTATTCTTTTGACGCCGGCTTTTTTCAAATCATTCGCGAAATCGCCGAGTAAAATCCCATTTGTGGTAACCGAAAAATCAACTTTTCTTTGAGATAATTTAGAAAGAAATTCAACAATTCCTTTTCGGACAAGTGGCTCGCCGCCGGTTACACGAATTTTTTTTATTCCGAGAGAAATCGCAATATCAACAATTTTCAGAATCTCTTCATAACGGAGAATTTCACTATGTGGTATGTTTTCAATGCCTTTTTCAGGCATGCAATACACGCACCGCAAATTACATCTATCTGTAACCGAAACACGAAGGTAATCAATAGTTCTTCCGAATTTGTCTATGAGTTTCATACGAGAAAATCCGCCACGGCGGATAACCACGAAAGCACGAAAGCACGAAGAAGACAAATTTAGATTTTTTTCGTGGCTTCGTGGTTGATGTTTTATACCTTCCTATACGCTAAAATAAGCCCCGATAAATCGGGGCACTACAAAAATCAGGTAACATTGAAATTTCTAGACATCAAATTAACTTTCTCTTATCAGGTGCACTGCTGTTGCCTTGAATGTCAGATATATTTCATCGCCAATTTTTAGGTCCATTAAAACTAATGATTGTTTGGTTATTACCGTCTCAAAATCAACTCCGCTGATATGCACAGTCAAATCATAAACGGCACCAATACTTTCTATTTTTTTGATTTTTCCCTTAAAAGAATTTCGCGCACTGGACTCAATCGGTAACTTTGAAACAAAAATATCTTCGGGACGCAAAATCGCTGAAACCTCATACATTTCGTCATCGGCAACAACACTTATTTTCATACCATTGCTTATCAGATATTTCTGTCCATTTTCTTCTATAATTTTTCCGTGAATTATATTTTCTGAAAATGAATGTTTCGCTATATCAAGCGAGATGGGACGGCTGAAAATATCATCGACAGATCCTTCCTGTATAATCTTTCCATTATTCATAAAAAATAATTTTTGTCCGAATCGGCGAGCCTGACTCAAATTATGCGTTGCAAGTATAACAGTTTTTTTTAACTGTGAAAGTTCAAAAATTATATTTTCAATTGCTTTTACGCTTACGGAGTCAAGATTTGCCGTTGGTTCATCAAAAATATAAACTTCTGGCTCCAAGATAAGAATTCTTGCCAATGACAATCTCTGCTTTTCACCGCCTGAAAGAATCTTTGCATACTGTTTTATTTTTTTCAACAAACCAACCATTAAAATTACTTTTTTAATTTTATCGTTATCAATTTTTAATCCGCGTACTTTTAAACCATACATAACGTTTTCAAAAACTGTGCCATTTAACATTACGGGATTTTGGAATATAAAACCAATTTGCCGACGAAGATTAGTTTTCGCTTTTATAGATATTTTTGTGAGCGCCTGACCATCAAAAAACAATTCACCACAAGACGCTTTATCAAGTAAGGAGATTTGTCTTAAAAGTGATGTTTTTCCCGCACCGTTGGGACCTAAAATAACATTTACACTTCCTTCCTCAAAATTAGCATTTATATTTTCAAGAATTTTTATTTTTCCGATTTTTTTGTGAAGATTTACCGTTTTTATTTCCATACTATTTAGTTCTATTAACAGGTCGCCCCTACGGGGCTAATTCATCATTCATAATTCATAATTCGATGTCTAAGAATTTCAATGATTTTTGTAGGCACGAACTGTGTTCGTGCTGATAGCACGGTCAGAGACCGTGCCTACATTTATCATTCATAATTCATAATTCGTCATTTCTATTAACAGGGCACCCCGATGGGGCTTGCTCCGTAGTGTAGCAAACAGTTAATAGCATGTGCTATTTACCCTGCAATAACTGTAAAATAATGTTTAACAAAATCGCAACAATTATAAGAACAACACCTAAAGCAATTCCGAATTCAAAGTTGCCTTTCATCGTCTCAAGCGAGATTGCCGTAGTTAAAACACGAGTCGCACCTTTAATGTTCCCGCCGACCATAAGCGTCATTCCCGTTTCGCCTATTACCCTCGCAAAAGCGGTAATTATTGCTGTTATCAATGCAAATTTTCCCTCTTTTAAAATAGTTGCAATCATCTGAAAACGATTGGCTCCGAGAGAATAAGAAACATCTTTTATATCTTTTGCGATATTTTTCAGAGCAGCAATTGTAAGTGCTACAATTATTGGCGTTGCCAAAATTGATTGGGCAATGATTATTGCATAAGGAGTGAACAGAAATCCAAATTCACCCAAAGGACCGCGACGACTCAAAAAAATATACACAAGAAGACCGATTAAAACAGCAGGAAGTGCCAACCATGTATTAATTAGACCGATAATAAATCTTCTGTATCTGAACTCTTTTGCCGATATAAAAATACCGATGGGAATGCCAAAAAATCCAGCGACAATAGTGGCACTTCCCGACACAGAAAGTGAAAGCAGCACTATTTCAACTATTTCCTTTTTTGGCGGAGATAAAAGAGAAAATCCTTGGCGGATACCTTCAAAAATATATTCCATTTATTTCACTACATCAGGAAAAAACAACGGTTCGCCGAATTTATCAATACCGTAATTTTTGATGATTTGTTGCCCTTCGAAACCTCTTATGAAATCAGCAAATTTTTTTGCGAGGTCATATTTTACCCACGGATATTTTGACGGCGAGACAACAATCACGGAATACGGATTAAACAAATTTGAATCGCCTTCAACAAGAATATCTAATATGTCCGCCTCTTTTTTATGAGACAGCCATGTTCCTCTGTCGCATAAAGTATATGCAACTTTTTCATTTGCAATTCTAATTGTTGCTTCCATTCCGCTTCCGCTTTCAATATACCAACTTCCTGAAGGTTTTATATTTATTTCTTTCCATATTTTTAATTCTTCTTTGTTGGTCCCGGAATCGTCGCCGCGTGAAACAAAAAGTGATTTTGTTTCGGATATTTTTCTAAAAGCATTTAACACTGTTATACCTTTTATACCCGCCAGATCATTTTTTGGACCGATAACGAAAAAATCATTATGCATAACATCCATCCGCTTTACGCCGTAACCATCGGCAACAAATTTTTCTTCTGCTTCTCTGCTATGCACTAAAAGCACATCAGCATTGCCGTCTGATCCTACACGAATTGCTTGTCCAGTTCCGACGGCAATTACTTTCACTTCGCAATTATACCTTTTTTCAAACGGTGGAATCAGAACATCAAAAAGTCCAGAATCTAATGTGGAAGTCGTTGACGCAAGAACCAATTTTTGTTTTGCATCTGCATTTATCACAACTAACCCAACAAATAAAAAAGCCCCGATTGCAAAAAACAATAATCGAGACCTTTCTCTTTTAAACCCCATATTTTCTCCTGATATAATCAAAGACATTTGCCACAGAGGACACAGAGAATCGTCAAGCAATCTTGGCCAAAAGTAGGCTCTGTAAGAGCAACTACATTTTTGGATTATAACACGGTCTGTTATATCGGGGTGTTCTCCCCGCCTGCCCCGCCACAGCGGGCAGGTGTGGCTAATCCTATGCTTTCCTATACGGCAAGAAAAAAAGGCGAAAGATAAAAATCCTCCGCCTTTTTTATTAAGCAATAGATTACTCTGCTGGTGCCGGTGCTGGTGTCTCTGCTGGTGTCTCTGCTGGTGCCGATTCAGTAGTTTCTGATGTTACAGGTGCTTCTGCTTTTTTACAGCCAGATATTACTATCGTTGCAAGAATAAGAAGCAACATTATCTTTTTCATTTTACCTTACCTCCTCTTCTATTTATTTTACAAAAAAAATAAAAATTGTCAATAGAAACAAACATAACGCTACAAAAAAACAGGTCATAGCAATACCGAATAGAGGGATAAAAATTAAACTTACGAAAATAGAGCCAATAAGTGCTCCCAGCAAATCCAGAGCATAAAATCTTCCGATTCTATCTTTGACCACTGCAAGCGGAAAAATAAAGCCAATAAAAAAACCTGCTATTATCACAAAAAGATAAAAAAGATACGCAGATACAAACAATTTGTTTTCAGACATAAAAGTTAAAATCAAAGAAAAAATCGTCATACAAATTACTGTTAGTTTGATAGTATAAAAACCTTGCCACGGAGAACACGGAATACACGGAGTTTTTATTCTAAATTCTTTTTCCGTGACTTCCGTGCCTGCCCGACGGATGGTAGGCGGGCACTCCGTGGTAAATGTCTTTGACTTGAAAAATCTTTCCGACAAAAAACTCCCCGCACTTATTCCCAAAAGATTAACCGATAACAAAATCCCAATTTTTTGATACACATATCCATACTCTGATTGGAAAGCAAAAATCATAGCCAACGCCAATATAATAGAAGCGGAACTGACAACAACAACAACTAACTCATAAAAACATTTTTTCACTTTTATAAAAAAGAATATCGTAAGAAAATATAATAAAATTATCTCAAAAAACCTATTCGCAAGTGATGACAGATTTATTGATGATGTCAACTTTGTGCCAAAAAAGGAAAGCCAGAATTTTAGTCCATATAAATAACTTGCGGGCCGAAAATCAGTATTACACCGAACCTCTTTTTGCTTCTCGTTCACCCATTCTTCAAGTTTTTCCAATCTGTCACATCTTAAGATATAATCGACATAAAAGGAGGTCAGATATTTTACCCTAATGTTTTTTTCGGCAATTTTTCTTTTTATAAACTTGGAACTTATATTCTGTTTTTCCAAAGAACAGATAAAATAATTGTTTGATGCGGGAATAATTTCACAATAATTAAAAACACTTTTTACCGTTTTATATACAGAAGCGGTAAGATGTTTCTGTTCATCTGAGATATAATTTTCTGACGATAGAAGCGAAAAAATAAAAAGTCCTTTTTCCGATAAAATTTTTTTCACTTCCAGAAAAAATTCTTTTGTGAAATACCTGTTGGCAAGTCCGGTTAGAGGCGGAGGAACATCCAAAATAACACAATCATATTTATTCGCTGTTTTTTTAATGAAAAACCTACCATCTGTCGAGATAATTTTAAGTTTTGGGTTCTTTAATAAACTTTTCGTTTTGTCATCGGAATATTTTTTTAACAATTCAATGAGAACAGAATTCTGCTCTACATAAACAACTTTTCCAACTGGATATTTCAATATTTCTCTTATATCATTAAAACCACCGCCTAATAACAAAACATTCTTATATCCGTAAGATAATAAAAGCGGAATATGGGTTATTTCTTCGTTTTTGGCGGACAAAACAGTTGAATAAACTTTGCTTGAATTTTCGTAAAAATCAACTGCTTCCCCATCTTTCAGAACAGTGATTTTTCCATAAATAGAATCCTTTGTTTCAACAGTATTAAATCCCTTCCATTGATATGATATTATCAATTTTTCTAACTTATCCGATTTGTAAAGTAGCGGCACAAAAAAAATCAAAAATATTAAATATCTTTTTTTAAAATAAACTGAAAGTAAAAGAAAAATCAGAGATGAAAAAATCAAACTTATCTGAAGCGGGCTAAAATACCTAATCAATAACATAGTTGTCAAAAAACCGCCAAAAACGCAACCCGCTGTTTCAACAGCATATAATTTGCCTATCGGCAAAACGGCAGGTCTGCCATTCAAATAAAACATATTTGCGGAGTAAACAAACAACAATCCGAAAACTATACAAACCAAAAAAACAGCAAGAAAGGAAAATGAAAATGCAGAAACTAATCCGAGCATTTCTGTCGGTATTTTCTGAAAAAATCTTCTTATCAATCCGACCAAAAATATATCTGCTGGAATAATAAAGGCAGTAAAAAAAACCAAATACTCAAAAAATTTCTTTATGTTTCCGATTCGCTTTACAAAAAGTTCACCGACATAAGAAGCAACTCCTACTGTGAGCATCCAGTTAAAAAGAAATATGCCTATTATCAGTTCGTTATCGGAAAATATAACTAAAAATTCCCGCAAAAGCAAGGTCTGAAAACCAAGCGAAACAAAGCCAAGTATAAACAGAAAAAAGAAAATCATATAATAAGTTTTAGCCCAAAATAAGCCAGAATAATGCCCGATAAAATTTTCATAAGCAAAAACATCTTCTGTTGCCTTGATATAATTTTGGAAAGACCGCCGGCGATGAAACCCACGACTAACAGCGGAGAAAAAAATGTTCCGAGTCCAAAAGAAACACCATAAAGCAAACCTGTAAAAACCGTCGTTGATTTAACCAAAATATATGTAAGAATACCAATAAGCGGAACACAAGGCGACATGCCAACAAGCAAACCCAAAATCAGCATATTAAATCGCAGTTTTTCAATAAGAAACTTGTTCGATAAGCCGCAGATTTTATGTTCTGCTTTGCTAAATATATACGTAATTCCGATAAGAACTATAAAAAACCCAGCAATTTTTTTAAAGTATACATTTTGTATATTTAATGTATCAATCAAATAAACGGCAACAAATCCCAGTATACCATATGCGATTATCCGTCCCAGCGAAAAAATCACGGTAGTCCTGAAGCCCTCTTTTGCCGTCGTACCATTAGCGAGAATATATGGAAAAATTACCGGGGCACAAAATAAAAAACAGGGACCGAATCCAACCGTTATCCCTGCAAGAAAAACCTCTAATAATACCTCAAAAGACATTTTGTCACCATTTCTTAATCGAGAAGCGAGGGAAAAATTTCCGAAGAGCCTTCCGCCGTGGCGGACCCCGATGGGGCTGAAGTGTTACCAACGGCGCCTGATAAATCAGGCAACTACAAGTCAACGGCGCCTGATAAATCAGGCAACTACAAAAACCTGCTTGGCTAATCTCACAATCCTATTTCCATACACCGTATATTTTCTGTCCGCAAAATTTACATTTACTATCAATGATATGATTTTCAACTACGCCAAAACCCAGCCGTTTGATTATCAATTTTTTACATTTCGGGCAATATGTACTCTCGCCGACATTCCCGGGCGGTACATTTCCTGCATAAACATACTTCAACCCTTCTTCCGTAGCGATTTTTCTTAAATTTTCCACGGTTGAAACTGGTGTTGACGGATAATTTGTCATTTTATAATCGGGATGGAATCTTGTAAAATGAAGCGGAACATCTGTCCCAATATTTTCTTTCAGCCACTTGCACATTTTTCGGACTTCATTTGGATTATCATTAAGTGTAGGCACGACAAGATATACAATTTCAAGATGCACTCCTGATTTTTTTATAATTTTTATTGTTTCCAAAACGGGCTCAAGTTTCGCACCGACAACATCTTCGTAGTATTTTTCGTTAAATGCTTTCAAATCCACCTTATAAGCATCAACATATTCTAATAATTTTTTTAATGGTTCAGGATTGATATACCCGCAGGATACCACAACATTTTTCAGCCCTTCCTTTTTGGCAATGGATGAAATCTCAAGCATATACTCGTAAAAAATTGTCGGCTCAGAGTATGTGTAGGCAATAATTTTTACGTTTGATTTTTTGGCAAGTTGAACAATGTCTTTAGGCGGAATATATAAAGCGTCGCTTTCTTCCGGAGTAATTTTTGACAACTGCCAGTTCTGACAAAATTTACAGCCAACATTACAACCGGCGGTTGCAATTGAGAATGCTTGTTCGGAAGGTAAAAAATGAAAAAACGGTTTTTTTTCTATAGGGTCAATATTGATTGTAGCGGGGCGGGAATAAGTACGTGTGTAAAGTTTGCCGTTTATATTTTCTCTGGTTCTGCATAACCCTCTCTGATTCGGAGCGATTGTGCATCTCCACGGACAAAGACCGCATTTTACAAAATCGTTGGCCTGCCCGCCTTCGTCGTTCAGGCGAGGGAGTTTTTCCCAAAACTGTGCTTCTTTTGGCGGAACATGGACATCTTTGTATTTGGGAAATGTATCCCCGGCAAAAAGTCGGTACCCGAATAAAAAAACGATAAAAAAAATGAAACCACGAGATTTCACCAGATTAGCACAAGAAAATAATTGTAAAAATCTGGGAAAATCTTGTTCCCGCCTTGGCGTGATTGTGGTTAAAAGAATACTGAAAAAAATACTAAATTTTAACCGCATTTTTATACTTTCTAAAAACTTCATCGCCACGAAGGACACGAAAATACAGATTTTTATTGTTTTAATTCGTTGAATTCGTGAAATTCGTGGCTGAGGTTTTATTCTTTCCTGTACTTTTTAAAAACTACAACCACTTCAAAAACAATTATCACCGTAAGAACTAAAAGAACAATGCCTATAAACACCAGTAAAAAATTTCCATTTGAAAAAAATTGAACCGTCTGATAAACAATGGCGGAAACGGTTGTAATAAGCATAAAAATGGCCGGATAAAAAGTATATTTGGTCGGTTTTTTGAGTGTTAAAAGTATCAGTGAAATAACAATCAGAACGATTGCGGCAATCAACTGATTGGCGGCGCCGAAAATAGGCCAGATTTTTTTCCAATCGCTGAAAGCCAACATTCCCGATAAAATTACCACAACAAAAGTAGAAAAATATTTATTTTTAAAAATTTCTATTTTGAATCCTTCGCCGAAAAGTTCCGTTGCGATGTATCTTGTAATTCTTGCGGCGGTGTCAAGGGTAGTCATAACAAACGCATTGAGAACCAGCATAGCGATAAGTTTTCCGAATGAAGCGCCGAAAAGAATTTTTGTGATTTCGCCATAGCCGACGGCAAATGTTCCGATGTAGTTGCCTGATTTAATCAATTCCGGATAAATAAACTGCGGTGAATTGCAACCGCCCGTCCAGTAAAGTCCAGCACTTACCGATAATAACGCAAGAATCGCGAGTGCTCCCTCCGTAATCATAGCGCCGTAGCCAATTTTTTTTGCGTCCTTTTCGCTTGAAATTTGTTTGGAAGTTGTACCCGAAGAAATAAGGGCGTGAAACCCAGAAACAGCACCGCAGGCGATAAAAACAAACATCATAGGCCAAAGATTACCGATAGAACTTTTGAAACCGGTAAACATCGGCGTATTTATATTCGGATGAGTTAGAATCAAACCGAGATAACCGAAAATCATTCCAAAAAAAAGCAGGAATGCGGAAAGATAATCACGTGGCTGCAAAAGAATGTTGACAGGCAAAACGGATGCGATAAAGCAATAAACAAGAAGTATGACCATCCATATCTTGATGTTGTCAACTTTTATCGGAAAATAATTTCCAAAAAACAAAAGTAAACAGAGCATTATCAAACCAATAACGGTTGACAGAACATAATTTTTTTTCCATATATAAATCATATAACCGATTAAAACTGCGACGAAAATAAGTCCGAAAGTCGGGACGACAATTTTTGGCTCAACCACAAGTGTTTGGGCAGTGGTAGCGGTAAAAACAGCAATTACCAGAATTAGGGCGAGCAAAAGAAAAATTGAAAAAATTATTTTGGTTTTTTTACCCATAACCGTCTGTGCGATATCGGCGATTGATTTACCGTCATTTCTTATTGAAACAATTAGCGAGGAAAAATCATGAATGCCACCAATAAAAATTGTTCCCAGAATTATCCACAGTAATGCCGGGAGCCAACCAAAATATGCACAAGCGAGGACGGGACCTATTATGGGACCGGCACCGGCAATAGAAGAAAAATGGTGGCCGAAAAGAATTGTCCAGTGTTTTGCGGGAACATAATCAACACCGTCATATCTTGTATGTGCAGGCGTTTTTCTGTCAGAATGAATACCCCATAATTTTTCAATCAGTCCACCGTAAAATTTGTAGCCGAAAATTAAAGCAATAATTCCAGCCACCGCAATAATCAACGAATTCATTGTTATTCTCCTCTTATTTCACCACGTAATGTCAAAATCAACCACGAAAACACAAAAACCTTACCACAGAAGCACGGAAGTTCGGAAGCACGGAAAGAAATAACTTAAAATTAAAGTCTTTTTTCGTGGTTTTCATTTTATTTTTGACAATACTTTTCACCAGTAGTTGCCTGATTTATCAGGCACAAAGGTGCTCAATAAATCGGGCAACTACAAGTCAACGGCTACAAGTCAACGGCGCCTGATAAATCAGGCAACTACAAGTCAACGGCGCCTGATAAATCAGGCAACTACAAGTCAACGGCTACAAGTCAACGGCTACAAGTCAACGGCGCCTGATAAATCAGGCAACTACAAGTCAACGGCTACAAGTCAACGGCGCCTGATAAATCAGGCAACTACAAGTCAACGGCGCCTGATAAATCAGGCAACTACATTACCGTATAATTATTAGTTTGCCGGTTTTTTTATCTTTGACTGTTTGGACAAGCCAGAGATATACTCCGCTCATTACATCAGCACCATCCTGATTCTTGCCATTCCATACTATTTCGTTCTTAACATTCTTATTGTTCTCGTCAAACTCTATCTTTCTTACTAACTCTCCTCTTATGGTATATACCAGAATTTCTCCTTCAATAGGTAGGCCTGTGAACTGGATTCCTTCTTCAAGTGTCCCTGTGATCGCCTTACCATCTTCAGGTACCCATGGAACAGGGAGCACCTTCACATCACTAACTGAATAATTCAACACTCCAATAAGTGCAAACGCACTTAACTGCTTCGTCTTCGCGGTTACTACCTTCCTAACTTTGTCAATCGTTGATGGTAATTTCATCCATGCCCCCCTCTCTTCATCCAAATGCCAGATGGATAGTGTGTCCTCTTTGATTTTGTGTGGGCTTACGCCCACCGCTACATTATCAACATCCACAAATCCATCGTTGTCATTATCGGTATAGCCGATAGTAATAGTAATAAATTTTTCAAACTGTTTCAGTTGCTCCCCTTGCTCGTTATACAAATCAATATCAACTGCTGCTACTGACGCTTTATCAAAATCAAGTTTACTTCTTGCTTGTTCAATTTCTACACTTTGTGGATTTTCTGTAACTTCCAAATATCCTTTATCTGTGCTCAACTGTTCCGGGTTAGCGATTTCTATATATGTGGTTGTTTCCGAAACGAACTTATTTTCTATACTTAAATCGTACAGCGATTCAAAATTAGAAGTATAAGAAACACTCTGCCCTAACAGGTCTGTCGCAGAACTTATTATTATCTCATACCTATACCCATAGTCCAAATCCAACTCCGAATTCAATTTGATAAATGTTCCGCTATCGGCATCAGTTGGAACAGATAAAGTAGTTGCTATGATTTTAGAAATGGTGTTATTTTTATTATCTCTTATTGCTCGGACATAAATTGTACTTTGATTTATTGTGGTTGAGTCAACTACTTTATTAAAGGTAACGGTTATTTCTGGTTTTTTGGGAACACCTACAAACATATTATTCTGCTTGACACCAGATGATATGTCTATTTTATTTACCTCAAGTGGACCTGATGAATACGGTAAATACACATTCACAGAAGTTTTGTCGCTCTCTAATCCGTCAGAAGATAATGCGGAAATCCAAAATGTGTTTCCTCTATTAAGTTCAAAGTTACGATTACTAACAATAATTCCGGTTGAGGTTGTTGTGTTGTACGGTGTATTTATAGTTGGGTAATATACTTTGTATCCAGTAATTACAGGAGTAACGGCTATTGCATCACTTGCTGACGAGGTAGCAACATCGTATACTCCGCTTTCGTCCCATCCAATTACTTTATATTTACAATCTACAGACGGCGTTGGTGTTGAAACCTGCAACCATAAAATGTTCACAGTTTTGCCTATTGTGTATGTATTTGTAATTACCGGTGCCGCAGGCGACGAACCGCTAATACTGAAATCATCAAAAGTTGTTGATGTCGTGGAGACCGTTGAAACATAATCAAAACTAATACCGTCGTTTGTTGAACGGCTAACTGTATATTTTGCAATTGCAAAACCAGGGTTTGACATCATATTCGTCCAATTAATACGCACAAAATCATCACTAACTTCTTGGGCAATAACTGTAAATGTACTCACATTTTGTAACATAAATGCAGAACCCGACGGTGACTCTATCTCTTCGCCTGTTATAAGTGAATGTGCCCAGATTCTATAATTGTATGGGTGGCCTTGTGTTAATCGGTTACCAGCAGCATCCCTTGAACTGATATTTTTATTGTCATGCCAAATAGATTCTTTCGCAAATTCTTTTGCTATGTTGTTAAGCCGACCTAATCCATTGGATTTTACATAATTGTTAGGCGCATCCATAAATTCTATCGCATAGTCAGTGTATTCTTTTGAATTGTTTGAGTTTATAGTTATTTTAAGAAAATATTGATCTTTATCTGTTGCTGGTCCTACTCCAATCTCACTATAGCAGGCCTTAACGGTTGGTGCTAATGGTGGACTAAGAAGACGGGTCTGGGTAGAAATAGAAATTGAGTAGTCCGACTCAATCCCTATCTCATTTCTGGACTTCATATAAACCATTACTGGTAAGTTTGGTGTGGAAATAAGAACCGCAAAGTTCTGTCCAATGCCCTGCCAGGTGGTAGTTGTCTGCCAGACATTGCTATTGTCGCCCGGTGTGTGATCCGTTTGCAGGTAAAATGTCGTTCCATCTATAATGCACTTGAATAAATATTTGGTTTCAGGTGGGTTACTATTTGCACTTATCACCACCGTCACACTATCATATCCAACACTGTAATACGATATTACTGGCCGCTCGCTTAATGTCCAAGTGGATATCCCAACATCTTGCATTGTTTCGCCACCAGCAGCATTTTTTATGCCGAGATAGACCTGCTGTAACCTGTTTGGTAGTATCCCCATAACAGTTATCGTATCTCCCCACGAAGTATAATTCTGCCAGTCGGTAGTATCACCCAAAAGCCCATTTAACTGAACATACTTTGTTGTGCCCTCTTGTATTTCTTTTATAGCATATTGCGTTAATGTCGTCAGCCCTTTTGTATCTATGTCTAATTGTATAGTGTTGGTTGAAGTACCAACAATGGAGATTGATGGCACTACGGATTTAGTTACATCGGCAGCACTATCAGAGTATTCGGTTAAATTGTTATTATAATCATTTCTTGCACAAATGGCAAAATTATATAGGACATTAGCGTAAAGCCCAATCACACTTTTACCAGTAATACCACCCAAGTTCGTGTATGTTTGCCAAGCGGTAGTAGTCCCAAGAAGACCATTTGTTTGCACATAACTTGTAGTGTTTTCAAATACACACTTTATTGAATATGTTGTTTCAGATGAATTGTTTTTGGGGTCAATGATAATTGTTATGCTGCTTGCACAGACATTGCTCAATGTTGGTGTCCCCGGTATTTCTGCAAGTGTTCTTGTTGTTGCTTGGACACCATAAGCGGTTGAAAAACCCGAAAAGTTTTTAGCGTTTACTGATATTTGATATTCTACATTCGGAGATAATCCTTTTATTGGCACAAATCCATCTATCCATATAATTTCCGTTTTATACACGGCTGCTGAAATTGGTGAACCGAGTGTATATTCTGGCCATTTTAGATAATAATCACTTACACCAGAAGCAATTTTTATTGAATACTCCGTATCAATTGGATTTAGCCCACTGCTGAAGGTAAAGTTAACTGTTGAAGTAGAAATAGTGGTTACTTCGGGTTTCGCTGGTGTCTCAGCGAGAGTGCATCCAGCAGTTACAGTAAATGGTGTCGTCTCTACGCCATTGCTATTCCTGAACTTGACCGTATAATTGTAGGTGGTGTTCGTCAACAAACCATCGTCATTGTAAATGTTGGTTTTTATCCAGCCACTACTGTTAGCACCAGACGGTGAACCAGTAATAGGGTCAAAAGAGTACCCTGATAAGCCAATATCAACATTATTAAATGTGTTTGCGGTTAATGTTAAATTTGTATTAGATGTCGCTACAATTCCAACTACTGTCGGTGGCGAGACAAGTGTATATGTGGTTATTATTATCGTCTGTACTGTAGGAATATTATCACCATTATAGTATTTTGCTCTGTATCCGTATCTTGTGTTTTCTGATAAGCCAGTGTCAGAATACCAATACACACCGGTTTGTTTTTCTTTTGAACTACCGCCTGCGTCTATGCCTATTTCATTAGTGAATTCGCTCCCTGTTGAGCCAGAATTATATCCCGGTGGCTGTGCAACAGAAACAACGCAAGAATTTACCGACGGAGTAAACATAATGCCGCTTGGTTTGTTTAACAATGTGAACATACTTTGCGGTAATGATTCACCTGTTATACCCTGCTCGGTTTGAGCCGTATCTGTGACAGTATATCTAACATTTTCAGACAAGCCCTTAACTGTAACTATTCCACCAGTTGCCCCGCCCCATGTAGTTGTTGTCTGATAGACAGCACCAATACCTAAACTATAATCATTTTGGACATATCTCGTCGTTCCACCAACAGTATCAACAAACTTTATTGAATAAGATGTCGTCGCCACCGCATAACTATCCACATTCAGAGTAACATCTATCGTCCATGTAGTTGGATTTGATAATGTTACTGCTAATGGGACAGTATGCGTAGAAACCGTTGCCATCCACTCAGCACTTGGTACTCCATTATGGTTTATTGCTTGTGCTCTGAACCAATACATAGTGGCAGGGAATAGGGAATAGTGAATAGTGAATAGTGAAGTGGTTGCGGTTGATACGGCGGATGTCCAGTCCGCCGCTACAGATGAACACTCAATATAATATCTTGTTACATCTAACGGATTATTATTTGGTAACCAATGGACAGATATGGTTGTGCTCGTTATCCCTGTGAAATTACTAAACACTGGCGGATTGCAAAGTGTTGCGGTTGATACAGGTATAATACCCTCTAAAGCAGGAACCCCATCCCAATTCACCGCACTCACTCTGCCGTAATAAGTAGTGTTGGGGTAGAGAGAATAAACAATTGCAGATTGCAAATTACAAATTACAGATGAGGATTTTGCATTAGAGAAATCATTCGCTGTTGTAGATAATTGGACAATGTAAATTGTATTCGGCGGATTAGGTGGCAAAGATGGATTCCACTCCACTTCTATTGTATTCGTAGATATAGTGGACCAAACAAGCCCAGCAGGCACGCTAC
Source organism: Elusimicrobiota bacterium (assembly GCA_043802785.1). Lineage (GTDB taxonomy): Bacteria > Elusimicrobiota > UBA8919 > UBA8919 > UBA8919 > JAZDKR01. The sequence goes on from JAZDKR010000017.1 coordinate 24,986, forward strand.
AGAGAGTATGTGTGGAAACCGTCATCCACCCAGATGCAATACCGTTATGGTTTATTGCCCTCGCTCTGAACCAGTGTGTAGTATTGGGGGATAGTGGTGTAGCGACCCAATTTATTTGGCTCGTCATAGTTGATGATACTACCGATGTCCAATTATCCACCGATAGAGTGGAACACTCAACATAGTAGTTTGTTACATCAATCTGGTTGTTATTCCTGTCCCAATTCACCACGATATTAGTGCTCGTTATCCCTGTGAAATTATTGAACACTGGCGGATTGCAAAGTGTTGCGGTTGATGCAGGAATACCCTCTAAAGCAGGAATCCCATCCCAATTCACCGCACTCACTCTGCCGTAATAAGTAGTGTTGGGTGAAAGGCCGCTGATGACCGCTGATTGATTAACGCAGATTGCCGCTGATGAAAACACTGTCTCGCTAAAATCTGACGCTGTTGATAATTGGACAATGTAAATTGTATTCGGCGGATTAGGTGGCAAAGATGGATTCCACTCCACTTCTATTGTATTCGTAGATATAGTGGACCAAACAAGCCCAGCAGGTGTGCTGCAATATGTTACTGTTGAACCCAATGGTGCCCATATACTTAATTCGCCTACCGCATTTCTTGCTTGTGCTCTAAACCAATATGTGGTGTTTGGCTCAAGACCTGAAAAATCATAATACAGATATGTCGTTGTTGCTTCTATAAGTTGTTCATATGTGAAAGCACCCACCGTCGACCTCTGAACAATGTAATCTATCCCTGACAGATTATTATCAGGATTGATCTTCCATTTTGCTCTGATATTTGTGTTTGTTATGTAGTCAAATCCATCACCAATGGGTGGCTGAATACCAGAAAATCTGCTTTCAGAGTGCGTAAATACAGTATCAACACCATCCCTATTTCTTGCGATAATTCTAAACCAGTAGATTTCATTTGACATAAGATCGTAAAATGTCGCAGAACACATTAGACGTTGTGTTTCGCTTGAACGGTATTCAGAAAAATTACTAAATGTAGATAACTGAACTATGTAGGTTGTATCATCAGGATTATCATCCGGGCTTGAGGCGGTCCACAGTATTGTCGCGGTGCTTCTTGTAACATTACCCCACGATGCATTCGGTAGTGAACATAAAGTTGCACTTGAACCAAACAACGCCGTCGCACTAATACCCTCTCGGTTGACTGCTACAACTTTGCCATAATATGTAGTGTTCGCGGAGAGCGCGGAAACAATCGCAGAGGACGCAGAGCGGGCTGTGGTTGACGACCTGTCATCCGCCCAATCACCCGCAAAATCGCTTGCTGTTGATAGTTTAATGATGTAAATCGTGTCCCCAGGATTGTCAGGATTTGTGCTCGCCCATGTTATTGTCGCACTTGTGGTGAATAATTTACTCCATGCCGGTTCTGGCAAACTACACAAAGTTACGCTACTACCAAGCACAGTTATGGAATCATCGCCAACATAATTACGCGCTCGGACTCTAACATAGTAAGTGGTGTTGGGTATCAACGGCGGATTTATTCCAACAGTTGCCCCCATCGCAGAATGGGTTGTTGCTGAACTAACAGGATACTGAAAATCAGTAAATGAGGATACATCTACGATATAAACAATATCAAGCGGTGTTACGGGGGTAGTTGGTGCCCATACAACCGTTATGGATGTGATATGGACTTCAGAAACATTTGCCACTGGTGGAACACATAAAGTCGCTTTTGTAGATGTTTCAGACCAATATGACTCGTTCAATGCCATATCCTTACTCTTCAACTTAAAATAATATGTCGTTAACGGGATTAACCCGTTACCGTTAGCGTCAACAATTATTGTCGTCGACACCGATGTAGTTGTAGAATAATACTCAAAACCAAAAGAACTTGAATATCTAACCGTAAATGGTGTCACATCGTGCAGTGCCATATTATCACTGCCAATAATATAAACAACACAACTTGAAACAAGTGGAACAATAGATGTTATACTGCTTTCTGGCTTAATATTATCAAATCTAAAGACAGCAACTGAACTACCGCTGACAACATAATCGTAGTATGTCGCCCAATCGGATTCGGGTGTGTCGCCTTCACACGGTTCATTTAATGCTTTCACTCTCCACCAATATGTTGCACTTTGGGTTAATTCCGGCCATATATATTGCGTTGTGCCCATTTGTAATTTTGTTATTGTACCAGAAATAATATCAAACGATAATTTAGTCCAGTCGGGCTCATCCGCTCCTATTCCTGTTGTATTGGAACTAATTTGTATTCTAAACTTAAAATAATACGCTTGACCGGTAATCGTAAAAGAAGAAACTACTGTTGATGTTGAAGTGTAACTCCACGGTGATATGTTAGATCCATATGGTTTGTCTGTTTGTTTAAGTCCAGTGGGTTTATTAGGTGCTGGGGCAGAGAAAAATCTGGTTCCTGCTTCGCCATTATTCACTCCAGTTCCACCGTTGACAGATGATTTATTAATATCAAAATTCCAATTACCATCACAATACAAGGCAATCCTGCCACCGCCACCGCCACCAATGGAATGACCATTCCCACCGTTTGACCAAATAGCACCATTAGTACCGCCTTCAATATTTTTTGCATTTATCCATACCGACCCGCCAGCACCACCACCACCGAAACTTGCTGTTCCTCCTGGTTGACCACTTGCTGTTATACTGCCGTTTACTGTTAAGGTACTGGTAGCGACAATCCTTATCGCTCCGCCACCATTACCGCCAAGTGCATTCCCGGAATTTCCACGCCCACCACCAGAACCTGAATAATTCGGCTGCGTAGATGTCCCTACACCATACTTCGCTCCTCCAGTAGCACCACCACCATTACCATTTCCACCCCTACCACCATATCCACCGCCACCGCCATAAATTGAATCTGAACCTCCCGAACCATCATCTGGATTAAAAGTACCAAAAGGGTTCTCGCCTATGGGATTTGTGTTTCCATCTCTTCCTCCACCTCTATATCCACAACTGCTGACGGTAATACTTCCCTCAACTGTTATATTCCTTCCATGAATTTCTAATTTCTGTCCACGTGTCGTGGTAAGAACACTATTAGCCTTAACTGTTATATCATTTATTGCTGTAATGGTTGAAATTGTTAAATTGGAATTTGTTATAGTAAGAGTGCTGATAAACAAGGGACTCGGCGATTGTAATATAAAATTCAACAACTCCAGATTGTTGTTATTCTGTGAGGTAATTGGCTGGAATGTAAGTAAACCGGTTGTTACTATATTCTTGTTTGATAGTGTGATGGAACTATTTGTTAAGTTCTTTGAGTAGTTATCAAATTGTTCTGTGATGACTAAATTACCACCAACTGATAAAAAACCATATGGAGAATTCATTGATATTGTGCTAACTGTTAGAGAACAGCTATTATATGCTTTACCGTAGTTTGTGATGGTTAAACTATCAAGTTCAAAAACGGTCATCAATGATGGATTGGGATTATTGCGATTGTTGTTGTTAATTATTACCTCTTTGAATGCCGCATCTCCGCCACCTAATTTATTCAAATATATCGTCCCTGCACCACCGTTATTATTACCACTATCTCCTCCACTACCGCTGCCACCACACGCAGTACTAATACTCAGTGTAAAAAATGTTTTTGTTGTATACAAAATAGCAATCCTACCACCACCACCACCACTACCAGTTCCGCTTCCAGAATAAGCCCCACCGTCTGCTCGTATACTCGCAGAACCTTTAAGTTCACCTGCTTGTATGAATATTGACCCACCAGAACCGCCACCTGCATTTGTCGCTCCAACACCACCATTTGCTGTTAAATTTCCATTTATGGTTAATGTATCCGTAGCAACGAGCCATAAACAACCACCACCATTGCCTCCAGGGTTACTACTATTGGGACCACCGCCACCACTACCAAAATCCAATGGAGCAACTAATGAACCATATGATATGCCTCCATCACTTGCAGTTCCCCTTCCGCCATAACCACCATATCCACCCCCACCACCAGTGGCACCTCTACCCTCGCTACCAATGGGACTTAAGTCAACTATTGGACTTTCACCATCACCCGCACCATATGGACTATTCCAGCCATCTCTATAGCCACCCCGATAGCCCTTGCCCGTGAGATCAAGGTTTGTAGTGCCTGCAATTGTTATGTTCCTTCCGTAAACCTCTAATTTCTGTCTGCTATTTGTGGTAAGAAAACTACTCGCACTAACTATCACATCGCTTGAGACCGACTTAATATATGCCGCAGTTACGGTGCTACTTGTTATTGTGAAATTATTGCTAACAGTGATACTTGAAGCAGTTATAATGGAACTGTTGCTAATTGCCAACTCGTTGCTTACCCATAATTTCTGCCCCGTTTGCGCAGTTGATATTGCTAATGTGAACGAATCTAATGTTAAACTATTGTTGTTGCTGTTTTGTGAAGTGAGCGGCTCCCAAGTGAATAAACCGCCTGTGGTTATTCTCCCGTTTGTTAGTGCAATAGTACCATTTGTTAAATTCTTTGGGTAGGTGTTGAATCCTTCGTTGATTATTAAATTCCCATATACACTTAAATTCCCGTTTGATGTAATCGTCATTGAACTTGTTGTTAAATCGCCAGGTAAACTTAAAATCCCGCTATTCGTAACCGTTACCGTGCTGGCTGTTATATTACCGCTACCAGAAGCAGTTAAACTGCCATTAGAAATGGAAACCACCGTCGTCGGACTAACAACGGTTAAATTTGT
>JAZDKR010000018.1:0-14800 GCA_043802785.1 Elusimicrobiota bacterium
GCTTTGTGATACCGGTGATAAATACTTTTAAAGTAATTCATCTTGAATTCTAATTTCATAATCTAACCCTCCCTTCAGGGTTAGATTATACATGATTTGACGATGACCCCTTGGGTTAGATTATACATGATTTGATACGAAGTAGTGCTAATTATTCAAATTTCTAATATAATGAAATACAAAGCACTCAATTGTTTAATAGTGGTATGTTTGGTACTAAACTCATCTTGTGCTACAGGTTTATTAAAAGTAAAACATCTAAAAAATTATGATTATTCTTTGTTGCAGAATGTTTCATATACGCCAACAGACATTAATCATACAATAGCCAAGATACAGACATTAAGGGAACAAATACAACGCTATAACACCGAACTCACAGATAAAGATTACGATGATATAATTAAAGAACTAACTCCGATTGTAGAAGAGTATAAGAAATACTCGTCTATTGTAAATGTAACCAATAAAGACAACGGCACAATAATAATCCCGCCAAAAACCAGGTTGACATTAAAATTAAACACTTATTGTCTATCTTCTCAGAAAGCTGCGCCAGGCGACGACGAACCATATATTCTTACTTCTACGAACAAAGTTCCCGATATCCCACTTTATTCGGAGATGATGCGTTATACCAATACGAAGGAGAAAGTGAACCAACATCTCAAACAAAATGTTATATGGAACCTGCAGAATAAGGTAAAATTTGAAGATCTACCGAGAGAACAGCGGGAACTACTACTTAAAGTAGATAAAAATGCTTACTTGAAAGTCAATAATTATTTCAAAGAAATTGCCAAAAAAGGACTGGGAAAACTTATTGATAAACATCTGCCACCAAAAGTGGATAAAGTCAAAGAAGCGATTGAAATAATAAAAGGAAAAGTTTATGATTATCAGGAATACGCAAAAAGAATAGAGAGATTGAGTTCAAAGTATAAAAAACCAGACAATGACAGACCTGTCAAAGCGGAAGGTTATGAGATATACACATCAGTAAAGACCAATGGTTATTCAAATGCGACAGTTACTTTTATAAATACAACCGATAATTCAGTTGAGATAAACTCCTATTTTGAACCTCTAAGGAAAGATATTCAGCCGCTTGGTTTTGATCTGCCGTCTACCGATGAAGTAATATATGGTATAAGGCAAAGTTTTGGTGAGTTACTGAGTGCTTCTATGATTTTGCTTAAAAATCAACTTCTAAAACAAGGTTATAAGCAGTATGATTTTGAATTGAAAGACGGCGATAGATTAACAATTGAACAAAACCCTGAAAAACTTATCAATTTATATAGGGCTTTCAAGTGTAGTGGAATAGCCGGAGAATACACCATTAAAAAATTCGGATGTAATAAGGACGGTGATATAAGCGATGCATTCCGGCATGCATTTTGGAACGCAATTATGATAAGAGACATCGACGATGATTTTGCAATTGAATTTGTAAATAATCATGAATTAAATGAAAACGAACCAGATAAAAATCGCATGGACTTCTGGAATAATAAGGTGGGCAGAGAAATAGGGAAGGGATTAAAAGAAAAAGGTATATTTGATAATAATATCTATGCTGAAGAAATAATAAAAAACAAAGAAAGATTAGATATTTTGATAAAATGAAAAACGAAAAAAAATTATTTTTATTTGTTTTTAATATTGTTATGGCAATGGGCATAGGAGCATTTTTTGGATTTTTCATATCTGGCTTATTGATGCTAATAACGATATTCATACCATATTTTACAGAGATAAGCATCAGAATAATTCCAATAATTTTATACGCTCCGATTATAATTACAAGTATTTTGTTTGTATTTCTTGAAATAACTAAAACAGAAAATAAAGTCCTATTATTTTTTCAGGGTGATTTAATAAGAAAATTGGAATTGTTACTTGCCGCTGTTTTGCTTATTTTAATGTTATTCTTTATTATGAAGTATGTTAACATACTCGCTTCCATGAAATACGAAAAATATGTAATATTCGCAAACGAAATAACATCAGAAGTATTGAAAAATGCACATTCTGGTAAAATGACAACTGAAATTAATAATCGTCTTGGCATTGATTTTGTCTTGGTTGTGGGAGCGTATTCTCCAATAGAGGAGAAATTATTAAAGACAGGAAAGATAAGTAGAAATTTGGCAAAATTAATGGCATCACACAATACCGGTTCTGAGGGGACTTATCTTCATCTTGCAAAAGGAGACAAAGTAATGACGGTTGCGGATTTTGATTCGTATATTGAAGTTGCAGACATTTTTCAACTTGAAAAAGTAAAGGACAAAATAAAATTCTATGTAAGAAAAGAAAAAAGAAAAGATAGATTTGGTAAAAGTGAATATGAGTATTTTGTCATTTACAAAATAGAATAGAGAGATTGATTATCTTGGACCAGGAGATGCAAAGACCTTATCAGACAATCCGGACAAAATAGTTATTATATTAAAAGGACTTAAAGCGGCTTTAATATCGTATATACGCACGTATATCGAATTTGGCAATTGCAGTGATGATGATATTAGTAATGCTTTTCGGCACGCTTATTGGAGTGCTTTAATGATTAAAGAGATAGGGAAAGATTTTGCAGAGTATGTAGCAAATAATCACGAATTGAACCCTGGATCGCAGAAATCCAGAAATATGGACTTATGGAACAATGAAATCGGCAGAGCTATTGGTCAAAAATTAAAAGATTAGGGAATAATAGATGACGATGCCGATTATATTCATTTATTCTTTAATTTTTGAGGTGCTATTATATTAAAAAAATTATTTCGGGTTTTATTGTAGAGATAGATTAATCTTGATTTTGAGGTAGGGAATGATGAAGAAAAGTTTTTTAACTTTATTATTGTTTCTTTTAATAAATCAATCCAACTCTCTTAATTCACAGGATTTTCAGGATTCTGCGATTGGCAAGGAACTGATAAATCTTGGGCTGAAGTTTTTAGATAATCCCGGTGATTTTTTCTTCAATTTGCATGTCAATAACGAAGATTTTTCGCCTGTTCCTGCTGATAGAAGTGGCACAATTAGATTCAATCTTTTTCCTGCTTTTTTCCCTTTTACATGGGTTAATTTAACAGGGAAGGCGAAACTTTTCAATGAGCAGAGAGTTCTTCCGCAGATTGACTTGGTCGGGCAGTATGGCGATATACTTGCTCTCCGTTTTGTTTCAGGCGATGTTAAGCCAAGTTTTAACGATTATTCTATAGGTACGGTATTCACAAAATCCGCAACTGACGAGACGAAACTTTACGGTGGGGTAAAATACTCAAATGTCGGTATGAATGTCCAATTTTCATCCGCTTCTGCTATAGAATTTGGTGAATTCAGGGTGGATGAACTCAATTTCAAAGTAGCGGATGTATTTATATTTATGGGATTAGTTCATCAAAAAGATGTAAATAAACCGTCACGACTTGTTGTTCAGATGGGATATGGTTTCAAGTATAAAAAAATCACATCCAGAATAATGCTTTCTAAAAAACATCTTGATATAGGATTAGACATCTACCCAGAGGGTCTTTTCGTGATTCATCCATTCATAGCATACCATTGGCATATATGAAAAGCAGGATTAAGGATTAAGAAAGGGCAAAAAAACTTAATCCTTAAAGCGAAGCGACTTAATCCTTAATCCTTAATTCTGATGTCTTAATCCTGTTGTTTATTGGGGGTGTTTTTATGAAAAAAATTTTATTGTCGGTATTCCTTTCTACCTTTCTACCTTTTTACCTTTCTACCTGCCTTTCAGCAGAAGCAAAAATTAACAAAGTATCAGGGACCGTTTATGTAAATGGCACTATTGCAAAAGCAGGACAGAAACTGAATCCAAACGACATTATAAAAACTTATGGAGGTTCAACCTCAATAATTGCAATAAATGAGCATAAAATTACCGTTTCCGAAAAAACCGAGACAGCAATTTTAGAACTAACCAATGAAACATCCTTATTGAAAATTTGGGTCGGAAAAATTCGTGCTATTGTGAAAAAACTTAAAGCAAAACAAAAATTTGAAATCAAAACACCTGTTGCTATTGTTGCGGTCCGAGGGACTGATTTTGCGGTTGATGTAACAGAAGATTTAAAAACACGTCTTGAAGTTTATGAAGGCGTTGTTTCTGCGAAAGAGGAAACCACTGGTGGAGAGGTTTTGGTTAATCCCGGTGAGTTCACGACTATTCAAAAAGGCGAAGCACCATCAAAGCCAGAGGCGTTAGAAGGTGAAAAGGTAAAAAGTGAGACGGAAAAAACAAAAGAAGATTTCAAGTCGGAGGCACAGAGAGAAATTTTTATGGAAATATCCCGTGATGCTGTCAAGGAAAGAGCCGCCGACGAAATAAAACTTGCTGAGTATCAAAACGGAAAGGTGCTGATGGATGTTTTTGGAAAACGGGTTCGTCTTGAAGAATATGTTTATCGTCCGACGGAAAACCTAAAACAATTCAAATATGTTGTGCTGAACGAGAGAGAAAACAGGTTTGACTTCGGGAAAATTCTTTTTACATTCAACAGTGATTTACCAACGAACTTAAACGATGCAACAAAATATATGTTTTATAAAGATGGCTCAACCCCGCCCGATTGGTATCTGACAAACCTTGACTCGGTTATGTCCAACACCTACGATAAAATTTTGGAGGAAGCATCCGGTGGAAAAATGATTGCTGATGGTTTTACAGGTTGGTCTTTATTTTTTGCAAATTACAAATTTTACATATGTAATGCCGACACACCGCAAACTGAAAACGGCGGTCGTGGCAAACTTATGTGGCAGTTTGCTGATAACGGCGACAATACCGTGAAATCGAACGAGTTCACATATTTGGGCGGTAAAGAACCAAGTTCAACATTTAATATGCCCGAGGGGGATACGACTTTTCACTTTGCTTACAAAGATGTATATGCCGACGAGACAACGGTTGAAAAACACAACTACATTATAAATGACGACGGAAAAGTTCAGACATTTTCGGATATTGCATCTTCCGATGTCTCCGTAGACCAAATAAAAGAAAAAATTCTAACGCTCAATTTTGAAAATGTTTATACATCGTCTTTATTTTCGGACAAAAATAGCACGGACGACGGATTTGGAAAGAGGATTGACTTAATTTTTTCCTCAAAACTTTTATCTGATGCGGGAATCCTGCAATTACCAAGTTCTTTAAAGTAGTGCGACCATTTATGGTCGCCTTGTAGTTGCCCGATTTATCGGGCAAAAACATAAAACCGCTCAATAAATTGAGCAACTACAACTTCAGGAGGTTTTTATGTCAAAATGCCGCTTTGTTTTTTTATCCTTGCTTCTACTATCCCCTATCCCCCATTCCCTATCCCCTGCCGTTAAAGTCACTCCCGTTGCAAACATCTCACTTCTTGGCGGCCAGTATTTTCTTGAAGGTGAAAACGATTCTTTTGCCGGAAACGCAGATATTTTTTTCTCACCTGTTATCAATTTTTCGGCAAATACCGCGATTCTACCGATTTATCAAGGAGTTTATTCCGGCACAAAAGATGTTAGAGAACTTATCGGTGGAGGCACTTTGACACGGGAGGTTCTGGATAATTCGCTTACCTTAAAATTTACTCACAAATTTTCAGACAAATGGAAGGGCAAAATAAAAGCCGGCTACAAAAAAGAATTTCTGAAAGAAACGGAAGATGAAAAACTTGGCGACGGTCTTTTTGATTACAACAGAATTATCGCCGGTTTGGAAACCGAAAAAAAATATGAAAACTTAAATTTAAGGGTCGGCTACGATTTTTACACAATGAGTTATCCAAATTATGCATCGTTAATTACAACCTATCAAACATCAATTGATACGGCAACATATACGGAGGTTTCGCAAAATGCCGGCGAGGATGTTCTGGACTACTTAACCCACGAACTTTTTGTTGAAGGGGTACACACATTTAACGAAACCACCACTGGCAAAATTTCCTACGACATGGCTTACAAAAATTTCAAAGACCAGACGATTGTAAAAAATGATGGAAGTTTTTCGTCCAAAAAGAGAAACGATTTAGTGCATATCTGTACATTCGGCGTTGTAAAAAATCTGCCGAAAATTACAGCGGCACTTTATAATTCCTTTCAGTATTATGATTCAAACCAGAACTCTTACGATGCCAACAGAACACAGTACAACTCAAATTATTACGATTTTATTCAGGATAATGTAACGCCGTCATTAACATTTTTGCTTAAAAAAAACGCAAAATTAAATTTCTGGTGGGATATTGCTTATAGAAAATATATCAAGCGTCCGGCGCAGGATGAAGAAGGAAATTACAAAACATCCGAAATATCACAGACGACAAACACGACGGGACTTTCTTTAATAATACCCGTCTATAAATCGGTTTCTATGAAAATGGCGGCGAATTACCGTGATGCGACTTCCAACAACAGATATGAGGCGAATTACAGATACAATTACAACACCTCAAACTATTTTGTGGGACTAAACTGGGGATATTAACGTGAAAATTATTTTTTATCCTGATGAAAAAGTTGTTCGTGAAGCAACGACGGCAGACGACCCGGTGTTTTTGTTGGTTTCTTATGATGGTGAAGAGGTTCTGGTTGCTTCTGCAGACGAAGTGGTAGAACACTCCATAATGCTGAAAAAAATGGACAGAGGCGAAAGCGACATTGATAAATATTTTCGCACCGTCGTTAACGGTTCCGGTTGCGATTGGACATTTGTTTGTCCTTCCGATTATAAAAATATTTCCGATAAAACCCGCCGTATAGAGCAGTTTTATAACGATGGTATCATTGCGATAGACAAGGCATTAAAGGAAATCGGTTATGATGTTCCGATAGAAATTCCCACAAGATACAGAAGACATTTTAATATGATGGGAAACGGAGGTGCTTTATGAAAAAATTTTTTGGCTTGGTTTTAGCCGTTACTTTACACTTGAAATTTATCCCGATATTATCGGGACTTTACACTTTACACTATCTCTCTGCCGTTCAACTAACTGTTGAAACGGGCGTGGAAGGTGCTACCGTTGGAGCGATGAAATTCGGAACACCGAGCGCTCCACCAATTGTTTCAACTGGAACTACGGATTCATATGGTAGAGCAGTTCTTAATATACCAGCCGACACCGATTTTATGGTGTTCGCTACCAAACACGGTAAAGGACCCACCATCAGGGACCAGGTGATGCAGGGCAAAATGGTTGCCGTAAAAACGGCCGTTCCTATGGCTGTTGCTCTCCTTTTGAATGAAGGCCTAACAAATGTCGGTATAATAAGGATAGGAGTTGTCAATATTCCTAATGGTGTTTTCATGGGCGATATCAGAAATGCTGTCACAAATGAGCCAGTCGCTTTTTTACAGGATTTCGCTTCTGACTATGTTGGTGGTGTTCTTCCCGCCAATACTGGATACATAAATGTTCCAAACATTCCATCCGCAAAAGAAAATACATATATTATCAACATATTTTCTCCGAGTGAGAAAAAGGGATTAAACAAGATGTTTCCGTTACCTGTTGTGGCAGGTTCAAATCCAACCCCCATTTTTTTTAATTTTGGTACACAAGATGCGATGGCGCCACAGACGCAGGATACAGGTGTTGTTCCGGAGGGTAATGTTGCTTTTGAGGGTGTGGTTGTTTCCACTGATGGCATCGGGATTGCTGATTACAATGTTGAATTACAAGGTAGAGACGCGGGTATGAACCAGCCGCAGATTCGTTTCCAGACACAAACCGACTCAAACGGTCGCTTCGCATTTTACAATGTTCCAACAAATAAATATTACGAAATTGGTGTGAACGGTCTTGGTTATGAGGGTGCGTGGGATTATCCGTGGAACAATAGTGGGACTTCTGGATATCGCTACAATGGTACGAAAATAGTTGTTCCACGCGATGAATATCCTGGAAATGGCAATTACGGTGCAACAAATACAAATTATAAACTCGAGGTGGTTAATGGGCGGCTCGAAGGAAAGGTAACGGTAGGTGTTGGTCATACTCCGCTTCCGTTTGCTGATGTTCAGATATGGGGCGACTGGGACAAATGGGCGGGGACTGATATGTTTTCTTCAACCACATGGAACTCCGGCTCCAAAACAAATGCCCGCGTTAGAACTAATGCTAATGGAGAGTTTAGCATAACCGGCTTGTCAAAAGGTAATGTTACTATATGCACATGGTCAGACCTTATAGGGATAAATTATATCTACAACTATAACGGTGATTGGAGCGCAAGGTCGGTAGATAACGCAGGACTACATACTCCTACAACCGACAACGACGATAAAAGGGTTACAATTTCCTCGGAAGCCAGAGGAGGTGTACTACCTCCAGAGTGGATTGTTTATTTTGCTAGTGGTACCAGTGATACAGCAAATTCAAGTCCATGCCGTTTGGCGATAAATATTCAGATGGAAGGTACTGATGCATGCACAATCAAAGGGACGATAAAATTCCTTGAGGATGTAAATATTCCTGCGAACAATCCGATTGTTGTAATTGCAAGAGAGGATTTTCAGGATGACTGGAAAGACCATAAGTCAAAATCAGGATTTGACTCAATCTCGGGCGATTTTCTGAAAGGCGGAACAACTAATTATTTAATAAATGTTTCTTCCGACGTTCAATACTGGGTGGATATTAAATCGGAGTATCTCGGAATAGTCAACAGGTTTGACACACGGGCTGATTTTTCAAATTTTGATTTTTCAAATATTGAATTGAAAACAAAAATTTTTGATTTTGCACTTGCACCTGCTGGAAAAATCAGAGGCGTTGTGCGGCTGCCCGATGGCTCAATTTTCAAGCCGATTTTTGGTAATACCGGTGACAGGCATATTGATGTAAAAGCAAATTCACGGACAAGTGGTGGCGGTAGTCAGATACCCGATTCAGGCGTGTTTGAAATAACAGGGCTTATACCGGGGCTTTATAATGTCTCAATATATGGTGATGGTTCTGCTTATACATGGCCAAGAACCATCACGATGAATGATGTCATGGTTTCGCCTGGCAAAGAGACATACATTGAAATTCCGCTTACTAACGGTGTGAAATGTGAAGCAATAGCACCATCACCGATGCCAGATATGCCGTTGGGGACAACTGGCTACTATTATATCGTCGGTTTTCCGTCTGATTTGGTTTTGACCGGCCATAAAATAGATACCCTCATGGATACTAATTCCGATACGCCGATAAGTTTTGAATATTCAACTTCAACTTACTGGCAGCCGACTATTGCTGCCCCCGGAAGATACAACCTATACCTCATAAAATACGAAATGTTTGGTGAAGCAAATCAACCGGTCCGAGAAGGGGAACCGCAGCGTACCGAACACCAGACAATCACCGGTATTTCTCAGGCAAAAAACATTGAGATCAAATACGACCCGCTCCAGCCCAATGCCACCAACTACATTCCTTTTGAAGGTGCGGTCGCAGGCAGGGGAAAAATTACGGGGAAAATTAGAGGAACTAATATATGGACATCTGCTGATTACGAGAAGGGAAAAAAAGAAGGGCAGAATGCTCTAATGAAGAACATTCCAACAATTATGCTCTACGATATAAACGGTGTCTGGCGCGGATTTTCCGGTGCAAGACCTAAAAATGATGATGCAAGCATAGAACCATGGAAGTTGTTTTTTACGAATCCCAATGACGCAACAAGACAAGATGCAATAACAAAATCACCAGTTTATTATTATGTTGATATGCTTCCACCTGGTAAATATATGATGTTAGCAGAAACGCCCAACTACCCGCCGTTTATGAAAGAGGTTGTAATTTATTCAACTACGACAACATTGGACTTGGATTTTGATGTTATGGCAGGTGTCGGTCTTACAATATCAGGTGTGATTACTTCAACAGATGGCGTTAAATTGGAAGGTGCCGAAGTTGTTGTAAAACATAAATCAGTTGAGAAATACACCGTTACCGATTCTTCCGGAAATTATTCAATTGCAGGACTTCCGAAAGGTATATTTCGTATTCAAGTTTCGGCAAATGGTTATGCTTTGTCTGGCGACAAAATAGGGCTCGGCGAATCATTGACGGCAAAGAACTTTTCGCTGACAAAAGGCGATTCAGCGATTGCAGGTACCGTTTATTCCCAAAAAATGCCTTTTGCCAAAACACTTGCCAATGCCAAGATTGCCTGTTATGATGAGACATATAACACGGCACCGGGAAACTTGAAAAAATATTTGCCGGTTAACAAGGCGAAGACGGACAAAAACGGATACTACTACATTTCCGGTTTGATTTCGGAACACATCTACAAAGTGTATGTGATGGCACCAGGAAAAATTGTTGAGTATGCTGAGGTAACCTCTACTGCCGCCTATAACACTCAGGACTTTGAACTAAAATCGCTGCCTCCGAAGTTGAAAATAATCGTCAAAAAAACAGACAACCCGAGAAAGTTTCTATTTATGTTTTCTTCACCCAAAAAATTAGTTGCGCCGCCGGAGTGCTGGTATAATTCTGGTGATAGTTGCGACGAAGACGCGGCGATTCAGGCACTTCCTCTTTCGGGACCCAACAACACATACTCGTTGTATGTAAATCTTTTGGAGTCAAACATCAATCGGAACTATAATTTGCGAGTGATTTCTGACGATGGCGGTAAGAAGAACATTGAAGATGTAAAATTCGGCGGGAATACCAAGAGACAATCGAAGAAAGATGTCGCGGAAGGGATTGCTGAGGGCGATGATGTGGCAATTGACGAACTTGGTGACGACAATACTCAGGTTGGGCTTGATGCTGGTTGTCTTACCGCTTCAACGGTAATTGCCTCTGCACCACCGTTGATGGGATCACCTTCTTTTGCCATTGGCGGCTTTTCTACAAACATCCCGTCATTTAAGTTGCAAGGTACTGACAGTTCAATCGCAACCCAACTTGTAAATGTGGATGCTGCTGCGGTGGCAGGTGATGTTTATCAGATTGATTTGGCAAATTCACAGATGAATAAATCCATCACACTCTCCTTGAATTACGATAAAGAAAAAGTTTCGGAAACAGATGTGGACAAACTGAAAATTTATCAGTATAACTCTGACAAAAGAATTTGGGAGTTAGTGCCGGGCAACAAGACGATTGACCCACTTTCGGGAACCGTCTCGGTTGATGTTGAGTCAATCACCGATGCATCAAGTTCAAGTTCCACAACGCGGCTTGTTGGTGGAATGCCCGCTGTGGCTGGCAGAGCAGTCATTGAAAACGGAAGATTCGTTCTCAGCCGTGCTGCCTCAACATCCCAAAGCGGTGTTTTTGCAGTATTCAAGGCACAGCCGTCAACCAACATTCAATGGACTGGCGATTTTCAGATATTCAATTTTCCAAATCCGTTTAATTTGAAGGACAAAATAGTTACACTTGCTGACGCCGGAGAAATACCGGACAGCGACCCAACGACGCCCACCACCACGAACCTTACGACAAAAGGAACCATCATCAAGTACTGTCTACCCGCCGACAAAACTGGTAATGTCAGAATCTTTATCTACAACCTTGCCGGCGAACTTGTGAGAGAAATTGATGATGGTGTTAGGGACGGCGGTTTCAGATATTATGTTGATTGGGACGGTAGAAATGATAGGAATGACGAGTGTGCATCCGGCGTATATTTTGCACTCTTAAAAGTCGGAACAAAAACGCTTAATGAAGGAAAGCCACTGAAACTAGCGATAGTAAAATAAAAAGACGGGTAGAAAGGTAGAAAGGTGTAGCGGCGAATGTAAATTCGCTAAAATCGTTGATTTACATCAACCGCTACTACCGAGCGTAGCGATCTACCTTCTACCTGGTGTTAAGGGGGGTGTTTATGAAACGCACGGAACAGGCACGGAACAAAACGCAGAACAGACACGGAATTTGGAAATGGTTTTTGGTTTTTACTTTATACTTTACACTTTACACTTTACACTGCCTTTACGGCAAAGGTCTCGGCACCACCGGTGCGCAGTTTCTTAAAGTCGGAATGGGTGCAAGACCTCTTGCAATGGCAGGTGCGTTTTCCGCCGTTGCGGACGATGTCAACTCAATTTACTACAGTCCCGCCTCACTAACTCGTACTAATAATAAAGAGATTTCGGCAACTTATCTGAAGTATTTTTCTGATGTTAACGCTGGTTTTGTTGGGTACACCGGTGCTTGTTGTAAAGAATGTTATGTCGGCGTCGGTGTTACATATCTTCAGGTAACAGATATTGAAAGGCGGGATTTAGATGAGGTGAAACTTGGAGATTTTGGTGCAACTGATATCGCATTGTTTTTGGACTGTGCTAAAAAAGATGTTGCTAATTCATTACTTGAAAATCTCGCAGTTGGTGGCGGACTAAAACTCATCAGCCAAAAAATTGATGATGAAAAAGCATTCACCGTCGCATTGGATTTGTCCGCTTATTATCCAGCTGATGATAAACTTTCATTTGCATTCAACATCCAGAACATATCTTATGGTGTGAAATTTATTGACGAAATAGACCCACTTCCTTTGAACATAAAAGTCGGCGCAGCATACAGAGTGATAAAAGATTTGACAGTTGCGTGTGATTTGGACGAGTACATTATTGATAATAAACTGTACGCTTCCGTCGGTGCGGAGTATTGGATAAAAAACGCTCTGGCATTACGCAGTGGTTACCGTTTTGGATACGATACATCATCTCTCGGCGGAATAGCTGGGTTAGGCGTTGGTGCTGGTGTTAAAATATGGAGTGTAACACTTGACTACGCATTCGTTCCGTTTGGTGATTTAGGCGACACCCACCGGGTTTCCTTTGGTGCAAAATTCTAATAAAAACGCGAATTATCGCGAATAGAAAACAACGCGAATCCACGCGAATAAAAACGGATATTGTAGCGGTCAGCGTAAGCCAACCTGTAGCGGTGGGATTGCCATCCCACGATTGCTTTTCCCGACGGTAAAAATCTCCGAACCCCTTACCTCCAAAATAAAAAATTAAAAAAATAAAAAAAGTACTTGACAAGTTTATCTATTTTTGATATAGTAGCGGCAAGCACGAAAAATATCGTGTTTGTAGTCCCCGGTCTTAACTGGGGTGAGTCCCGATTCGTCGGGACGAATGATTTGAAAACGACGTAAAACTTTTGCTCAAATATGTTCCCCCGTGTAGATTTCGAAGAAATCTGGGAGGACAAAAAGTTGAGAAGGGGTTTTTCATTATTTAAATGTTCTTTGAAAACTGAATAGTTGTGATGAGGTTACAAAGTTACAAAAGTTAATTTCAATAATTTAGAGCCTATTTTCAAACAGCTCAATATAATAGCGGTAAGCGGTAGAGTGTTAAAGTGTTAAGTTAAAGGTTTTGCCTTTACTTACCACTTACCACTTATCACTTACCACTGATTTTTTTGGAGAGTTTGATCCTGGCTCAGAACGAACGCTGGCGGCGTGCTTAACACATGCAAGTCGAACGGAGTTCCGCAGAATATCGCGGGATTTAGTGGCAAACGGGTGAGTAATGCGCAGGTCAACAACCGTCAAGAGGGGAATAACCCGCCGAAAGGCAGACTAATACCCCGTAAGACCATCCCGATAAAAATCGGGATGGTGAAACCCCGACGCAAGTTGGGGGCTTGATGACGTACCTGCGTCCTATCAGGCAGTTGGTGAGGTAACGGCTCACCAAACCTATGACGGGTATCCGGCCTGAAAGGGTGAACGGACACACTGGAACTGAGACACGGTCCAGACTCCTATGGGAGGCAGCAGTGGGGAATTTTGCACAATGGGCGAAAGCCTGATGCAGCGACGCCGCGTGGAGGATGAAGGTTCTTTGAATCGTAAACTCCTTTTACAGGGGACAAAGAGGCAGAGTATAGAGAATAGAGATTAGGAAAATGGAAATTAGGATATTAGGGTAAAACCTAATCTCTTAATCTCTCAATCTCCATTCTCCATTCTCCATTTTCTATTCTCTGCCTTTGATGGTACTCTGTGAATAAGCATCGGCAAACTACGTGCCAGCAGCCGCGGTAATACGTAGGATGCAAGCGTTGTTCGGAATTACTAGGTGTAAAGCGTCTGTAGGTGTCTTGACAAGTTTTGGGTGAAATCTCCCGACTTAATCGGGAAATTGCCCAAAAAACTGTCAGGATTGAGTGCGAGAGGGGAAACTGGAATTCCTGGTGTAGCGGTGAAATGCGTAGATATCAGGAGGAACACCAACGGCGAAGGCAGGTTTCTGGCTCGTTACTGACACTGTGGGACGAAAGCGTGGGGAGCAAACAGAATTAGATACTCTGGTAGTCCACGCCGTAAACGATGCTCACTAGTTGTGGGAGGTATCGACCCCTTCTGCGGCGTAGCTAACGCATTAAGTGAGCCACCTGGGGAGTACGGCCGCAAGGTTGAAACTCAAAGGAATTGACGGGGACCCGCACAAGCGGTGGAGTATGTGGTTTAATTCGACGCAACGCGAGGAACCTTACCTGGGTTTGACATACTGGTGGTAGGACCCTGAAAGGGGAACGACCCGCAAGGGAGCCAGAACAGGTGCTGCATGGCTGTCGTCAGTTCGTGTCGTGAGATGTCGGGTTAAGTCCTATAACGAACGAAACCCTTGCCGTTAGTTACAAACCCCTCAGGGGTGGACTCTAACGGGACCGCCGGTGTTAAACCGGAGGAAGGTGGGGATGACGTCAAGTCCTCATGGCCTTTATGCCCAGGGCTACACACGTGCTACAATGGCGAGTACAAAGCGACGCAAGACCGTAAGGTGGAGCAAATCGCATAAAACTCG
>JAZDKR010000019.1:0-28104 GCA_043802785.1 Elusimicrobiota bacterium
ATCCGGCAGAAAACTATATCTTTCTGAGTTAGAATGCTCTTTGCTAACTTGGAAATTGCCTCCTTGTCTTTAATAAGAACAGGATACTCAGCGTTAAGACACAAGCCGTCTAACAATGCAGTTATCCGTTCATTTAATTCATCATTCAACGCACGGCTCTCATGTTGAATAAAATAAACACCAAGTATAACTGCAAGAAAAACAAGGATAGAGATGCATAGCAAACTAACTTTTTTAGTAATACCAAATCGCATAATATCTGCCCTTTCACTTTCTTCTATCAACAACAAAGTTACTTTTTACACCTACCTTTTTCATTTTTGCATGTCCTTTCATTTCCGTAGCAACTTCTATAATCTTTCCATAATGGTAAAGTTCTTGTCTATTATCATTTTTTACTACACCAATAGACAATGCCATTATAGAAAACCTCTGTCTTTTTCCCTGTCTGTTCACTGCCATTATATAACCACTATCCCTGTCTTTCGTATTATAATACTGAGAAATTTTTGCATCAAATAAGTTAATAATATTCTGGCAAGTAATTTCTGTTTTTTCTACATCGCAAATTAAAACAAAATCATCTCCTCCGATATGACCTACAAAATCTTTTTCGGCCACAGAATGTTTGATGATTTCTGCAGTAAATTTTATAATTTCATCGCCTTTATTGAAACCGTATTTATCATTATATGCCTTAAAATTGTCAATGTCCAAATACATACAGGAAAAATTTTCTTTAACTTTTAGCCTTTTGTTAACCTCTCGCATAATAACTAAATTACCCGGCAAACCGGTTAATGGATTTGCCGAAAGAATCTGTTCGGTTCGCTGCAATAATGCACCAACCCTTGCGACTAATTCTCCGATATCAAATGGTTTTGTTACATACTCATCCGCACCCAATTTTAAAGCAGCTATTTTGTCTGTAGGACTATCTTTTGATGAGAGAATGAGTATTGGTGTAAGGATTGTTGTTGTTTTTTCTCGCAACTGCTGGCAAATAGTATATCCATCAATTCCGGGAAGCATTATATCCAAAACAATCAAATCCGGGACATCCTGCTGCTGAATTTGTTTAACAATATTTTTGCCATCAAAAACGGAAATTGCGATATATCCTGCCTTCTCAAAATTAACTTTCAACAATTTTTGCAAATTTAAATCATCATCTACAATTAGAATTTTCTTTTGCATAGTTTTAATCACCAATAAGTTTCTCTATTTTTTACCAAATCTTTTATTTCAATAAAAGTTCTTTTACCTTTCCAACCACGAACTTGATATCAAAAGGTTTGGTAATATATGCGTCAACCCCAATTTTTTCCGAAATGTCTCCATCCAGCTTTTTGTCTCTGACGGTGAGTATTATGATTTTGGGAGTTGGCGAAACATACAAACCATCTTCATATAATATATTCCAGCAAAAATGGTATCCGTCAATCCCGGGAATCATAATATCAGCGATAATCAAATCAGGTTTTTCTGTTTTGAATTTTTCAAAACCGTCTTTACCATTAAATGCTGTTACAACATCATAACCACATTTTTCAAGATTAACTTTTAGCAATTTTGGTATATTTATATCATCATCAACAACCAGAATTTTAAATTTTCTCATATTACATTTTACCTCCCGCAGCATTTTTTGTATTTTTTTCCACTGCCGCATGGACAGGGATCGTTGCGGCCGATTTTTTTTGGGACAGTCCCTTGCGAATGCGGACTGTCCCCTGATTTTTGTAGCGGTTTTCCCTGTTGAAATTGTCCACTTGATATTGAAACTGGTTGCGGTCTGAACCTTGTTTGTGGCATAACCTGAACCCTGAAAATATATTCTATGGCTTCTTCGCGAACACGATCCATCATTGCGATGAAAAGTGAAAGCGATTCTTTTTTATATTCAACTAACGGATCTTTTTGCCCATAAGCCCGAAGCCCCACACCCTTTCGTAGTTGATCTAAATCATAAAGATGATTTTTCCAGGAGTTATCAATCACCTGAAGCATAACCTGTCTTTCTACATTTTCAAAAATTTCCTTTGTGAACTCTGCTTCCCGCTGATTGTATATACTTTTTATTTTTTCCGATAATAATTCTTTGAATGATTCCTGATTAAGCGCAACTATTTCTTCTTTTGATAATTTTAAGTTAAGCCCGAAAGTCCTGTTGAGCCAAACTAAAATTGTATCCGTTTCCCAGTTTTCAGAATATGTTTTTTTCGGGCAGTAAATTTCAAGTTTATCCTCAACCGTCTCATCTATCATCTCCCATATTTTTTCGGAAACATCCACACCTTCCAAAATAGAGTTTCTTAAGGCGTAAATAACCTCCCGTTGTTTATTCATCACATCGTCATATTGCAAAAGATTTTTTCGTATTTCAAAGTTCATCTCCTCAACTTTTCGCTGTGCATTTTCAATAGCACGTGAAACAAGCGGATGTTCAATAACCTCGCCTTCTTTCATTCCTAATTTTTCCATAATTGGAGAAATTCTATCCGAACCGAATAGCCGCATTAGTTCATCTTCCAGAGAAAGAAAAAATCTTGATGAGCCCATATCGCCCTGTCTTCCACCACGACCTCTTAACTGGTTGTCAATTCTTCTCGCCTCGTGCCGCTCTGTTCCAAGTATGTGAAGTCCGCCCAATTTTTTCACTTTTTCCTGTTCCGATATATCGGGTGGATTGCCTCCCAGTACAATATCAGTTCCCCGTCCTGCCATATTTGTAGCGACGGTAACCGCTTTATATCTTCCTGCCTGTGTGATAATCTGTGCTTCCTGCTCGTGATATTTTGCGTTTAATAACTGATGCGGAACGCCGCGCTTTTTCATCATCGCGGAAAGTTTTTCGTTTTTCTCTATTGAACGAGTTCCGACGAGCACAGGTCGCCCCATTTTATAAAGTTCTTCAATTTCGTCTAATATTGCCTCGTATTTTTCCCTTTCAGTTCTGTAAATTAAATCTGGAAAGTCCGTTCTTAGCATCGGCTTATTCGTCGGAATTTCAACGACATCTAATTTGTAAATATGCCAGAACTCACCCGCTTCCGTCATCGCGGTACCTGTCATCCCTGCAAGTTTTTTATAAAGTTTGAAAAAGTTCTGGTAGGTGATTGTTGCAAGTGTCTGGTTTTCCTCGGCAATTCTCAAATTTTCCTTTGCCTCAACTGCCTGATGAAGTCCTTCCGACCAGCGTCTTCCCGGCATAAGCCGTCCTGTAAACTCATCAACAATTATTGCTTCACCCTCTTTAACGACATAATCAACATCTCTTTTGAAAAGGTTGTGTGCTTTTAACGCCTGATTTATATGATGAATCCATTCCGACTGAACATCGTCGTAAAGATTTTTCACTCCGAGCATTTTCTCGCATTTTGCTACACCCTGTTGCGTAAGAGTGGCGGTGTGATTTTTTTCGTCAACGATATAATCAAACCCAACAGTCAAATCAACACCTTGGTATTTTGCGTCAATTTCTTCCGACTCGGTTATAAATTTTCCTTTAAGATGAGGTATCACCCTGTTTATGATGTAATATTTGTCTGTTGATTCTTCGGCAGGACCCGAAATAATCAAAGGCGTTCTTGCCTCGTCAACCAAAATTGAATCAACCTCGTCAACAATCGCATAATTAGTTCCGCGAAGAACCCTTTCTTCTTTTGAGCGTTTCATATTGTCGCGAAGGTAGTCAAATCCAATTTCCGAGTTAGTAACAAATGTAACATCACACTGATACATCTGTTTTCTTTCTTCATCAGATATATCATGCTGAAGATACCCGACAGTTAAACCTAAAAATTCGTAAACAGGACCCATCCAAAAACGGTCTCTTTTTGCGAGGTAATCATTGACAGTAATTATATGAACGCCTTTTCCGGTTAATGAATTGAGATATGTCGGGAGCGTGGCAACAAGCGTTTTTCCTTCACCAGTTTTCATTTCAGCAATTTTTCCCTGATGAAGAATTATTCCACCTATAAGTTGGACATCAAAATGCCTTAACCCGATTGTCCGTTTTGATGCCTCTCGGACGACGGCAAACGCCTCGGGGAGTATTTGTTCAATCGTCTCGCCCTGTAAAAGACGGTTTCTGAATTCATTCGTTTTCAGTTTAAGCGAATCATCAGATAATTTTTTGATTTCTTCTTCAAGTGAATTTATATCGGAAACAATCGGCAGTATTTTTTTTATATCCCTTTTCGATTTCGTCCCAAAAATTTTTCTGAAAATATAGTTTATCATATATTTAGAACTTCTTGAATCAGGATTAAGGATTAAGTCGCTCACTTCGTTCACTTTAAGAATTAAGTTTTTTCTTAATCCTTACTACTTAACCCCTGTACAATTCTACAAAATTTTTTTAAAAATGTAAAGGATGAAGCCCCCCTAGTTTTGTCCCGATGCATCGGGACAAAACTGTCAGGGGGGTACTTTTTTCGCATGAATGCGAAAAAAGTATAAATAAAAAACCCATCCCGATTTAATCGGGACGGGTTTTTTAATTTTTATATGTTCATTAAACCTTTTTTACATTTGCTGCTTTAGGACCCTTATCGGAATCCACAACATCAAATTCCACTGCATCGCCTTCAGCCAACGATTTAAAACCATCGCCGCCAATAGACGAAAAGTGAACGAACACATCGCCTGAACCATCGTCTTTCGCTAAGAAGCCATAACCCTTGGAGTCATTGAACCACTTCACTTTACCACGCATCTACTTTGTTCCTCCTTCTTGACATTCTGTGCCGACCCTAAACTGAATTCAGGGCAAGTTTAACCGCACAGTTACAAGTATACAAAAATAAAAAAACTTGTCAAGCCCTCCCATTACTTTTTCAAAAATTTTTTCTGTGAGGTAGGCATATACATACTTGTTTACCGTTAGACAACGGTGTTAGGCAGATAATTGGCGTGGTCAAGTAAAAAATACAATTTTAAAAATTAGTATTCCCAAGGTGAGCAATAGAGCAGCCGTGAGCAATTTCATTAGAAATATCTTCTCTCGGTAAACTGTCTCAAGTCGGTCCATACTCAAGCCAAAATAAAACAGCGAAAATATAAAAATTAATGGTAATATAAATAAAAAGCAGTAAAACAAAAGATATAAAATACCGTTTATCCGATATTCGGGAAGACCAATTATATACATTATGGTAGGCAGATAAATCTGGCCAGTGCAGAATAATTCCAAAATGGTTATTGCCGAACCTATTAAAAATGCCACAGGTAAAAGGTATTTTATTGTCGTAAATTTCGTTATTACATCGTAGATTTTCCACCTTAACGCATTAGGTAGTTTTGTTTTTATGCTATTACTGCCAATTCCGGTTCCCTTTTTTATCGTAATTGCATCCCGCAAATTTTGATAAGAAATAAATATAGCGAATCCGCCGATTATAAAATACATTATTTTTGAAACGGTTTCGATACCACTTATTTTTTGTATAAATTTAAAAAGTCCCAGCCCTATAAGAAAATAGGTTATAAAAACACCGACGATAAAAAAGATACCTACCAATAAAATTTCGGATTTTTGTTTTTTCAAAATCATGCTTAAATATGTTATAAAAAAAATTAAGGTCGCAAAAGCACAGGGATTTACGCTGTCTATAAGTCCTGCAAAAACAACCGGCAGTATCTTTAATTTCTCTACTGGTTTGGCTTCGGGGATTTTCTCTGCAGGTACTTCTACTTTTTTATCTCGCAAGGCGGGACCGAGTTTTATGTATTTTTCCAATAATAGTGGAAGTTGTTTTTTTATCTCTTCTTTCCCGCCGAGCATATCATCGCCAATAAAAATTACAGGAATTTTATTGAGCGTTTTCCCTGATTTTTTTTCAAGAAAAACAAGTGCGGCATAATTTTTCGGTTCGTCTATTGGATATTCATCAAGTTCTATATTTATCCCATATTTTTTTTGGTATGCGGGAATTATATTTTTTCGTAACTCAATGCAGAAAAGACAACCGTCTGAATCAAAAACTGTTATCGGAATTGTTATTTTTTTTTCGGTTATGATGTAACCTTTAACATCAATTGCAATATATGGATTTTTGGAATCGTTTGACTGAACGAATATCTTTTCGTTAAAGTTGTCTTTATACCCTTTGGTGTTAATCTTAATCTTAATCTCAATCTTTCCTTTTGCTTTTATGCCAAATCTTTCTGGTGTTATAGAAATACAGTCGCAGGAAGCCCGTAACCCAACTTCTAACACTTTTTCCGAGGCATTTTTAATAACAACATCCGAATTGAAAACTGTCCCTTCGCTAATTTTCCCAAAATTAATTATTTGTTTGTCAAGTTGAATTGTTTGGCTAAAAAGAAAGGTAGAAAGGTAAAATGGTAGAAGGGTAGAAAGTAAAAGATATTTTTTCATTTCTTATTATACCCCACTTCAGTGGAAATGTTCTTTAGCCGACTAAAGCATGCCCTCACGAAAGTGGGGGTCGGGTGTAAAAGTCGGGTGTAATTGATTTTGTTCACTTTTTGATTTTTTTCTTGTATTCATCAATTAGGGTTCGCACTGGCGGGTCGTCGGGAATGTCTTTTGTGAGAGGTATAATTTCATAATCGTAGGAAATAATTTTTTTGTTTTCATTAAATTTCAAAACAAGTTTGCCAACATTTTGGGCATTTGGGCCTGCCTGAACAATTAAGGTATTTCCAATTTTCAGTGGTTTTTCAAGAAGTGTCTGCGAGTGTCCTCCAATGATTATATCAATATTTGTAAATTTTTCTGCAATTGTTTTGTCAATATCAGTGCCCGAGTGGGAAATTAAAATCAGCAAATCGCTGTCGTTTTTACCGTTTTCCAAAATATCGGAAATCGGCAAAATTTTTAATTTTTCCGTTACCTTTTCAGGGTATAAAGCAAACACATCAGGATCAATAACAGATAAAATTTTGATTTTTAAGTTTTGTTTTTCTATTATTTTTTCGTGGGGCGTAAGAAACCTGCAGGAATTTCCCTCACAATAATTCATATTGGATGAAAGAAACGGAACATTGTTCACCGTATGTGAGTCAATATTTTTTACAAAATCAGAGTATGAGATGTCCTGGTCACCGATACCAACGACATCATAATTCAGCAATTCGTAAATGTCAAAAACAGTGTCTGCAAGTTGAGAGGAAACATAAGGCGGAAGTAAATCCCCTGAATCTAATAACAAATTGTTGAGATGCTTTTGACGTTGTTGTTTAAGATATGTCGCTCGTCTGACAAGTCCGCCGTAAGGGTGTGTCGGGCAATCACAGGACTCAAGATAACCGTTTGTTGAATTTGTAAAAAAAATCGCAAGTTCTTTTGGGATATTCGCCGATTCTTTTTCAAGCACAGAAATTTTCTCTTTCAGAATTTCCACGATGTTTTCATCAAATCCGTCCTTGATATATTTGATTATACCACCCGAAGAAATAAGAAAAAGTTTTGGAATACTTGCCCTTCCATTGATAAGAACTTCGTAATTTTCCCCTGTGAGTTTTCCGTCAGAGTCAAGCAAAACAGGAAGTGTGATATTATTTTTTTTCAGAAATTCCGAAATTTTTCCCTTACTTAAATTATCAATGTTTATCAGATATACTTTAATATTCTCTCTTTCCTGAAATTCTTGCAAATGCGGAATTTCTTTTTTGCACGGCTCACACCAAGTTGCGAAAAAAGAAATAACAACGGGTTTGTTGTCCGCCAGAATACTTGAAAGTGAAACCTTGTTGTCATTAATATCAGAGAGAATAAAACCAGG
This sequence comes from Elusimicrobiota bacterium, assembly GCA_043802785.1. GTDB lineage: Bacteria > Elusimicrobiota > UBA8919 > UBA8919 > UBA8919 > JAZDKR01. Next base: position 7,758 of record JAZDKR010000019.1, read on the forward strand.
TGCTTTGTCGCCAATCTTTAAGGCAGAGAGAAGAAAGGAAGAGAGGAAGAGAGAAAGAGAGAAAGAGAGAAAAAAAAACCGCAACTTAAATAATTTCATATATTTCTGAAAGTTCACTATCGCCAATCAAGATTGGCAACTACATTTTTGGATTATGACGCAATCGGAGTGCGGCTCCCCTGAAGTGGACAAGTAGGGGTTCAGCATGCAGACCGTGTCATAATTGTAGTTGCCGACCTTGGAAAGTTATTCCACTTTATCGGGACTAATAATAATACGAATAGTAAAGAGTGTATGCTCCGGTTGTAGTAGAAGTATTGTAACCGCGAATTACCAAATAATAGGTACCTGCACTTGGGCAATTCCAGTTAATCTTGAAATTTCTACTACCGTCCCAACTATTATCGTCGGATGAGAGCGATTCATATGAGGAATTATACAGTGTAGCATAAGTATCTGTGGTACCAGTTGTATAAAAAGTATAATTATACCCCGCATAAGCATAAAATTCAATATAGTCATAATCACCGGCTGGTTGAATACTTCTTGATTGACTAATTGAATAAGCACTGACACTTATGTATTTGCTCGAGCTGAAACCGTTATCTGGCTCGTAAGAATCGCCGCCTGATGTAGTAGTTGGTGTAACACCGATATAATTACTTAAACCGCTTTCGTTATTGTACCAATCAACAGCAGAGACCTTGTAATAATACATGGTGCCGTTGGTAACTCCATAATCCGTATAAGTGTTCATGGAATACATGTTGCTAATAAACAAGTAGGGGCCACCGGCAGAATAACTGCGATAGATTTTATAATAATTAGTGTTATTTACATAATTCCATGACAATGTTACTTGCTGGTTGCCGGCGGTAGCGGTAAGTCCCGTTGGCACGCCAGTTGCCGTAGTTGGAACAGTTATTGGTGACACTATTGAAATAAGGCCCGCTTTTGTTCCGAAAAGTTCTTTTTTTCGTTCACAGCCGGTAAAGACAAGCAACAAGTAACAAGGAACAAGTAACAAGTAAGAAAGATAAAAGTATTTTTTCATATAATGCGATTGCTTCGTCAGTCGTCTCGGCGACTTCCTCGCAATGAGGCTGTGTCATAATTCGGTTTTGACGTCATTCCCTCGTAAGAGGGAATCCAGTTCCCGACGATAGCACAATTTTCTGGATTCCCGTTTTCACGGGAATGACGGGCTTTTTGATGATTATGACACAGTCTGAATGACAGACCATGAGACCATTTTCTACCAAATTACCGTTATCCGTGTAATCTGTGTTCTTTTAAAACTTATATTTTATTTTATAGCGGCCGTTGACAAGCGAATTGCCTGTATCTGCGTTTCGTTCCATTTCTAAATTAAGCCCGTGAGTACACCTTCTGCCAAGAAACTCTAACCCAACTCCAAGATATGTTGTCGTAAAATCTATACTGTTATAGATGTATCCTGGAATTTCATATTTACCACTATAAATACCAGCACCGCCTTTAAGGTCAAGATTTACTGTTTCGCTAAGCCCAATTTTAAGCCCCAGACAAGGCAAATATCTGGCTTCCAGCGTATTGTATTGATATCCTTTATCATCCGTGTACTTACTGCCTACATGTATAGCCGATTTAAAATAAACAAGCACTTTGTCCGATGGTTTGATATTCATTTCGCCTTCTGATAAAACAATGAAATCATCGTAGTAATAATAATTATGTGTATAACCAAAATGAGAATACGGAAACAAATATTCGTGCTTATTACCAAAACACACATAAGTCCTGCCAATCAAATTAAACACACCGTCATATGCGCCAAGTCGCAAAATAGAAGCAAAACCAAAAGCCCCTTGAGAAACCGCAGGACCGATTCCAATTTCAAAATTTTTCCAATCAAGTGATAGACGGGTATAAAACAACGGAGCAAATGTTGACATAAAAAGCGTATTGTTAAATCCTGTATTGATTCTCAACCAAAACGGAAATTTCCAATCAAGTTCCGCCTTGAATTCTTCGACACCTTCTTTATTCATAGATGTTTCAACTGATAGATAACCATTCTCTTTACGCAATTTCACAATGTCGCCTTCATTCGCATTAACACCACCTTTAAGTGATGCAATTTTGCCCTTAGATGCCCAGCCCTCGTCAGTAAGTTCATCAATAACGAGCCAGCCAACTTTTCTGGCAGACGCCATTATTTTTTCACCAGTAGCAGGGTTAATTCTTTCCTCGCCTTTTAATAAACTAAACTGTTGATATTTCCTTACACCGTGAAGATAACCCAAATCAATTGTCGCTTCTTTGCCATCAGTGGATACAATATGCCCTGTCTGATAGTCCAACGGCAATCCGAGAGTTGTTTTTGAAGCCACCGTCTCTTGTTTCTGCCTTGTATCTCTGACAGCCGGTCTGTATGTCGTCGCTTTATTACCTACAAGTTGATTTGCTAAACTTTGGGAAGCACTCATTAGTTCTTTAGAACTTTCGCACTGAGCCGTCTGCGATGCGTCTATTTTTCCTGTTTCAACATTGACTATACTTACGGTAATATAATAGATACCTTCAAGTTTGGATAGCGAGCCAACAATCATTTTCTGAACATTTAAGATTTTTCCTATCTGAACAGCACATTCTGATGTTGTGCATCCCGCCTGCTGAAACGCCGCTTCTGCTAATATCTTATCCATATTTGCTTTTTCTATAACATCGTAGGTGCCGATATTTACAAGTTCGGTTCTTAAAAAGTCAGCAACTATTGATGCATCCGCAGCAGACACATTCTTACCTGAAAAATCAGCAACTGCAATGTTCAATTTTTCTGTTTTTATATCGGACTGCTGTTTGATTGGTTTTTCACTATCACCAGCAATTGTAAATGTCCACACAGAAGACGGTTTTGACCATCCGTCAAAATTATGTGCAACGACCTGCCAGTAATATGTTTTCCCTTTCTCTAAAACTTTGAATGGCATTTTCCAAAGAGGTTCTTTTGGATACGGTTTTGATTCGGTAATTTTATTTGTACAATCTTTATCGGAGTAGATTACGACATTGTAGACATCAGCGTTTTCAACTGCGGACCATTTAAGGACAGGATTTGTTATATTAATTGTCTCTCCATCACCAGGCGAGGACAAGGTTGGCAAACTGGGCACACTTTGCGAGTACAAACGATATGAAAAAGAAAAACACAGGAAAAAAATAATAACTTTTTTTATCATTGGAGTTATTCTACTAAAAACACCAAATTTTGTCAAGGGTTTTATTTTTTGTATTTTTTTTCTACGAAAACCATGTAGAACAATGCGGTAGAAAATGCTGTAGAAAACCCTTCAGGGTTGCATGATTTTTGCAGGGTTCCCGCCACGGCGGGTCTTTGAGAAGTCCTTTTTATAAGTTAGGTCACCTTCGGTGACTGACTTTTTTTACACCCCACTTTAGTGGGTATCTGTTTTTAACCAAGCAGGTTTTCAACCAACTAAAGTTGGGTATAATCTCAATTTTGAAATTTCTATATGACAAGTTAATTATCACTGTGCTAATTTCTGAGCAATTGTTTTACAAGCAACACGAAGTTCTTTTGCAGACATCGCCTCTTGGTCAAAAGACGAAAGAATTTTGCCTGTTTCAACTTCAACCAGAGCCCTAAATTTAATGTAGGGTTATCAAATTTAGGTAAAATACCAGTCCTTATAGATAGCCAATTATAATTCCATTCAAGCCCAATGTTTGGTGAAGATTCTCCGGCATCTTTTATAGAGTTAATGTCAAACGAGAGCAACAAGTTTTTTTCTTTGAAGAATCTGTAGGCGACACCTATCCTCGTAGCCATCGGCAATGACTCATTTACTGAGAAATATTTGATTTTACCAAAAAGGTTAGCAAAAACCAGCCCAGCAGTAAATCGTCTTGTAGTGTTTAGATACATAATTCCGGTATCAACAGCACCAGTATCATGTGAATCCGGTCCAAACTCTAAACTTCCAGAAAATTTTGAACTAATGGACTTCAGAATTGCACCAAACAAAAACCTATCACTCAGACGAACGGAACCAACAAAAGAAACAAAATTATCTTTCTGTTCAATGTTATCATTATCGCTGAGTGGTTGTCCTGTTTCATCATAACTTTTAATTGCGGGTACCTTAAAGTCCGTGAACAAAAATCCAAACCCAACTTTATTATTCTTAAACGGGTATAAAAATCCAATTGAATCTATCGCATAAAGTTTCTCCGAGTCCTCCGTAGATGCAGAGGCATCAGTATGAATAAAGCCAATTTCCGGACGGTTATTTGTAAGAATACCAGCAGGGTTGTAGTAAAGACCCTGGATGCCTTCTGCAACAGCAGAGTATGCCTCGCCAAGTCCAGCAGCACGCGCAGATGGATTTATAGTAAGCGATAAAAGTGTCGGGGATTCCGCTGAACAAAGAGAGATTAAGAAATTAGAAATTAAGAGAATAAAAACAATTTTTTTCATCTGAATACCACTATTCTGAACACTTTTTGAGAATTATTTGATTTTACATAAACAATATATGTTCCTGTGCCGACATAATCGCCGGTTTTTTCATCTTTACCATCCCAGCATGGAACATTACCATCACTACCAGCAAATTGCTTTTTTACTGACATACCATTTATTGTAAATATAGATACTTCTGCATTCGGCGGTATGTTTGCAAATTTTAATTGTTGGTTTTTAGATAAATATAGCGGTGATGGATAAGCATATGCATTTTTTATATCAGTCCCACCATCAGGAATTGGAGCATTATTGCAAGTAATCTTTCTTATCCGATTATTACCCTCATCAGCAATATAGATATTGCCGGAATCGTCTACTGCTACACCAATGGGATGGTTAAGTTGGGCTGATGTTGCGGGACCACCATCACAAGAGTAACCACCAACACCAGTTCCTGCAACTGTTGTTGTAGTTCCTGAAGCATCCACTTTCCTTATCCGATTATTACCCTCATCAGCAATATAGATATTGCCGGAATCGTCTACTGCTACACCAAATGGATCATTAATCGCGGATGAGGTTGCGTCAACATTATCACCGGAATAACCTGCAACTCCTGTCCCTGCAATTGTAGTTATGACATATTCAGCATAAAGGCAGCAAGATAGTAGTGTAAAGTGTAAAGTAAGTGTAAAGCAAAAAAGCAAGAACCTGGATTGCTTCGCCAGTTGTCCCGATTTTATCGGGACTCCTTTCTCGCAATGATAGTTTAAGACAGATTGCTTTGTTAACGCTCTCAATGACAGATTCTTCACTGCGATTACGCTTCGTTCAGAATGACAATTTTTTTTAATCATCACATACATCCAATTAACTTTTTTATTTCAGTAACAAAATTCTCTGCTTGTTATATTGCAGTTGTCAATCTTGGATATAATCGTTATATCTTGTGTTCACCTTTCAAATGTTTTTCAAGAAGTTTCAAAAACTGTTTAATTGAGATTGTATTTGTTTTTCTATGAGTTTCTTCGTTTTTATATGGATGAATATGCCAACCAATTCGCATGTTATTTGCACCGAAGATTCTTTTCCCACATTCAATATAAGCATATGAAATTACTTTTTTCTCTGCATTATAATAAACATCAACAAAATTTCTTTCTATGTATAATCTAAGGCGTATTCTGTTTTTGATTTGTTGGCGTTCGATTTTCTGTATCCACTGAAATTCAGCACAACTCAAAAGAACTTGTTTAACAAATTGATTTATGCTCATATCAAATTTCAGATGATGCTTATCTATTTTTTATATTTGTAAGTGCCCAATCCCAATCTATATAATCTTTTTCATGCTCCCATGTTAAGTCAAATTTTTTACCGAGTTTTTCCTCAAACTTATCAAAATCCATTTCGTATTTTCCTTTTAATCTTTCTACAACTTTCTGATATTTAATACTGCTCTTGTTTTTAGTTCCGTTCCCCATTGGAATTCCCCCCTTTTTCTGATAAAAGTATTTGGACGCCCGCCTGACAGCCATCGGGCAGGGCTCTGATTCTTTTGAGTTGTAGGTTCATATTCATAAAAATGCTCTCTATCTGCAAAAAAGCAAGAAGCGAGATTGCTTCGCTATCGCTCGCAATGACAGATCTGTTAAGTTTTTTGATTTCATCATTTTTTACGACAACTGTCAAACGCAGTGGACTTTTCTTTCACCAATGAATTATGCAAAGACCTCTATTGTTTAAACAACGGTCGTCCTTGTCGGGAGCCGCAGGTCGTATTCAAAGCATTGTTTCTGCAAATTCTGTATGAGCTGTCCGACTACGATGTAGAGGACGAAATCAACGACCGCTTGTCGTTCAAGTGGTTTCTCGGTTTAGACACTGACGAACGAGCACCTGACCACTCAACGCTATCAGTATTCAGAGACCGTCTCGTAGCAGAGCGGTTCGCAAAAATATTTAACAAGATAGTAGAAATTGCCCACTCAAAAAATCTGGTCAACGACAAACTTCACATAGTCGACTCAACGCACATTCAGGCGAAGGTGAATACTTTCAAGTTGAAAAAAGACCACTCCAAAGACGAGCCCGACGATTATGTTGACAAGCATACGCCTGATAAAGATGCAAAGTTCGGTCATAAAACAAAGAACAAGATATTTTACGGATACAAGCAACACACACGGATGGATGCCGAAAGCGAAATAATTGTTGAGCAACACACGACACCCGGAAACAAGTCAGACAAAAAACATCTTGCGGATTTGCTCCCCGAAAATAATGGACCCCGTGTAATTACCGCCGACAAGGGCTATGACAGTAAAGAAAATCATAAATTACTTTTTGAAAGAAACATCCGCAACGGCATTATTCCGAGAAAGCATAAAAAGACTTACAAATTCGCAAAAAGGGTTAGCAAGGTTGCACGGAAATTCAGAGTTCGCATAGAGCATAAATATTCAGAATTAAAACAGTGGCACTCTTTTGCAAAAGCACGATACTGGGGACTGGCAAAAATGAAAATTCAGTCGCTGATGTCCTGTGTTGTGGTCAATTGCAAACGAATTGTAACTCTGCTTTACGATTTGGATGCACCACCCAAAATTGCATTGCGGGTAGTATCGGCGAAATGATTCAAAAAGCGGAAAATGAAAAAAGTTGCAAAATTATTTTAGAAACTTCATTAGTTATTAACAACTGCGGTCATTATTGTTGCTTATCAATATTGTTTAGGCATACCAACTGAAATTGCAACTGGCTTTTTCAACAGTATCAACATGACATTGTTGAAAAAGTTCTCCGATGGAGTCCCCTTGGACAACAATGTCACCCCGAACTTGTTTCGGGGTCTCGGTTTTCGTCGGTAAATGGGATGCTGAAACAAGTTCAGCATGACAAAAACGGGGTTTTTCAACAATGTCATTATACCCAATTTTTCTCTTTTGTCAATAATTTTATTTTTTGAGCAATACCTTTTGAGTATCCACCGACTGTACCATCTTTTCTGATTACTCTGTGGCAGGGGACATCTGGTGCAAACGGATTTTTGCCAAGTGCGTTTCCGACGGCTCTGGCGGACTTTGGGTGACCAATTCTTATAGCGATTTCGGAATAAGTGGACAAATGTCTCCTTTTGATTTTAAGACATTCCAGCCAAACCTTTTTGTAAAATTCGGGGTGGTCTGAATTCTTTATTTTTTTTATCAGGGATTGCTTCGGTTGTTTCATTCCTTCGCAACGACAGGCAAATGTAAAATTTGCGATTGTATAATGGGCGACTAAAGTCGCACTTACTTTATGCGATCACGAATGGTCGCACTACTATCTGACAATTCTCGTATATCTTTTATCTTTGGGATTATCGGAAATATGAAGGCAACCATCTTCACCCGCGAAATACCAGACCTGTTTATCTGCTTTGTGTTTTTGGTAATTTCGCAAGACATTCTCAATATAATTTTGGGTTTCTCGGTAAGGTGGTACATTTGTCCCATATTTTTTTACTGCATTAGGTCCTGCGTTATATCCTGCAAGTGCAAGTTTTGTATCGCCAAATTCCCGACACATGTAATTAAGATATCTTGTTCCGCCTTCTATGTTTTCTTCAACATTTTTCGGGTTAACTTTTAGTCCGTCAGCTGTTTGTGGCATAAGTTGCATTAGTCCAACTGCACCTTTATTTGAAATGTCTTTCGGGTTAAAATTTGATTCTGCCTCAATCACCGCTTTAACAAATGCGGGGTTAAGATTATATTTGTCAGCATAAAAATAAATCAGCGGGTCATAGTTATAGTTCTTGGGTTCTTGGGTTCTTGAATTCTTGAGTTCCTGTGTTCTTGTATTTTTCATCTTTTGGACAAAGCGGTTGCCGAGATTGTCCGTTTTTTTCTGCCCGGTATATTTTACTGATGTAACCTCTTTTTTTGAAAAAGTCATGGACCATTTTTTCGTTTCAACAATGTAATTTTCGGTTTCGTTTATGGTAATATTTCCTTTAACCCGTTTTCCGTTTTTTAATATAATAATCCCTTCTCTTGCGTTAAGAAGGTAAATGGTAAATGATAAAAGATAGAAGGTTAAAAACAAAAAAGGAAATATCTTTTTCATTCTCTTAATAGTTTTTTTCTCAATAATTTGTGATACGAAATTGCAAACCTGTGTGCCTCGTCGCGGACATATTTTATAAGATTTAGAGCCAATGAATTTTTTGGTAGAATTATACCTGTTGGACTTTCAGGAAAAAATAATTCCTCTTTTTTTTTCGCTATAGCAATAACCTTCGGAATGTTTGACTCGCCAAAACATTTGTTTAATTCCAAAACAGCGAATGAAAGTTGTCCTTTTCCACCGTCTATTATTATTAAATCAGGCACTGCTGTTTTTGAAGCAAGTGTACCGCAAAATCTTCTTTTTATAACCTCGCCGAGCATTGCAAAATCGTCTATTTTTCCGCAGACAGTTTTTATCCTGAATTTCCTGTATTCTTTTTTGTTAGGTTTGCCATCGGTAAAAACGACCATCGCGCCTACGGCAAATTTACCAGAAATGTTTGATATATCAAAGCCCTCAATCCTGTCTATGGTTTTTTTTCCAAGTAATTTTGACAAATCATTTAGGTAGGCAGCCCTGTCAACAGTAATTAAAATATCTTTAAGAGTTATCTCTTTTATGTTGATTTTTTCAAGCGTGTTTTTTATTGCGAAAATTATGTTTCGTAATTTTGCCGCTTCTTCAAATCGCAATTTTTTTTTGGCAGAATTCATTTCTATTTCAAGCGATTTCAAAAGTTTCCGATTTTTTCCTCTCAAAAACATTATCACATTGTAGATAATGTGATGGTATTCTTTTTCGCCGATTTTTCCTATACATGGGCCCGCGCATTTTTTTATGAAATAATAAAGGCATTCTTTTTTTCGCCTTTCAAGATTATATCTACATGGTCGCAACCCAAAAATTTTCTGTACCGATTTCAGTGTTTTACTCATATCAGCAGCATCTGGGTAGGGTCCGAAATAAATTCCTTCGTGATATTTTTTTGTTCGCACTATATTCAAAGACGGGAATCGTTCGTTCGTAATTTTAATATACGGATACTGCTTGTCATCCTTCCACATTACATTATATTTTGGCTGAAATCTTTTTATCAGTGACTCCTCAAGAACCAGAGCATCTTTTACATTATCAGTTAAAATATAATCAATGTTTTTAATCGTTTTAACGAAACAGGAATTCTTGTTCGCCTTGGCGGATTCGCTCTCGGTAAAATATGATTTCACTCGTTCTTTTAGAGATGTTGCCTTACCAATATAGATTATTTTGTTTGATGTGTCACGCATTATGTAGACACCGGGATGTTTAGGAAGGTTACTTAATTTGTTAGTAACAAAATCATTCATCTAATGTGGGTTCTTCTTTTCTGATAATAGACCATACCGATTTCATTTCGTTGATTTTCAGCAATTTTGCCATGAAAAGATAAAGAATAAGTCCGATAGTAATTGTTCCAAATACATTTAGAAAAAGATTTTTGAATATATGGGCAGAAAGAATATAACAGATGACAGTCATCACCGAAGTTGCTAAAATTATTTTAGCAAGTGTTGAAAATATTTTTCTGCCGCCGAACCCGCCTATTTTTTTTCGTAGCATTACGAAAAGCAAAATTGCATTTGTCCATGAAGATACTGCTGTAGCGAGGGCAAGTCCGCCAACACCCATTGGCTTCATCAAAATGATGTTTAGCCCTACATTTAGGAGCATGCACATTGTTGCAATTTTTACAGGAGTTCTGGTTTCTTTCATTGAATAAAATCCGCCGGCAAAAATTTTCACATAACTGAAAGCAGGTAATCCTATGGAGTAAAATATCAGAGCCGAATTGGTCATCATTGTCGCGGCGCTGTCAAATTTACCGTGCTGGAAAAGAAGCGTTATCATATCTTTGCCCAGTACCATAAGTCCTGCCATTGCCGGTAAAATTGCCAATGAAGATATTTTTATTGAGAATGCGAGCATATCCTTCATCCCCTGATTATCCTTTTTGGAAACACTTGCTGACATAAAAGGAAGCGAAACAGATGCAACGGCAATTCCGAAAAGTGCCAGAGGTAATTGCATCAAACGGTTCGAATAGTAAAGTGCCGTTACGCTACCTTCTCTCAGAAATGATGCACAAATAGTGTCAACAAAAGCATTGACTTGGTCAATTGATATTCCCCACATAGCGGGAAGCATTAAAAAAAATATCTGTTTTACTCCGGGGTGATTGAAATTAATTATGGGTTTGAAATTGAATCCGCTTCTTTTGATAGCCGGTATCTGAATTAAAAATTGCAATAGTCCGCCGATGACAACCGCAATCGCAAGTCCTTTAATCTGATTTTCTTTTATCAAAAGCGGGGCAATTCCTATAATAAATACAATTTCGGAAAGTGACAAAAAAGACGGTGCTACTGCGGGTATAAAAAAAAGTTTCAACGAATTTAGGACGGCAAGCAAAAATGCCGCCAGACATATAAAAAGTAAAAACGGAAACATCAGTCGAGTAAGAGTAATGGTCAAAGAAAGTTTCTCTGGATTTTTCTCAAATCCGCAAGCAATGATTCTTGTTATCTGCGGTGCAAAGAGCATTCCCAAAATACACACGATTATCAGGACAAATGTAAGTGTAGTGAACACCGCATTAAAAAGTTTTTCTGTTTCTTTTTTTTCTTTTGTCGCCAGATATTCGCTGAAGACAGGAACGAATGAAGCAGAAAGCGAACCCTCACCCAAAAGCCGTCTGAAAAGATTGGGAATTCTCAAAGCGGCATAAAAAGCATCTGCGGATAAACCGGCGCCGAAAAGCCATCCGACCAGCATATCGCGGATGTAACCGGCAATTCTGGAAAACATAGTTCCCGCAGATACATAACCAATATATTTTGCTATTTTTGTTTCTTTCATATGAAATCGTGAATAACTAACACTACTTCGTTAAGTATTCGTTGTCATTGCGAGGCGAAGCCGAAGCAATCTCAACTTTAACGGCGAGATTGCCACGGTCTCCAAAGGCAACCTCGCAATGACACATTTATTCGTGTTAATTCGTGTTTATATAATTTTTTACTTGACATTTTTTTATAGTTCTTGTAAAATGATAACGCTAATAAATGCAAACCAAACGCGAATACACGCGAATAAAAATTAGCGACAATTAGCGTTAAATTCGTAATGATTCGCGTTACCGAGCAAAGCGAGGTTCTATGAAACTAAAAACCGGAAGGCACACATCGGCATTAAAAGAGGCACGGAAAAATCTGAAAAGACGCACTGTCAATAGGGCTGTTAAATCAAGAATCAAAACAGCGATTAAAAAGTTTGAAACGGCATTAACGGAAAAAAACTTAGAATTAGCAAAAGAACTTTTGAGGGTTATTTCCGGAATACTTGATAAAGCGGCTAAGAAAAAAATCATTCACAAGAAAAATGCTTCACGCAAAATTTCCCGTCTTTCAATGCGAATGTCCCGATTGCTAACTGTCGGGCAGGCAGAGATCAAAAAGTAACCGTTCAATGTGATTCCTGCTGTTCCCGCTGGACTTCATTTTCATGTCTGTCTCAAGTATTTTAATGAGAGAAAGTTTTATTTTTGAACTGTTGAATTTCCGTGCATCATTTATAAATTCATTCTGAAAAAATTTAACTCCAGACCGCATTGCTGCTTCCCCGTCAACAACACCATTTTCAGTCAATTCAATAAATTTTAAGTACTTTCTGTATCTGTCCGTTACAAATGCCAAAATCATATATTCATCTTCGCCACTGCTTAAAAGATTTGTAAGTATTTTTATTGCAGTTTCAATTTTTTTTTCTGCAAGGGCAGGCATCAGCTCGAAAATCGTGTTTTCTCTGAAGTGTCCGCAGCATCTCATGATATCATCCATTTTTAGTTCAGTTTTGTCTCCAACATATAGAATCAGTTTGTCAATTTCGTTTTTTATATCAAAAAGATTATTGCCTGTAATTTTTAATATCTCCTCTGCCCCGTCTGATGAAATGTTTTTCTCAAAAGTTTTTGCGTATTCAATTATCCACGAACATATCTGATTGCCAAACAAATTATAAAAATTCACCGTCGGGAACAGTTTTTCAATTTTTTTAAATATTTCCCGTTTTGGTAGTTTGTCGCCGCCGACCAGAACAAGACAGGTTAAAAGATGTGGCTTTTCAATATATTTGGAAAGTTGTTCATCCTGCGATTCAAGAAGTTTATGGATATTTTTTATAACAACCATTTTTTTAACAGATATAAAAGGCAGGGAATTGGCGGAAGAAATCGCATTTTCAAGAACAACATTTTTTTCAGATGTCCCCGAAGGAGATTCAGATTGTTTTTCATTTTTGTCGGGGAGGTGAAACACGCTATAATTTAAGTCATGCATATCCGGTTCAATTAAAATTTTTTCCAAACAGTCAATTGTGTAATGTTTAAGATAATCCTCAACGCCATAAAAAAGATAAACCGGCGAAACATCTGATTTTTTAAGTTGGGTAAGTTTTGATTTTAATTCGTAATATTTAATGGACGACATATAAAAAGCGGTTTCATCGCAAAGAATTAGAGTAGCGGCGAATGTAAATTTGCCAAATTCGTCGGCTTACGCCGACCGCTACAAACCTAAAATCTTATTAAATTATTCCGTTTTTGGTGGAACTTTTTTATCACTGATGCCACTTACTGCCCCGAAACCTTCTATGGTTCTTTTAAGTATAGACCTCACGAGTTTCTCCCAGATTATTTCCCTTGCCTCTTCCTCGCTTATACCACCCGGAATATTAGAAACAAAAAATCTGTAATTGCCTTCAAGATTTTTTTCATGCCAGACCACCTCATTTTTCAGCCGGTCAACAAGCATTATGTCAACTAATATCCAAAGTTTATATTCCTTGACAACATGGTTCTCGTCGTAAGTTAGTGGCTCAAGTACATATCTTGTAATTTCTCCTCGTAAAATGCCGTCTGTTTCTTGTGAATTAACAACCGCTAACCTGCCATCTCGGATAAACTCATTTGTAATGGCGAATGTTAATTTTTCTTCCATTCCGTAGTACACCGTTGAATTTTTGAATGTTTCAATCGCCACCTTTTTTATGTTTTGAGGTAGAACCTGCGGTGATGGTGTGTATTGGGAAGCACACCCGGTAAAAAGAGTGAATAGTGAATAGTAAATAGTAAATAGTAAAAACCACTTCCAACTTGACCATCTGATCACTTGACCACTTAACCACTTAACCACTTTTTTCATATTCATCCTCCTATGACGATATTAAGCAGTTTTCCGGGAACATATATCGTCTTTATGATTTTTTTATTTTCAAGATATTTTTTGATTTTATCGTCGGATTTTGCGATTGACAAAATTTCTTCTTCCGTATTATCAATCTTAATTTTAATCTGACTTCTTAATTTCCCATTTACCTGTATGGCAACAGTAATTTCTTCCTGTTTAAGTTTTTCTTCGTCCCAAACAGGCCATTTTTCTTTCAAAATTGACTCACTGTGTCCGAGCATTTGCCACATTTCTTCGCACAAATGAGGAGCAAACGGCGAAAGCAAAACAATAAGTGTTTCCATACAATCTTTTACTTGTTGCTTGTTGCTTGTTGCTTGTTGCTTGATTACCTCATTGTAAAATTCCATAATTGAAGCAATTGCGGTATTAAAATGCCCACCCGATATTGGCTGGATATCATTGGTAACTTTTTTTATCGTCAAATGTTTTATCCTTTCAAGATTTTCATCATTTTTTTTCTCTAAACTCTGAACTCCGAACTCCTTCGCCACAGGTTGAAAATCCGCCGTGGCGGGCGAACCTACTCGGGAACTCCGAACTAAAGTATAAACTTTATTCAAAAACCTGAAACTTCCCGCAACTCCCTCGTCGGACCATTCCAAATCCCGTTCGGGCGGTGATGCAAAAAGTATGAAAAGTCGTGCAGTATCGGCACCATATTTTTCAACCATATCATCAACACTAACAACATTGCCTTTTGATTTTGACATCTTGAAGCCATCTTTTATAACCATTCCTTGACAAAGAAGATTCTTAAATGGTTCGTCGTAATCCAAAAGTCCCATATCCCGCAGTACCTTCGTATAAAATCTTGAATATAAAAGATGCAAAACAGCATGCTCAATTCCACCGATATACTGGTCAACCGGCATCCAGTAAAAAACATTTTTTTTGTCAAACGGAAGTTTGTTTTGTTTCGGATCGCAGTATCTTTCAAAATACCATGATGAATCAATAAATGTATCCATCGTATCAGTTTCCCGCCGTGCAGGACTCTGACACTTCGGACATTTACATTTTGTAAAACTTTCTGATTTAGCAAGCGGGTTGCCTTCTCCCGTAAATTTGACATCCGTCGGCAATAAAACAGGCAAATCATTTATAGAAACCGGCACCATCCCACATTTCTCACAATAAATTATAGGAATTGGTGTTCCCCAATATCGCTGACGGGAAATAAGCCAATCGCGAAGTTTGTAGTGAACGACTCTTTTCCCAAGTTTTTTTTCTTCTACGAAATCAGAAATTTTTACAATTGCTTCTTTTGATGATAAACCGTTGAACTGCTGCGAATTTATCATTTCCCCCTCATCAATAAAGGCAGTGGTACGTGGTGTAGTCGCTCCGATTTTATCGGAGCGATAAGTGGTCCCCACTGTTTCGCTTTGCGAAACAAGGCGGTGGGGACAGGTAAGTGGTTGAATAACCTCTTTTATAGGTATATTATATTTTTTTGCAAAGTCAAAGTCCCGCTGGTCGTGAGCAGGCACGCACATAATTGCTCCCGTTCCATATTCCATCAGGACAAAATTACTGACATATATCGGAATTTCATCGCCAGTCAAAGGATTTATCGCATATTGTCCAAGGAAGACACCCTCTTTTTCTTTGTCCGCTTCACGCAAACGGGTAATTCTTTTTTGCATTACGATTTTGTTAACGAACTCTTTAACCTCTTTTTCTTTTTCCGTCCCTTTTACAAGTTCCAAAACCAGCGGATGCTCGGCGGCAAAAGTCATAAATGTTACACCGAAAAGGGTGTCAGGGCGGGTAGTGAAAATGGGAATGATGAATTTTGAATTTTGAATTTTGAATTCTACAAGTAGTCCTTCCGATTTACCTATCCAGTTCCGCTGCATTATTTTAACTCTATCAGGCCAGCCGGTCAGTTTCTCAATATCTCTTAAAAGTTCTTCAGCATAATCCGTGATTTTATAAAACCACTGCTCAAGATTTTTTACCTCAACTTCTGACTCGCACCGCCAACACTTTCCTTCAATAACTTGCTCATTTGCCAGCACTGTTTCACATTTTGGGCAAAAATTAGTGGACGCAAGTTTTTTGTAAGCAAGTCCTTTTTCATAAAGTTTCGTGAACACCCACTGATTCCATCTGTAATACTCTGGCTTGGATGTAACGACAAGACGGTCCCAATCGTAGGAAAGCCCAAGTTTTTTTTGTTGATCCATCATCGTTTTGATACATTCATCTGTCCATTTATCGGGATGGATTTTGTTTTTTATCGCTGCGTTTTCGGCGGGAAGTCCAAAAGCATCGTAACCCATCGGATAAAGAAGATTGCAATCGTTCATACGAAGGAATCTTGCAAATGTATCGCCGATAACATAATTTCTGGCGTGCCCCATATGGAGTTTTCCCGACGGGTAGGGGAACATCTCAAGAAGGTAAAACTTTTTTTTGCCGTCATCCTGATGAAAATCAGGATCTACTGACTTAAAAAGTTTATTATCTTCCCAGTATTTCTGCCACTTCTTTTCTATGGTTTTGAAGTCGTAGGACATAACAGTGAGATTATACCATAATTTTCCAAAATTGGCAATAAAAAAAGCGACCGATTTTACGAGCCGCTTTTTGGATGAAAACTTTTTGGTGTTCCCGCCAAGGCGGAACGAGGAGCAAGATTCCTATGCATTCAAGTTATACTTTCCGCACTGCTTTGACGAAGGAAAGCATTTTATCGTAGTCCTTGCGGGTGGGTGTGCGTTCTATTCCTGAGCATACATCAACAGCAAACGGTTCAACTTTTTTTATTGCTTCCGATACATTTCCCGGTGTCAGTCCGCCAGACAAGAATATGGGTTTTCCAAGTTTTTTGATTTCAACAGCAGCATCCCAGTTAAATGTCTGTCCTGTGCCACCTAATAAATCCTCAACAAAAGTATCAAGCAAAAAATAATTCACATTATTATATTGGGACATTTGTTCGGTTCGAAAATTTTCTCCAATACGAAATGCTTTTATAATTTGCGATTTGTTTTCCCATAGAGTGTTTGCTGGAATAGAGGTCGATATTTTTTCTTTGAGTTGGTCGCAATATTCCGATGTTTCATTCCCGTGAAGTTGAACAACGGTTAACTGGACTTTCTTTACAATTTTCAATATTACATCAATTTCTTCATCCACAAAAACACCAACTGATTTCACAAATTCCGGTAACGATGCGGTTATTTTTTTAGCCATATCAACTGAGATTTTTCTCGGACTGTTTTTGTAAAAGTTAAGTCCAATGAAATCAACACCGGCATTTGCCGCCCAAAGAGCATCTTTCTCGTTTGTAATACCGCAGATTTTTATTTTTGTCATTGTTCACTTTCAGACCGTGTCATAATTATCAAAAAGCCCGTCATTCCTGCGAAACTTGTCCTCGAAGGTCTTAATCCCCGATAAAAGCATTCGGGGACGGAGCAGGAATCCAGAAAACTGTGTTATCGTCGGAGAGTGGATTCCGTGTCAAGCACGGAATGACGGTCAAAACCGAAAAACGGTAATTGCGGCACAGCCTCTTTGATTATTATGCAAAAAGTTCAATAATTGCCTTTTTTATATCCTGTGATTTCATAAAATGTTCGCCAATAAGTACTGCATTTAGTCCTGCATCTTTCATCCTTTTTATATCTTGTTTTGTTTTTATTCCGCTTTCGGAAACAACAATTTTATCTTTTGGAATTTTTGGTGCCAACTTGTATGTCGTACTTAAATCAACCGTCAAATCAGAAAGATTTCTGTTATTGATTCCGATAATTTCTGCGTCGGTTTCAAGAACTTTTTTTAATTCATCTTCGTTATGAACTTCAACAATTGCCGAAAGAGTTAGTCCGTTTGCTATTTTAAGAAATTTTTTTATTTTTTCAATATCTAAAATTGCGGCAATCAAAAGAATTGCATCTGCTCCGAAATATCTTGATTCATAAATCTGATATTCATCTATAATAAAATCCTTTCTCAAAATTGGAAGCGACGAAACCCGTTTCACGAGGTCAATGTAAGAAATATCGCCTTGAAAATATTTTGTTTCAGTCAGAACGGAAATAGCATCGACTTTTGCTTCTTCGTATTGTTTTGCAATTTTCTCAACATCAAAGTTTGAAATAATTTCACCTGCCGATGGCGATGCCTTTTTTATTTCGGCAATCAAGTTTATACGATTTGGTTTAGAAATTGCCGATTTAAAATTACGCGGCACCCGCATTTTTTCTATGTCGGATAAGATTTTGGAAATTGGCAACTGCTCTTTTCTGTGAGCAAGTTCCAACTTTTTATATTCAACGATTTCGTCAAGAATTGTCATTTTTTTCCGCAGTATTTTTTGAGTTCGTCTAATTTTTTCAGTGCATTGCCCAAATCAATTGATCTTTCTGCAAGTTCAATCCCTTCAGTTAAATTTTTTGATTTTTCCGCTGCTGTCAAAACCGCCGCAGCATTTAACAGAACTATATCCCGTTTTGGACCCTTCTGCCCGGAAAGTATATCTAAAATTATTTTTGCGTTTTCTTTTGCATCGCCGCCGGCAATGTCCTCAACTTTTGCTCTTTTAATATTAAAATCTTCCGGGTTCACCGTATATGTTTTTATCACACCGTTTTTTAATTCCGAAATTTGGGTTTTACCCGTTATAGAAATTTCATCAATTGCATCAATTCCGTGCACCACATAAGCGCTTTTTGACCCAAGATTTTTAAGCACAGACGCTAAAACTTCAGTCAGATTCTGAGAGTAAACACCTAAAACTTGCACATTTGCACCTGCTGGGTTTGTTAAAGGACCTAATATATTGAAAATTGTTCTAATGCCAATTTGCCTTCTTGGACCTATCGCAAATTTCATAGCAGAATGAAGAAGCGGAGCATACAGAAAACCGATTCCGATTTTGTTAATACACTCTTCAATTTTTTCTGGTGGCAGTTCAAGATTTATTCCAAGTTCTTCAAGGACATCGGCACTCCCGCATTTTGAAGAAACAGCCCTGTTCCCGTGTTTTGCAACAACGACACCGCATCCTGCAACCACAAATGCAGTTGCTGTGGACACATTAAATGTTTTTGTTTTATCACCGCCTGTCCCACAAGTATCAACAATTGTCTCCCAATCAATATTTATTTCATCTCTGTCAATATCCACAGCATGCTTTTTCACATTGATTTTGGTTGCATGTTCTCTCATCACTTTAGCACAACCGGTTATTTCGTTTATCGTTTCACCTTTCATTCGTAAGGCAGTAATAAAAGATGCAATCTGTGCCTCCGTTGCTTGGCCTGTCATAATTTCCGTCATAACATCGGTTGCTTCTTTTTCTGTTAGATTTTCTCTCTGAACAACTTTCGCAATCGCTTCTTTAATCATAAATTTCTCTCCTAACAACTTTAATGATATAAAAAACCCGTAATAAAGAATACGATAAAAGCAACAATAAATATGATTACTGAATTTTGTAAGAAGGAAAGGATAATATATAAAATTACACTTGGTTTAGTCTTCCCACCTCTGAGAATAAATTTCTGAAGAAAAGAAGAATCAAGTTTAATCTCTTTACCTTCGCAATTCGCAATGTAATTTTGATAATGCTCTGATTTTAGTAGAATATTAGCAATAGCAATTATAATGGCCCCCACCAGTGCTTGCCAACCCCATCCCGGACCAGCAAAAAGACCAATACCCAAGCCAGTGCCTATACAAAGAAAAAATTCTGTTCCTGAACTCATTATTTTTATCATTTTTGGTTTAACTCCAAAAAGTTTTTTAATAATTTTTTGCCGGGTTATTTCACTCCATATTTGTAATACCTATACTTTCATTCCACCATTTTTCAAACGGCGGTTTATTCGGAGTTTTCTTTATCTCGCTATATTGCCCTCTTGCTAATGTGTCCGTTGACGGCACATTAAAACAAGAACCAGCAGAGATTAACCATCTGTCGTGAATAACCGACTTAATTTTGTTATCAGATATTACCCTTAATTCACATTTTACATTATTATTTTGGAACTCCTGCTTAAAATCTCTGAATGAACTTTTTAATTTATCGTCAACTTTGTCATCGGACATCAAAATTTTTATAACTTTTACTTTTTCAATGTCCACCGAATCGGCTAATAATTCCAGTCCAATCTTTGAAAAATATTTATCAACCCAATAAATGTGTTTTCTGCAAGACCTTATAATATCCTTAAAGTTTTTCTTGTTTGTGAACGGCTTTTCAGGAGAAATCAATATTGCTTCGGGTGTTGCCGACGGAATGAAATGTATTGCCCTAAATATCGTTTTGATTTTCTTGTCATGCTTTTCAACTTTTTGCTCAATCGCATCTATTCTGTTAGTGAATTTTTTATTGGCGGAAACTATTCTTCTTACATTCACAAATACGCGTATAATGCCGATATTTACCTGAATTGCTCTGGGACTGTTCAATACGCTTGACAACATTGCAACACCATGCTCTGTAAAGGCGTAAGGATTGGCACGACGTAACCCACCCCAACTTGAAATCACAAATTGTGATTTCAAGTTTTTGAACTCTTCATTA
>JAZDKR010000020.1:0-2149 GCA_043802785.1 Elusimicrobiota bacterium
GGAATGCCTCTTCAGGTGGATGCGACGATAGCTTATATTACGGGAAACTGGGCTGACATTACCGCCGACGACAAGAAAATAGATTCTTCCTACAATACATATATGTACAGGGGATTGCCCGCCGGACCTATTGGTAATCCCAGCTTAGACAGCATAAAAGCCGCGATATATCAAAAAGACAGCCAATACTGGTATTATCTTTCAACTCCCGACGGCGAAACGATTTTCAGCAGGACTCTGGATGAGCACAACATCGCCAGAGCGAAATATCTGAAATAACAAAAACAAAATTAATAGAGCCCCGCTCATTTTTCCCGAAGGAGGAAACGAGGGGGCTCTTTTTGGGAGCGAATACTACGTGAAGTTCGCGTTTTCTACACTCACGGTGAGCGTATTGTTCAGACACCCTGACGGTACGTCGGTCATGATATAGAAGATGTTAAACATTGTGCCGTTCGGGTTGATGACCACATTTTTAGTTTGGAGACTTCCTTTAATGTCTCCAGTCACCGTCTTGAAGGTTGGGATGAAATCGAAACTTGTCAGCGTTTGGTTTGTCAGGTTTTGAACGGAGAAAGAGAATTGCACAGCCGTTGGGGTAGTTAAATACCCATAGCTGTATTTTACCACTACTTTACCGGACAAAGCGGTGGAGGTTCCGGCTACTGTTGTTGCTGGAGGAAGCGGAGGTAGCGTTATTGGCGGTATAGTTCCAGTGTATGTCGGTACTGGCGATGTAAAGGTTACGGTGATCGGAGGCAGTGGTGAACTTGGAGTTGGAGGTAAAGTGGTGATGATGGCAGTCGGAGGTGGATTGCTGGTGACGGTGATCGTCGCTGTCGAAGTAGCCGTAGTGGTGGTAGTGGTGGTAGTGGTTGTAGTTGTAGTCGAGACGGTTACGGGTACCGTTGCGGTTATAGTCGTTGGATTAGGTGGGGTATAGTTTGGAACTGTTGAAGTTACCCCATCGCCGCATCCGGTAACAATCGCCAAGATGGCGATGCCGAAGATAAACCAAAATTTCTTCTTCATATGGACCCCTCCTATTCCTTATTTTCTTTTCGCTCCTTATGGTGTATTTAACGAGTTAAGGTGCGAATTCGACTAGCTTGATTATACCAAAAATTTATAAATAGTCAATAGCAAAAAAGTGGATATTTAATTTGCCTTTGCTTTTTGGCATTGTATAATACTTTAATGCCCTTAAAATGTCGATATTAGTTTATTTTAAAAACAATAAAAATGAAAAACAAAATTTTATTAATTCTCGGTTTGCTGACTATACTTTTTCTGATCGGTTTGGCCTTATATTGTATTTTAAATTTAAAATGGCAAATGGGAAGGGAAGAATCGAGTTTAACAAATTTGGGGAATTCCCCGCTGGTTAAACAAATCGTAGTTAATATCCAGGGGGAAGTATCGAAAATTTCTGGTAGGACTCTTACCGTAACCACGCAGGGTAAAAGCTTAGATGTTTTGGTCAGAACGGATGCGGATGTAGCTTCTTTCACCGCGGTAAGTTCCACTTCAAGCATTTCAGTCATAACCGATGAAACGAAAATCAGTTTTGAAGACATAAAGCTGAAAGACAAAGTGAACATATTTGCGGAATTAAAAGCCGACGGAAACCTTGAGAGTAAAAATGTCGCGGTGCTTTTTAATCCGACGATTGTGACCACAACTACAAGTGCAACGCCTGCTGAATAAAAAAACAAATATAGAAAAGAAAACTTGGATTAGAAAAAATGCCTTTTTATTCGCGGTTTTGATATCCGTGTCTTTTTTCATTGTTTCGGGATTTTTGTCTGGAGTTTTTGCTTCTACCTGCTCTTGGCAAAGTTGCGGAGATACTTGGGTTGACACCAGCCATTGGCAAACTCAATGTACTTGGGTCAACGGTTATTACACACAACCCTGTTATCCGAATACTTGTTGGTTTTGGATGTGCGTCTATCCCTGTAATTGCGAGTGGGTTAATTGCCGAATCAATTATAACGATTGCTGGCAGGAAAATTGCCGACAACAAATTGTTGATTATTCATGTGATTGGGCAAATTGTGGGTATAGATTCGACCATTATGAAAATTGCCAATATTATCTGACGGATTGGTATTATGACGATGATGGCAATTTGATTCTTATCTATTCG
>JAZDKR010000021.1:0-4362 GCA_043802785.1 Elusimicrobiota bacterium
CCATCATACTGACTTTTTGTCAAATGATTTATGGTAATTACAGCCGTTGTCTTTTCGTCAACAAGGTCGGCGAGACGATGCCCTATCTCTTTGCCTTTCGCAATATCAATAAAATACTCCTTTTGCGATTCTTGTTCCCAATATTTCTTAACTTCTGAACTGATTTTTTCTATTTTTTCTTTTGATAACATTGCCGTTTTTTATTTCCTTTTACTTTCCTTATATTCACCGATTTTTCTGAATTTTTTATATCTTTCTTCAAGTAATTTTTCTATTGGCAATTTTTGAAGTTCCGAGAGATGTTTTTTTATAGCACCGCCAAGTGTTTTTGCCGTTTCTTCAGAATTTCTGTGTGCTCCACCTAATGGTTCCTCTACTATCTCATCTATAATTTCAAATTTTTTTAAATTCTGTGCGGTAAGTTTAAGTGAAGAGGCAACTTCAGTAATTTTTTCCGCCGCGGCTGCCTTGAACAAAATTGCAGAACAGCCCTCAGGAGAAATTACGGAGTAAATAGAATGTTCAAGCATTAACAGACAGTCACCGACGGAAATCGCCAGAGCACCACCACTTCCGCCCTCTCCAATAACACAAACAACAATCGGAACTTTTAACTGTGACATCTCAAATAGATTTCTTGCGATTGCTTCCGATTGACCTCTTTCTTCTGCACCTATTCCCGGATATGCGCCGGGAGTATCAATAAAAGTAATGATGGGTCTGTTGAATTTTTCGGCGAGTTTAAATATGCGAAGTGCTTTTCTATAACCCTCGGGATTGGGCATACCAAAATTTCGCAACATATTTTCGGAGGTCTCCGAACCTTTCTGGTGGCCTACTATTGCCACCGGCTCACCGTTGAATTTCGCAAATCCGCAGATAATTGCTTTGTCATCAGCAAAGTGCCTATCTCCGTGAAGTTCTACGAAATCCGTCATAATAAGATTTATGAATTCAAGTGTGTGGGGTCTGTTTGGATGTCTTGCAATTTGTACTTTTTGCCATGGTGTAAGAGACGAGAAAACATCTGCTTTCAGTTTTTCGCACTTTTCGGTTAGAGTTTTTATTTCGATTGAAAGGTCTTGCTTCTGCTCGGCAGAAAACTTTTTCAACTCTGCAATTTTGCTTTCAAGTTCCGCTATGGGTTTTTCAAAATCAAGATATGTAATTTCGTTCATATTTCGCTTCGCGAAAACGCGAATTTACGCTAATCCCTGCCTGACGGCAGGCAGGTAACGCAAATATTCGCGTTTATTCGCGTTCCCTTAAAACTTTCCTTTATAATTTACAACTGCGATTCTTTCTGATTGGGTTCCTCTGAAAAGATTTCTTCCGGCAATTTCTACATCAAGATTATCGGCAATAAAAAGTTTCATACCGAGATTGGCGCGGTTTTGAGCCGCTTTTTTGATGTTGTCATATTCGGCAAGCAAAAGCACTCTACTTTCAATTCCAAAAGTGAAACCTGCAAAACCGTAAACACCGTCTTCGTCAAAATCAAAAATGTTGCCGCCGAACGACATCTCAAGTCCCGGAACTAAATATTCCCGTGTCAAGACCAAATAAACTCCTTTTTCTCTGTATTGATATTTATCGGTACCACTACTGTTGTATTCGCCGTAACCCTGTCCGTCGTAGCCAAGAGCAATCGCGGGAAGCACCAATCCGCCTGCAAAAATCCTTGCTTTGAATAAAATTGCGGGTGGACGAGTATCTATTTTCTGATTGCCTGCACCGATAAGTTTGTCAATATCCCATGAAATTCCGATGTTTATCGGCTTAAAAACCCCGAAGGTCATTTTTGAAAGAACGCCACCGGCACCATATAGACGGAAACTTAAATCATAATTTGAGTACTCAACTACTTCTGCCGTCGGTGTATCAATTATTGACGACGGGTTGGGCATCTCGGAATAGAGACAATTAAAAAGATTAAGAAAGATTGAAAAGATTATGGAAGATTTGGAAAGATTTGGAAAGATTCTAATTTTTGTAATTTTTCTAAATCTTTGTAATCTTTTAATTGATTTTTTCATTTTTTCACCTCCTTCTTTAGCATATAACCCGCCGTGGCGAGTAATCGCCCCTGCCCGATAACAGCAGACGGGAGCAACTACAAATCAGATGACTTTTAGATAATTCAACAAATTAAACTCAGTCCCTTCGCCCCCTTCCACATCCCCTTATTTCTTTTATAACTTTGGGAACTCTATGTTCACCAAGCCACTTTTTTCTTTCCCCAGTGTAATCCCCGATTCCGGTCTCAAAGAAATGAATAAAACGAATCATATCTACGGTCCCCAACACTTCAGCCAAAGCTTTAAATCCAATTTTCCTAATTTGAACAGGACTTAGTGCTTGAACACTCATTTATATCACCCCCATTAACCATTTGGCAGGATTCTCTATTCTTACTTTAAGAAAGTTCATATTTTGCATAGCCTTTTTTAGTAAAGAGTCATCTGTCGTTAACATTATATCCACCTTGCCCCTTTCAGCACAAGCGATATGTAATGCGTCATATGAATAAAATTCTAACCGACTAATTTCTATTGCTCTCTTTTCTATTTCACTGTTGAGAAGAATTTTAAAATTAGCAATGGAAATTACGTTACTAACTTTCTCTCTTTTTTCATCATCAGGAATTTTAGAAATTTCAAAATCTATCACTTCACTACCTACCAATTTCCATTTTCCAGTTTGACAACGGGCAAGAATACTCAGGATTGCGTCTGTTTCTATTTTAATCCTATCTTGAAACTGGTCATCAAAGGGTCTACTTAAACAACAAACATCGAGATAAATCTTCATTAAATTATCCCCTCATAAAAATTTCTACACTACATTTTAGAAATGATTCAGCATCTACAAACAGATTGCTCTTACGAAGCACGGCCCAATAAAATCGTGACAACTACAACAGCACCTCTATAAATTGGAGCAACTACAAATCAGATGACTTTTAGATAATTCAACAAATTAAACCCCGACAGGTAAATTACACTCTTGACTTTTTATTGTAATATGTCCCCTTGCCCTTGCTTGTATTATAACTTTTTTTTCAGAAAATGTCAAGAAAAAAAACAAGAGCACCCTAAAAAAGATGCTCTTGTTCTCAAATCTCTATTAATCCGCCACGGCGGACCCCTAACGGGGCTACTTTATAAACTTTCTAACCTTCCACTTTTCTCAACTTTCCTACGCGGCTGAACGCAATTCCTTTTCTACTCGTTCAGTCAAAAACAATTTTACTAAAGTTTGGTACGCCATATCGTTCTTATTAGCCAGAAATTTTAACCGCTCAAATAACGAAAGAGGGAATCGGATAGGTACCGACCTTGAAGTCGGTTTTAGATTTGGAAATATTGCCCTTTTTGCTTTAGACCAATCAACATAATCAACCGTGCTATGATTACTCCAAAAATCCGCTTCTTCCTTCTCGGAATTAAATCTCGGTATCTCCTTTAATTTTTTGTGTTCCATGATAAATCCTCCTTTCCTTCCCATCAGCAGGTCTTGCTGTTATCACTCGAATTTTATCTTTGCGAATTGTAAAAACAACTATTATCACTTTTCCTGATTTAGCCCTTCCAGATACTAAATATCGTTGTTCTTGTTGGGAATGTTTACTATCCGGGCTAATAATGAAAAATACATCAAAGAAAACTTGTTCACATTCATATGGTTCTATCCTGTGCCTTTCTTTGATATGTTTTGTGTTGTTTTTATCCCATTCAAATTCAATTGGTATTGGTATGGTTTCCATTGTGTAATTTAATTATACACCATTTTTTATATTTTGTCAACCATATTTTTCATTGTAGTAAAAACAAATTATTTGTCAAGAAAATCCGCCACGGCGGGATTAATAGAATCACCGTAACAATTAAAAATAGCACCGTAGGTGCGACCTGCATCTCTATTAACAGGTCGCTAAAAATCGTGAAGCGTATAGCGTATAGATTGTAGGGGCAATTCATGAATTGCCCGATCAGGCGGTTCGTGAACCGCCCCTACATTGTTTCCCAACTCCCTGTAATCGTTGGCTACTTGTTCTCCAATTTAAAAATTCTCGTTTTTAAGCCCTCATTTTCCAATTTTAATTCCTTCATTGCTTTTACTAAATATGGAATAATTGAATCGGTCTTCATTCCCAGCATTCCGTTTGCTCCTTCTGTCACTATATCTGGTAGTATCTCCTGCACCTCTTGCGCTATAAAACCCACCTGTTTTTTGTCGCCATTGATGTAATCAAACTTAACCGGCTTTAATTGTTCAATAACACTCAAGCCCGATTGAATATAACTTATATTCTCTTTTAACCGTCTGTCAGAACCATAAACCCATGCGGAAGCACCAAGA
>JAZDKR010000022.1:0-33990 GCA_043802785.1 Elusimicrobiota bacterium
ATCTCAACTCAAATGCTGAATTACATTATGCAAAAGATAGAAAAAATAAAAATCAAATAATTTTTGCCACTTTGCTAAATTCTGTTAAATGTGTTCCGACGATGAAGGCAAAAATATATGCGTTTTTACGCTTTTTTTAAGTTATAAGTTATAAGTGATAAATGATAAGGATTAGGAAGTCAGGATTAAGAATTAAGTAAAAACTTAATCCTTAATCCTGATTCAAGTAGTTCTCCGTGTTCTCCGTGGCAAAATTCTATGCTTTCAAAAATGGAGGTGAGGGGGGTCGAACCCCTGACCTCTTGCATGCCATGCAAGCGCTCTCCCAACTGAGCTACACCCCCCCCCATCGCTCGGAAGCAAATTTTTTTGAGACGCTCGTCAGAACTCGCTCTACAATTTGCTCCTGGAACGAATAAGTCGTCCGCCTATGGCAGAAGGCTCTTCAAAAATTTCTTCCTTCGCTCAAAATTATATGCGGTAAAACCACTATCACAAATTAAAAATATATGCTCAATGTGGCGGTTACCCCACCTAAACCAACATCATTCCAGATTTTATCTGTCGAAACTTTACTATACTTAAAACACAGATTTGCGTGTGGACCACCGACGCCAGTTAATATCTGCCAGCCGCTAAAGGTATCACTTACAACTGGCTGTGCTACATTGTCAACGGTAACCGTTTTTTCCGCCTTGACAGTTCCTATCCCATAACCGATAAAACCGTAAGAACTGTATTTGCCGCGGTAAATTACAGAGAGCCACTGCGGTTTCGTTTCTAATTCCGTTTCCGTTTTTGTCTCACCGGTTTTTATTCCGATGACACTGATAATATCCTCCTTTTTTTCGGCGTTACCTCTGTAACTTTCCGACTCAAACTGAAAGCCGATGTGTTTAATCCACAATGCCGCATTCCAGCCCCACAAAAATCCGATGTCATAATCTTCTGCAATACTTTTATCAAGCGGATAAAACATTCCTGCTTTGGCACCAATATCAATATCTATCGGATTTTCTTTTATCGGCTTTTCTTCCTGTCCCTTTTTTCCCGGCTGTGGAGTCGAAGCAGATTCTTCCTTCTTTTGATATTTTTCGCGAATAATCGTTTCGCCTTCAAGAAGTTTCACAATATCGTTTGCCATTTGAGGAATTTCGTTTTCATCTGCACAGGTCAAACTTTCCGCTTTTTCCACCGAACCAGTTTTCACATCAATAAATCTTATATTTATGGTTAAGGTTTTGCCTGCTTTTGAAACACTTCCTGCAACAAGTTTTTCGGCACCGGAAAGTTTTCCTATATTGGTCGCCGTTTCACTGTCCACAATTCCGCTTGACTGTAATTTCTGTTCCTCAAGAAGCTTCATTAAAAAATTACGCTCAACAACATCATAGTTCCCGGTTTTGAAAAGTCCGGTGCGTAAATTTTCAGCAACACTCAACCCGAGGTCGCTTTCCTTTACTTCCTTCCCGATGCTTTCAAAATCCATCACAGCAATTCTGATTTTTGCAGAAGCCGTTGAACTCTGAACAGCAAGTTTTTCCTCGGTCTGGGCGGACAAAAAAACAATGCACCCACCCAATAAAACTGCACACAAAAAAAATCTGAATTTGAATAAACCCATTTTCGCCTCCTTATCATTTTGCAATTTACTCAAACAGTGTATCAAAAACTTAAAAAAAAATCAACGCTAAAAATAACAATACTAATGGATGCTCTGTGTAATTGATCGCGGAGATAATAATCAATACCTTTATTATCTTTCAGAAATTTCAGAATTTCTTTGTTTAACTCTTTGGATTTTTTGTAAACATCTAAATTTTCAAAATCAAACATGAAATATCTCTGTAATTTGTGTGTGTAATTTGTAGTTTGGGATAAATTTTGCTAACGCAAAATTTATTCGGAGAGGGTGGGATTTGAACCCACGATACCTTGCGGTATACACGCTTTCCAGGCGTGCGCACTAAACCGGGCTATGCGACCTCTCCAGTATGGAGTTCATAGTCAAAAGTTCCCCACTTTTGCGGGGTTCACAGCAGAAACAAAAACTATGAACTATGAACTACGAACTACGAACTACGAACTGCCTTTATCGCTTCGGGAATTTTTTCTATTAAATCCGTAGGAAGCATTGAAATCTGTGTTTTTTCTTTTGCTGCAAAATCACCGGCAAGCCCGTGCAGATAAACCCCGAGGCAGGCGGCATCAAGCAGAGTTTTCGTCCGCCCGACGGCCAGCTTCGCAGCGAGGCGAGCTGTCAGACGGGTCTGCCCGATAAATCCTGCAATCATTCCTGTTAGAACATCTCCGCTCCCGCCTGTTGCCATTCCAGGATTTCCTGTTGTGTTAACAAAAATATCTTTTCCGTCTGAAATAACGGTCTCAAAACCTTTAAGAATACATATCAATCCGTATTCAGCAGCAAATTTTTTTGTGATTTTTTCGCGGTTTTTCTGAATATCAGAAATACTGATTTTCATCAAACGACTTAATTCCGCCGGATGTGGAGTAACGATGGTATCCGATTTTAGTTTTTTAAGAACGTTAACATTTTTTTGTATGTTGTTCAATCCGTCAGCATCAATAACTATCGAAACTTTGTTTTTTACAAGAAATCTTTCGGTAAAAATTCTTGCAGACGGCTCCGTTGATATGCCACATCCGAACGCTATTGAGGTAATTTTTCTTTGGGATGAAAAATCCAAAATTATTTTGGTGGCTGTGGGTGAAATATAACCCTCATTGTCGGGCAGATAAATCGTCATAACCTCCGGCGGAAGCCGTTTTGTTATCTGAACATTGAGTGATGAAGGCATAGCGATAGTTGTAAGCCCGCTTCCGGAACGAAGACACCCGAGAGAGCACAAAATCGCAGCACCGGTAAATTGTTTTGAGCCGGCAACGACAAGTGTATGTCCATAATCACCCTTGTGCGAATTAGAAAGTCGCACCGGCAAAAGTTTTTTTACAAATTCGGCTGTTAATTTTGTCATAAAACGCAGAGAACACAGAGTTGACACGGAGAACACAGAGAACACAGAAATTTAAACTCTGCGGTCTCTGTGCTTTTTCTCTGTGTCATATGTGATTATCATTTATTATTAAAAACAGCTACCGCAACGGCATAATCGTCGGTATGCGAAAGTGAAAGTGAAATTTTTTTTTCAAGATTTTTGTATTTTTTTGATAAAATAATTTCCGGTTTACCATCCGATGTATTTTTTACCGTGATATCGCGATGCCAAATGTCCTTTTTGCCGAGTGCCTTCCAGACCGCCTCTTTTGCAGCAAACCTCACTGCAAAATGTTGCCACTTGTTATTTTTCCGTGAATTGCAATATGTAATTTCTGTCGGAGTATAAACCTTTTTAAGAAACCGTTTGCTATGTTGAATAATTTTCTTTATTCGCTTGACTTCAATAATATCAATACCGGTTAATATCATGAGATTCTTGAAAAACCTTGTTTTTGTCCATGTAATGCGTAGCTTTAGCCACGCTGACAGAATAAGCGAACCTAAAGGTTCGCACTACAATACCTTGCTTTTCAATCGTTTCTGCACTGCTGTGCTTTTAAGTTCCCGAAATGCATCTGCCGCGATCCATCGTGCAGATTTTGAGTCTATTCTCTGTATTTCTAAAACGGTTTTTAATGCCAATTTATTAAGTTTAATATTTCTCTTGCCTATATTTCTCAATGCCCAGTTGACCGCTTTCCTAACGAAGTTCCGCTCGTCTGTTGATTCTCTTTTTATAATGTGCAGCAGTTTCAGAAAGACACCATCATGCGACTGTTTATCGTGTATCGCTAAACAGGCAATTAGTGTAAATGCTGATCGTTTAACAAACTCTTCATCCCTCTTACTCCACTGATCAATTTTTTTGTATGCGAATTTTGTGTATTGGAAAAGATTGTTGCAGACCCCATCACAGATATCCCACGAGTCAAAATCTTTAACCCATTTTTCCATCTGTACTTCCGTAACCTTTTCCAATTCGTCAATAATTGAGGATAAAACTTTCGCTTCGTGTATCCCGGAATCCCAAAGACACTCTGCTAATTCGTGGTTTTTTCCTATTTCCTTCCCAATATCTCGCAAATCAGGAATTGATATTCCAAGGGCATTTTCTGTACTGATACCAAATCTTGCCATCTCTTCAACATTTTTCGGATTAGACAATGATTTTAATTTTTTTAGAACTTCAGAACATTCTTTGATCACAACAGTTCTCCGCTGTTTACCGCACGGTAGGGTTTACCTTTGTGATTAAAAAAGCAAGGAATTGACTGCTCTGGACAGAAAGAAACGCACCTCAAACAGTATTGGCATTTCATTCCATAAACGGGATATTCCTGCATTTCTATATTACTCACAGGACACAATTTAGTGCATATTCCACATCTTGTGCATTTTGATTTGTCCACCTTAAACAGAAACCATTTTTGGTGTGGTTGCCAGTCAAACAATTTTGTGAGTGCCGTAGATGCAAAATAAACAATATCTGATAAAATCGGAACACGACACCATTTTGATTTTCCGTTTATTAAATCCGCCGCATAATTTTCGGCTTTGAGCAAACCTTTTTCTATTTTTTTTCTGTTATTGCTTTCTTTCTGCACATAAAAAATGTTTGCCGGCATTTGTATCTCCGCCGCCCCGATAGGATTGTAACCCTTTTTTATAAGAATTTTTTTAAGTGGGCCTACGATGCCACCGGATGCTCCTCCGAGTGTATCAACCATAAATATATCCGTTCCGTTTACTGATGGTAATGACTTCAAAAATTTCCAGACGAATGGAAATGTAGAAAAACATTCAACGGGGAAAGCCAAGCCAATCGTAAAATTCGGGTTAATTTTTTTCGGGTCGGTCTTTTCAATCTTATACAGATTGGTGTTTATTTTATTTTTGACGAAAACATCACGCATCTTTTTAACGACGAGCAGTGTGTTCCCAGTACCTGAAAAATAATAAAAATCAATCGCTTCAAACTTCATTTTTTTTGTTATGTAGTTGCCCGATTTATCGGGCATAAACGTAAAACCGCTCAACAAGTTGAGCAACTACAAATCTTTTATGTATCTGTCCATCGCACGAGCGGCACGTTTGCCGGCACCCATTGCTTCAATTACGGTTGACGCACCGGTTGCAATATCGCCACCGGCAAAAATCCCGGGAATACTCGTAGCACCGGTTTTTTCGTCGGTGATTATATTTCCGTGTTTTCCCACTTGAAGTCCATTGATTGTTTTAGGAAGGAGCGGGTTGGGATTCTGTCCGATTGCCATTACAACTGTATCAATATCAAACTTGAATTCGGAACCTTTTATCGGAACAGGTCTTCTTCTGCCAGACGCATCTGGCTCACCTAACTCCATTTTTATGCATTCCATTCCTGTAACATTATTGGTCTCATTACCTATAAATCTTATGGGTGCGGTAAGCAAATGTAATCTTACCCCTTCTTCTTTTGCGTTTTTAATTTCTTCCAGACGGGCTGGCATTTCTTTTTCTGTCCGACGATAAACAATTATCACTTCATCTGCACCAAGACGCAACGCAACACGCGCAGAATCCATCGCAACATTCCCGGCACCTATAACAGCAACCCTTTTACCAATATCAATTGGTGTATCATATTCGGGGAATTTGTATGCTTTCATAAGATTTACCCTTGTCAAAAACTCATTTGCAGAATAAATTCTGTTGAGATTTTCGCCAGGAACTCCCAAAAATTGTGGAAGCCCCGCACCAGTTCCAACAAAAATTGCTTTGTAACCCTCATCAAAAAGTTCTTGAACCGTTTTTGTTTTACCGACGAGAGTATTCGTTTTTATATGGACACCGAGTAATCGGACATAATCAATTTCTGTTTTAACGGTTTTTTTGGGAAGACGGAATTCGGGGATACCATACACCAATACACCACCAGTTTCGTGAAGCGATTCAAATATTGTAACCTCATAACCCATCTTTGCGAGGTCAGCCGCACAGGTAAGCCCGGCGGGTCCTGAACCGGCAACCGCAACATGATGTAGCGGTTGATGTAAATCAACGATTTTGGCGAATTTACATTCGCCGCTACTGCCCTTTTCTATTTCCCAGTCAGCAGCAAATCTTTCTAAACAACCGATTGCCACAGGTTCACCTTTTTTTGCACTTCCAGAGTGCCTACTTTTGGCAAGCACGCATTTTATCTCGCACTGTGTCTCCTGAGGACAAACCCGACCGCAAATTGCAGGAAGATTATTTTTATCTTTAAGAATTTTTATTGCTTCGGTAAAATTTTTTTCAGCAATTTTTTTAATGAAACCAGGAATGTTCACTTCCACAGGACAACCCAACATACAGGTAGGTTTTTTGCATTGAATACATCTTTTTGCTTCAAGAACTGCCTGTTCTTCTGAATAGCCAATAGCAACAGAAGAAAAATTTTTTATTCTCTCTCTCGCATCTTGAACCGGCATCTTTTGACGAGGAATTATAAACATTTAGTTCCTACGAAACATCAAAACAGGATTAAGTAGTAAGTTGTAAGGATTAAGTTTTTCTTAATTCTTAATTCTTAATCCTGTTGTTAAACAATAATGGTCTAATGATTCTTTTTCTTTTTGCTTAAATACAGAAAGCCGACAAACTAACTCTTTCCAATCAACAAGGTGACCGTCAAATTCTGGTCCATCAACACAGGCAAATTTTGTAATACCTCCGACGGTTACACGACACGCACCGCACATACCGGTTCCATCAACCATTATAGGATTCAAACTAACAATGGTTTTTAAGTTATGCAGTTTCGTAATTTCTGAAACAACTTTCATCATTGGCACGGGACCTATGGCGTAAACCAGAGAGATTGGGAGATTGGGAGATTGCCTGCCCCCACCGATTTGTTTTGTCCCTTCAGGGCAAAACAGTGGGGGGGAGATTAGGATTTTCAAAACATCAGAAACAAAACCTTTTTGCCCATAAGAGCCATCGTCGGTAGTAATATAGAACTCATCGGAAATTTTTTTCATTTCATTTTCAAGAATCATAAAATTTTTTGAACGTGCACCGAGAATGCTGATAATTTTGTTGCCTTTTTCTTTTAATGCCTTTGCAACAGGATACATAACTGCGACACCCACACCGCCGGCAATACATATCACCGTTCCATGATTTTCTATGTGTGATGGAACACCGAGAGGTCCCACAATATCAAGAATATGCTCGCCTGATTTAAGTTTGCCCATTTCAGTTGTTGTTTTTCCGACTTCCTGTATAAAAAGCGTAATTGTACCTTTTGCTTTATCTGAATCGGCGAGCGTTATTGGTATTCGCTCACCTTTTTCGTGGAGTCGCAAAATTACAAACTGCCCCGGCAATGCCTTTTGGGAAATATCCGAAACTTCAATTACAAATTTATTAACACTTGTTGCCGGTGTTGATTTTTCTAAAATGGTAAACATATTAAAATTCCTTTTCAATCTCTTTTTTTTTCTTTTCCAGATATTTGTCTATCTCGGAGGTAATGCCTTCAAGCGATTCTATTTTTTTGAGACGCTCTTCAATTTTTTCCTGTTCTTTCACAATGAATTTTATAGCGTCAGCCACAGGGTCGGGTAGTTTTCCATGCTCAAGCATTTCAATATCTTTCTGTGAAAATCCAACACCGACACGAGCAGGGATTCCTACCGCAGTAGCGTTCGGCGGAATCTCAGTTACAACAACGGAACCGGCACCTATGCGTGAATTATCGCCGATTTTTATAGGACCCAACACTGCGGCACCGGCACCGATAGATACATTGTCTCCAATTGTAGGATGCCTTTTTCCTCTACTTAATGATGTTCCTCCGAGCACAACGCCCTGATAAATAAGCACATTTTCGCCGATTTCCGTCGTCTCTCCGATTACAACACCCATCCCGTGGTCAATAAAAAACCTTCTACCGATTTTTGCACCAGGATGAATTTCAATGCCGGTGATATGTCTTGAAATTTCAGAAATTATCCTCGCAATTGTGAACCACCTGCGTTTGTAAAGCCAGTTGGCAACACGATGATGCCACAAAGCGTGAAGACCGGGATAGCACAAAAGAACCTCAACGATATTTTTCACCGCCGGATCCTTTTCAAAAATAATCAAAATGTCCTCTTTAATTTTTTTGAACATAGTGGAATTCTACAAAATTTCAGAAAAAATTGCAACAAAAAATCTCTTTTTTGCTTTGATTCTGTAGTCGCTCAATTTATTGAGCGCCTTTATGCCCGATAAACTTGTCCCTGAAAGTTTTAATTGGGGATCGGGCCGCAACTACACTTGTTTTTTCCGCTCTTTTTGAGCGTCAAGCCAAGTAGGTTTGTCAACCAAGTAGGTTTTTTCCGATGGAGTCCCTTTGGACAACCATACCATAATTATACTTAAATCGGCGGGGGTAACTCCTGAAATTCTTGATGCCTGACCGACAGAAACAGGCCGCACCTGATTTAACTTTTGCCTGCTTTCCGTCAGTAATCCAGGAATTTCATTGTAGTCAATTTTTCCCGGAATTTTTTTGCTCTCAATTTTTTTGAATTTTTCAACATCCGCAATCTGTCTTTTTATGTAGCCAGCATATTTTTTTTCAATCTCAATCTCAGTCCTAATCTTTTCTTTTGTCCATGGTAAAATATCTTCGTCAAACTCAAAATTCTTTTCTCCAACAAATGCTCTATATTTCTGAAACTTTTTATACATTTCACCGTCAATCAAGCCGTATTTATAGCCGTAATCCATCAGACGCAAATCAGAATTATCAGCACGCAAAAGTAGACGATATTCAGCGCGGGAGGTGAACATTCTGTAAGGGTCAAGAACACCTTTTGTCACCAAATCGTCTATTAAAACACCGATATATGCTTCGTCCCGACGAAGAATCAGCGGCTCAATTCCTCTAATTTTTGCGACTGCATTTATTCCGGCAATTATTCCCTGCCCCGCAGCTTCCTCATAACCGGAAGTCCCGTTGATCTGTCCAGCAAAAAATAAACCGTCTATTTTTTTTGTTTCAAGAGTTGGCATTAATTGTGTCGGCTGACAAAAATCATATTCAATCGCATAGCCAGGTCTAATCATTTCTACATTTTCAAGCCCGTCAATTGTTTTTAACATTTCGTATTGAACATCATATGGAAGCGAGGTTGCAACCCCGTTGCAATAGACCTCTTCCGTATCGTATCCCTCCGGCTCAAGAAAAATCTGATGTCTTTCTTTCTCGGGAAATTTTTTTACTTTATCCTCAATGGACGGGCAATATCTCGGGCCAATGCCTTTAATCTGTCCGGAAAAAAGCGGGGCACGATGAAAATTTTCTGAAATAATTTTGTGAGTTTTTTTGTTTGTGTAGGTAAGCCAGCAGGAAAGTTGTGGCTGTGTAATGTGTAATGTGTAATGTGAGAATGGAACCGGCGGTTCATCACTTTGTTGTGCGATGCATTTTGAATAATCAATCGTTTTTCCGTTCACTCTCGGCGGAGTCCCAGTTTTCAATCGTCCAATTTCAAATCCAAGTTTTTTCAATGAATCTGAAAGATGCATTGCCGCAAACTCACCGCTTCTTCCAGAGTGAAAAGTTGTTTCGCCGATATGAATAAGCCCTTTCAAAAATGTGCCAGTTGTAACAATTACTGTTTTGCTTAGAAATTTTATTGACGGTTTCGCGATGACTCCGATTGCTTTATTACCGTCAGTCAAAATTTCTGTTACCTCTGCCTGAACGAACAGAAGTTTTTTTTGTTTTTCTATAGTGTGCTTCATTGTGAACTGGTAAAGTTTTTTGTCACACTGTGCTCTTGGCGACTGCACTGCGGGTCCTTTTGATTTGTTAAGTATGCGAAATTGTAACCCGGTTTTATCGGCGATTTTTGCCATTTCACCGCCGAGGGCGTCAATTTCTCTGACGATTTGTCCTTTCGCGACACCGCCGATTGCAGTATTGCAAGACATCTGAGCAACGGTATCAGCGTTAATTGTCAAAAGCAAGGTTCTTGCTCCCATCCGTGCAGAAGCCAACGCTGCCTCACATCCCGCATGCCCGGCGCCTACAACTATAACATCAAATTTTTCAGGATAAGTGAACATAAGATATGGAGGTTTACCGAAGGAGGGAAAACACAAATTAGTGCTAATTCGTCAAAGTTTCTAATAATTTTTTTTTCATCTATATCCCGCAATACCACACGCTTCTGGCAATGATGCTTAAAATCACTGCCATTGTATTTGAGGTAATTATATTGAAGGCGGAAAAATCCAGTTTGTTGTCTATTTTTTTCAGAGAGAACCGTTCAACAACAACAAGCCCAACCGCGAATAGAAGCACAATCCAAAACCACTTTCCCTGAATTATAAAGCAGGCAACAATAAGAAGTCGCTCGACAATTCCATGATATTTTTCCTGAGTGCTAATTCCAACATCTGAATAAAATAATTTTTTAATAAAATAAATTAAAATGGTGGAGAAATGGGTAGCAACAACAAAAATTATTATGATAAAAACCCATTTTGCCGTCTCAGCACCGATTGGATCTTTCGGTGCAAGCACAAAAATAAGCAGGATGTGGACAAACTGATCAAACAAAAAAAACACGATATTGTCGGGCGAATTGTATTTGTTTATGCTGTAAACACGCCACTGGTCTTCAATAATATGTGATGCCGCAAGAATTAAAAGTGCAATCGCAAAATTCTTTTGTGGAAGATACTGGTAATTCATCGTAACCGCAAAAAACAAAAATATAAGAACATGAAAAAATATGCCGGAAATATCTTCTCTTTTCCATTTTGCAATTCTATCCGTCTGAAATGTAAAATCAGCCAGTAGATGTGCCAAAAGTAATCGCCAAAAAAAGTACATTTTATTCGCTCCGCGAATACGCCAAACTGACGCAGAACTTTGAAAGACCCCTGCCAGACAACCCACTTCGCAGCGAGGCGAGCGGCAGGCGGGCGCGAAACTGACGCTAAATATTTTGCGTCTGTTTCGCGTCTATATCCGTGCTATTACTTCAAAAATTTCTACCAGTTTTTCCTTGCCCTTAACTTTTGTTGTGCCAAGCGGTTTCGTGATAACCATATCCTTCACATACTTATATGTTGATTCTGAAATAATTATGTGCGTGGAAAATTCTCTATTAAGTGCTTCAAGCCGAGATCCGAGATTAACATTATCGCCAATAACCGTATAGTCCATTCTTTCAACGGAACCCATATTCCCAACTATCATCTCGCCGGTATTTATGCCAATTCCTATATCAAGAACCGGTCTTTTTTCGGTGCGCCATTTCTCCTGAAGTTTTGATAGTTCTTTCATCATATCAATAGCACAGAAAACAGCTCTTTGTGCATGGTCTTTCTGCGTTAAAGGTGCATTCCAAAAAGCCATCACTGCATCGCCGATAAACTTGTCAAGTGTGCCCTCATACTTAAAGACCACTTCCGTCATTTTTGTGAGATACTCATTCAAAAGGGCAACAACTTTCTCAGGCGTAGATGCCTCGGAAATAGTGGTGAATCCGCGGATGTCTGAAAATAGAACCGTGAACTCCGCCCTTTTTCCTCCGAGGGTAAGTGCATCCGGGTTTTTCATAAGTTCGTTAATTACTACGGGAGAAAGATACAGCCCAAATGCCTTTTTCAACCATCTTTTTTCTTTTTCTTCGGTAATAAACCGCCAGGATGTTATTGAAATATATGAGAAAACAACAAGACATGCCGTCGGCACATATTCAAGCCAGATTTTTTTATTGGCAAAATAATAATTGCATATAAAAGACCAAAAAATAAAAATAAATATCGTCAGCAGTGTTGACTTCCACGGCGAAAGTTTCGGAAGCAAAAACGCTAAAATTACGCCAACAATAACCACTGACAAAAATCCTGCCAAGTGATTCGGATACGAGATAAAGTCGGAATTGATAAACGAATGGATGTTGTTTGCAATGGTCTCGATGCCGGGCATTGCAGGAGAGAAAGGAGTAACATGTCTGTCGCCTAATCCCGCCGCGGCATAACCGACTAAAACTATTTTATTTTTGAGAAGTTTGGAGTCAACATTACCGTCAACAATTTTGGAGTATGAAATGTATTTGAATGTCTCAAACTCGCCGGCATAGTTTATCAGCATCTCGCCGTTTTTGTCTAAAGAAAGATTTTTTACCAATTTCTGCCACGGTTTATCAAGATATGTGGAGGCAATCGCTACCGAGATATGAGGATAAATCACACCCTGATATTCCATAACCGGCATCATTTTTCGAACAACACCATCTGTTTCAGGAAAAACGTTGGGCGAGCCGAGAAGGACAGAACTTTTTATGACACCTTCGAGCGGTGGTTTTGCTTTAACTGGCACACCCATAACAGATTCAAACAGAATTTCATTAACACATCGATGCGATATCATCATTGCATCGGACAATAATTTATCGCTCTGCTGATTGCTTTTTTCAATGAACAAAACATCAAACCCGATTGTTTTAACACCCAACCCAACCAATTTTTCTATGAGTTTTGCGTGAACACTTCTGTCCCATGGCCAGCGACCTAACTTATCTAAACTATCCTCATCAATTGCGGCAATTACTATTTCTCCGGTAGGGTTTTTTTGACCTCTCAATTCCAGACGGAAATCGTAGGATTTGTATTCAAGCAGATTAAACATTCCCAGAAAATTGAGAACCAGAATTAGGATAATTACCAATACGCCAAGCAGATATGCGATTGTTTTTTTTCTCATAAAAACCACGCGAATTATCGCGAATCCCTGCCTGACGGCAGACAGGTAACGCGAATATTCGCGAATTATTCGCGTTCATTCGCGTTGTTTTTATTCGTGTCTATTCGCGTTCCTTATCTTTTCGTCCACTGGAAACTTTTTCTTGCTTTGGCTTTTCCGGGTTTTTTTCTTTCAACCATTCTGTCGTCGCGAGTCAGATAACCTTCTTTTTTGATGAGCGTCTTAAATTTGCCGTCAATTGATGCCAAAACACGGGCGATTCCGTGTCTTATTGCCTCCGCCTGTGCCATCACCCCACCACCAGCCACACTTGCGAAAACATCATACTGCGTGGAAACTTTTACCAATTCAAGTGGCGCAAGAACTGCCCGCTGAAATCTCACCAGACCAGCGAAATAATTATCAAGCGGTTTATCATTAACAACCACTTTCCCTGAACCGGCCAAAAGTTCTACTTTTGCAACTGCTGTTTTTCTTCTTCCTGTTGCTATAGTTACTTTACCCGTGGTAATATCTTTTGACATTTTGCCTCCAATTGTTTGGCATCATTTTTGTAGATTTTAAGACGCCTCAACATTTTTGTACGCAATCGGTTCTTCGGCAACATTCCGCTTATAGAAAGTTTGATGATTTTTTCAGGATTGGTCGCCATCAAATCCTTATAAAGAGTGTACTTGTCACCGCCGGGATAACCGGAGTGTCTGTAGTCCAATTTCTGCTCCAACTTATTGCCAGTCATTTTCACTTTTGCAGCATTTGTTACAAGCACGAAATCGCCGATATCCTTGTTTGGAGAATATTCCGGCTTCGTTTTGCCCTGTAAAATACCGACGGCAATCGTTGAAAGCCGTCCCAAAACCTCATCATTCGCATCAATCCAATACCATTTTCTTTCAACCATAATTTTCACCTTCCCCTTAACGACAGAATTAAGAATTAAGAAGTCAGGATTAAGTTATAAGTTGTAAGGATTAAGTTTTTACTTATCACTTACCACTTATCACTTACCAATTACCACTTAACTTTGTTTCATTATACCAAAAAAAACTCTTTTGTCCATCATAAAAAATTCTTTGACACAATTGCTTCCGCAATTTGAACCGCATTTAGCGCCGCACCTTTTAGCAAATTATCCGACACAATCCACAGGGCAAGTCCGTTTTCAGAAGATATATCTTCACGGATGCGGCCCACATAAGTCATCTGTTTTCCGTCGGCATCTATGGGCATCGGATATTTTTTCTGTGCGGGGTCATCAATAACAGATACACCCTCAGAATGTTTGAGAATATCCCGTGCATCCTGCGGGGTTAGTTTTTCCTCCGTCTCAATCCAAACCGCTTCCGAATGCCCCCGCATTACCGGAACGCGAACGCAGGCGGAAGAAATTTTTATGGTGTCATCGCCGAGAATCTTTCGGGTTTCATCAACCATTTTCATTTCTTCTTTGGTATATGCGTTCTCTAAAAAAACATCAATCTGAGGAATTACATTGAAGGCAATCTGATGTGGAAGTTTCACGGCCGGCGGAATTTTTTCTCCTTT
Source organism: Elusimicrobiota bacterium (assembly GCA_043802785.1). Taxonomy (GTDB): domain Bacteria; phylum Elusimicrobiota; class UBA8919; order UBA8919; family UBA8919; genus JAZDKR01. The sequence continues at coordinate 14,307 of JAZDKR010000022.1, forward strand.
TGCCCATGCTCTTGTTTGATTTTCAAACTCGTCAAGCGCCTTGCCGCCGGCGCCGGAAACCGCCTGGTAAGTGGAAACGATTATTCTTTTTATTTTAGCGGCATCGTGCAACGGTTTTAACACAACGACCATTTGTATAGTTGAGCAGTTCGGGTTCGCTATAATTTTTTTCTCTTTTGAAAGTGCCTGCGGATTAACTTCTGGCACAATTAGAGGAACATTTTTTTCCATTCTAAAATAGGAGGAATTGTCAATAACATAAATTCCCTGCTGGGCAAATCTCGGAGCCCACTCTTTTGAGACGGCAGCACCTGCGGAAAATAAAGCAATCTGTAACGAGTATGTTGTAGTTGCCGAGCTTGCTCGGCCCAGTAGTGAGTAGTCAGAAATTTTGTTAATATCCTCAACTACAATTTCTTTACCTCTGAAGTTCAGTTTTTGTCCTGCGGTTCTTGAGGAAGCAAAAAGATACAGGTTGTTGACAGGAAAATCTCTTTTTTCAAGCATCTTAATCATTTCCAGACCAACAGCACCCGTCGCACCAACAACAGCAACATTATATTTTCTCATTTTAACCATCCTTTGTTTTTATACCAATTATGCGTAATTTTCACTCCTTCCTCAAGTGAAATTTTCGGCGAATAACCAAAATCAGATTTTGCTTTTGCCGACGACAAAAGCCAACTTTTTTGTTTCATTTCTTTCAATTTATCAAAAGAGACAAATGATGGTTTACTTTTTATCCGCGCAAAAATTTCCGAAAAAAATGCAGATGTCCAAAAAATTGAATACGGCACTTTTATTATATGTGCTTTCGGATTCACGACTTTTTTCAGTATCTCACATAAATCATTCCAGGAAAAAACTTTATCGTCACCTATAAAATATGTCTGTCCTTTTGCTTTTTCGGACAGGGCAGACGAAATTATTCCATCAACAATATCCGAGACATAACTTATATTTATGAATTTTTCGTCTGACGGTATTGGAAGAAATCCTTTTTTGGCATAATCAAAAAAAATAAAAACATCTTTATCGCGAGGTCCATAAATTGACGGCGGTCTCAAAATCGTTATCGGAAGTTTTTCCTTGAATTTCAAAACATCCAATTCGCCCAAAAATTTAGAAAATCCATAATGGGAAACCGGGGTCGCCAGGCCATCTTCCGTTTTTCGTCTTCCATCTTCCTCGCCACTGGCGAACCTACTCGGCGTCGGTCCAGACGCTGCTTGGGACGAAATATAAACAAACCTTTTTATGCCAGGATTTTTAAGAAAAATTACCTCAATAAGATTTTTTGTACCTCTAACATTTGTCAGATAAAGCTCATTAGAATTTATTGCTCTTACAAGCCCCGCACAGTGAAAAACATAATCAACATCTGAAACAGCGGACTCAAAAGTTTTTTTATCGGAACAATCGCCGCAAACAATTTCAAGTTGTGGACACGGTTTCAACCGTGCATATTCTTTAAGCCATTTTAACTTTTTAGTATCTCTAACAAGGCATTTAACTGAAAAATCTTTTTTCAGCAACGCCTCTACAAGATGACTTCCCAAAAAACCTGTTCCGCCAGTTACAAGTGCTTTCATTTTAACCGCCTTTTCTTTGAGTCCCTTCGTGTAATACTGTGATACTTTTTTTCAGAGACAGTTGATATGGCATCCCAATAGTTTTCAACACAAAGACGGTCATCAGAAAAAATATAAACCTTTCCGTGCCCGGTTTTTATCAGTTCCCAATTAAAACATCTTTGATTGCTATGTTTATCGTTGTAAAATATCAATCCCAAAATCCTGCCGTAGACGCATTTTGTATTCTCTTTATCCGTTACAAGAATCACAGTTTTGCCAGAAAGCTCTTTTGTTGCATAATTTCTGGCTTCTTCACCACCCGACTCACCGTAGGGTTTGCCATGCGTAGGATGAGCGACCTCGGGTGCATTGACACCAAGCAACCTGATTGTTCGTCCATCGGAGGTATTCACAGTGTCGCCATCAAACACATAGTCAACTTTTACCTCTTCAATAACGTGAGGCACTGTCCAGTCAACAAACGGATACTTTCCTATGTCTAATTTCTCAGAAAATACAGGAGCAGTGTGGAAAATAAGAAAAAACAAGATTGTGATAATCATACTACTCACATTTGCGCCCAGCAGGACTCGAACCTGCAACCTTTTGCTTCGAAGGCAATCGCTCTATCCAATTGAGCTATGGGCGCACAAGTGTGGGGTTAAATTACCAACTTGTTATTACTTCACCTTTTGTATCTGTATGTGTACAATTAACAAAAACCTTGCCTGAAGATGCAGTATATCCCCAATTGCCCAAATCAGTGGGTGCATCACCGTCGTTAAAATCATCTATATCTGTCGTTTCATCATGGGTGTAAGGACCAAGTTTTACTGTCGGCATTTTTGACAGATATTTTGTTTGAAAAGGTCCGTCTTCATTAGAAACAGCAGTAGCATTTTGAAGATATTGCATTCCATCAAAATCAGCATAATATAGTGTAATTGCGCTTCTTAAATTCCCAAGTTCACCTTTGGTTTGCCCTTCTTTGGTTCTTTTTATCATTTCTGAAAATTTTGGAATTGATATGGATGCAAGAATGCTGATGATGGTAATAACTACCATAAGTTCAATAAGCGTAAATCCGGCACTAATAGGTTTTTTCCCGATTGCTATAATTGTTCTTCCGGGTAGGATTTTTTCCGGTGGCCGAAACTTTTTCATAATTTCTTCGTCTTTCAGTTTAATGTCTATTTTATTTCCTGTTTGCAAAATTAAAGTTCCACAACTTTTAAGAAAGGGCAGGCACAGTTTTTCTGTTACGGACATTTTGGCTACGGCTCTTGCGACGACAAAATCATATCTAGCAGTGGACATTTTGGCTATGTTCTCTGCTCTGTCACAGATTATTTCTGCTTGTATGCCTAACTTTTTCAAAAGATGTCTTAAAAACTCCGTTTTTTTCTTTGAAGAATCCAAAAGTGTCAGTGAAATTTCCGGTAGTGCGATTTTTACAGGAACACCTGGAAAACCAGCGCCGGTACCGATGTCAAGAATGAAAGATGGAAGATTGAAGATGGAAGATAGAAGTAACGGCACAATGCTTAAAGAGTCAAGAAAATGCTTTTCAATAATTTTCTCATCTGTTGCCGGACCTATCAGGTTAAACCTTTCATTCCATTTTTTTAATTCGTCAAGATAAATTGAGAATTGTTCTACCTGTCTCTCGTTAAGTTTTATCTTGAGAAATTTCAGTCCCTGCAAAAAAACTTTAAGCGTGTCGGGATTCATTTTTTAAAGTATATGAAAGTATAAAAGCATAGCCACGGAGAACACGGAAAACTACTTGAATCAGGATTAAGGATTAAGTGATAAGTGGTAAGTGATAAGTAAAAACTTAATCCTTACAACTTATAACTTAATTCTGTCTTTTTTCCGTGCCCTCCGTGGTAAATGCCTTTGACTTTGTAGTTATGAAGTTTTCTTGCATAAAGTTAAAAAATTTTTTAATTCTGAAAGTTTTATTGAATTTGTACCGTCTGATAACGCTTTTTCCGGATTAGGATGGATCTCCATAAAAAGAGCAGATGCGCCGATGGCAATTGCCGCTTTTGACAAGGGAAGTATAAATTCCCTTTGACCGCCGGTTTTGTTACCCAAGTCCACCGGGAAGTTGAACAGAATGTGTGGCATCAAAAACAACAGGATAGCCAAACCCCTTCATCACAACAATGGAACGCATATCGACGACCAGATTATTATACCCAAAAAAAGTTCCCCTTTCCGTCAGTAAAATTTTTCTGTTGCCGAATGTCTCCACTTTTTCTACTGCATTTTTCATATCAAACGGGGAAACGAACTGTCCTTTTTTTATGTTGACAACTTTTTTTGTTTTCGCAACCGCCACTAATAAATCCGTTTGACGGCATAAAAACGCCGGAATTTGAATTACATCCGCAACCTCGGAAACAGCCGTCACATCTTTTGTGCAGTGAACATCAATCAAAAGTGGAATATTGTATTTTTCTTTTATGCGAGATAAAATTTCAAGTCCTTTGATAATCCCTGGACCTCTGAACGATTTTATGGAGGTTCGGTTCGCCTTGTCATAAGATGCTTTGAATATAAATGGGATTTTCTGGTTCTGTGTAATCTCTTTCAGCCCCTCTGCGATTTCTGCAGTAATTTTTTCGTTTTCAATTACACAGGGACCTGCAATAAGCACCATCGGGTTTTTCCCGCCGATTTTAATATTTCCGATTGTTATTTCTTTAATTATGTTCATAATAAGATTGCTTCGTCATCCCGCTTTGCGGTCGCCGCAGGCGACCCCGCAATGACTTTTCTGGTGCTAATCTCGTGTAATCTTGTGGTTTTGTCTTCTATTCTACTACTTTTAGAAAATTTATCAACTAAATAACTTCCACATATTTTTTTTCAATCCAGCCCTTTATACCGAGAATCCTTACTCCGATTTCAAGCCAGTTATCCGTTTTACCCAATATCAGTATCTTCTTACCTTCGGGAAATGTCAGATTAATCTTGAAACTTTCGTCGGGACCGGACCTCACTTCTGCATTATTCGTAATTACAATTGCTTCCGTCTCTTTTTCGTTTTGGTATCTGTAGATGAACAAGCCAAGTGACAAAATAAAAACTAATGATGATATCGCCAAAAACCAAAATATGTTCTTTCTCGGCTTAACTATTTTTATAGATATTGCAACCGCAAAAATAAAAAAACAGAAAGAAAATAAAAGTTTAACAAAAGAAAGTTTTATTTTTGAGATAAACTGCTTCTCATAATCAGTATCTTTTATAATATCTGCAATAAACTTTATGTTGAAATTGACATCCTCATCAAACGGTGAAATTTTCCTTGTCCTTTCATAATAAACAATCGCCCAACCAATTTTACCGAGCCGAAAATATGTATTTGCAGTATTGTAAAAAACAGGCATCGTCGGATAATCATTTTCTAATGCCTTAAATTTTTCAAGTGCTTTTTCAAAATCTAATTTCTTATAAAGTTCACAGCCATCAGCAAAATCTGTCTGCCAACTACCGTAGAAAAATTGCATCATACCCAAAAAAATTGCAAAAACTAATAATACCTTTTTCATGTTTTCCACCTTATTGTATTGCGCGTTGCATAAATCACTATTAACAGGTCAGCCCTAACGGGCTTTACAACTTTCTAACTTTATAAACTTTATAAACTTTATATTTCCATCCACGATCAACCTCTGAAATTATCGCGATAACTTTTTCTGTCTCTTTTTGGATATCGATTTCTTTTGAACCATCCGGAGTAAATCTGAAAAAATCTGCTTCTTCAAGTATATTTTGAATTTTTTTTATATCTTCAGAAGAAAGTTTTCGTGATAATATAATTTCAATCTCACTAAAAGTTAGTCCATTCAGGTTGGTTCTAATTTTGTCAGACAGATATTCTATCATTTCGCTATGAAGTTCTGCATAAAATTTTTCCGGCTCCTCGGTTTTTATTTTATTGACATTTGATAAGAATCTCTTGTATGCTTTTTTACTCCTTAACATACTGTAATTTTTCAGGGTAAATTGGGTGTACTTGATAAAACCAAAAGATGCAATAATTAAAAACACCGAGAGCACAATTAAAGTATTGCTAATTGTATCAGAAATTTTGTCGGATGATTTTTTTCCAGGCGAAAGTTTTATAAATCTGATGTCCTCCCCGACGATGTTGACACTACCTGCGGTAAGTTGATTGCCTACTTGATGAAATGCTTTTGATGGCTTAACTTTTATTTCTATGGATAAGGTTTTTTCTTTTTTGTATTTTTTTTGGACAGGGTCAAAATACGAGAATTCTAAACCTGGTATTATTAAATTGCCGACATTTTCAGGAATTATTGCTGTCTTAAAAATTTTACACCCCGAAAGAGTATAGTTTACCTTTGAAATATTGAATGATGTAATCGTATCATAAACTCTCGCACCGACGATATTCGAAAATTTTGGTTGTGGAATTGACTTTATGTTGCCATTACCTGAAATCTCCACAGTTAGAGTTACAGGACTATTCGCTTCAACTTCGGTTTTATCCACACTCGCAGTCATCTTATACACCCCGACTGCACCCGAAAAATCGGACGATTTGGCTTCGGTTGGAAGAGGTAAAACACTAATTGTTATGGACTGTGATTTCGCTGTTGCAGTTTTTCCACCACCAAAAAATCCCTTGAAAAAATCATCATCAAAAAAACCTCTGAATGAATCGGAAGAAAAATCCTCAATGTTCACACTTAAAGAGGCAGCGCCCAGATTGTATTTTCCTGAAGTAGTTGGAAACAGCTTTGATTTTATTTCCACAACATTGTATCTTTTCCCGTTTATTGTTGTCTGATAATTTTTTTGCGGCGGGAGATCCTCAACGATGAATCCTGTGAAGTCGGGGGAGTGATACTGTGGTTGTGAAAGTAAGTTTCTTGATATGAAAAATCTGAATGTATAGGTTAACCCATCACCAACATAAACTGTTTTCTTATCAACATTAGCGGTAACAAAAATTCCTCTATTCTCGTCTTCTGTAATATGTGATTGTCGTTGCGAAACTGATGCTGATGGTTTGGACGAACTTGTTGAAACAACCTCAATTGTTATCGGTTCTGTTGTGTATGGTTGCCCTCCGACTTCCAATTTGACAGGACCTATCGTGAATTTTCCAATTTTATTGGGTGAAAGTATAAAATTATATGATAGCGATGTGGAAACAGCACCGTTGACAAACGAAACATTTTGTGAAGTGCCGGAAGAATAAACATTAAAATCAAGTAGTTCCGGTAGTTGCGGTTTCGGTATATTTGCGATATTGCCCGAAACATTTACCTGCAAAGTAACAGCATCACCGAGGCATACCGTGTTCTTGTCAACAGACGCAGTCATTGAAACATCCGCATAAACGGCAGAGAATAGAGAATAGAGAATTGAAAATAGAAAAATAAAAAACTTAAAACTTTTTCCCCCTATTCTCTTAATCTCTATTCTCTTAATCTCTATTCTCTTAATCTCTGCTTTTTTCATTTCACCAGTCCTTGTCGGGCATGTTGAATAACGGTATTTTCATATTTGACTTTTCTTTCGGTTTTTTTTCTTCCGGAAGTGTGTTAAGAAGCCGTTTGGCATCTTCTTTTGACATACCCTTTTGCTGTTCTTCTTTTTTTTCAGAGTCATTTTTCTTCTTTTCTTTTTTGTCTTCTTTTTTCTGATTTTTCTTATCCTGCTCTTGTTTTGACTTTTTATCATTTTTTTCTTTCATCTTTTTTTGTGTAAATTCCAGATTGAATTTAGCATCGTTGTCGTCAGGTTCCAATTCCAATGCTTTCTTATAAAATTGTATCGCCTCAGACAGTTTTTCCGAGCGAAAAAGTGCATTTCCTATGTTGTAGTATGACTTCTGTTGAAGTTTAATATCTTTTGAATATGTTGTCCTCTCATAATTTTTTATTGCTTCTTCATAATTATCTGTTTTGTAATAAACATTGCCAAGATTGAAAGGAACTTCGCAAGAGCCAGGTTTTTTGCTCTCTGCCAGATGATAATTTTCCAACGCAACATCGTATTTCTCACCGTTGTATGCATTATTACCTTTACTGATAAGTGTCCTCGCAGATGAATATAGTAGCGATATAAAACACAAATTTAAGAATATAAAAAGTGAACTTTTTCTCATATATTGTTCTATAATCATTTTATCCCTCATACAACTCCACAGCTTTTATAGCATCGGCGGCTGAACTTGTTATACCGCCCGTATATCCTGAACCTTCGCCTATCGGATACAAATTTTTTATATTTACTGATTCATATTTTTCATTGCGTTTAATTCTCATAGGGCAGGAAGTTCTTGTTTCTGCACCTAACAATATCGCATGTTCCGAAACAAACAATGGCTCATCCTCCTTCCATTTATTAAATGCAGATAACAGTGCCTCGCTTACAAATTTGGGAAACATTTCATTCATATTAACAGATACAGTTCCCATCTTAGACGAATTATTGTTTAATTTATTAGAGGTTTTCCCACATAAAAAATCCACCAGGTTCTGGGCAGGTACTTCCCATTTTCCGCATCCTATATCAAATGCCTTCCTTTCTATATTTTTTTGGAACTCAATACCTGCCAATGGATTAGTTGATTTATAGTCATCTACATTACAGGTTACGACAATCGCTGCATTTGAAAAGGCAGATGCTCTGGTAGAATAGCTCATACCGTTTATAACAAGCATCCCGTTTTCAGACGATGCATTTAGCACTTCACCGCCAGGGCACATGCAGAATGTGTAGCATCCTCTTCCTATTTTTCGATTGTTGTATGTAAAAGAATAATTAGCCGCCCCTATACCCGGAAAGTCCTTATATTTATCACCGTATCTTATAAGATTGATAATTTCTACCGGATGCTCTATTCTTACACCAACAGCAATTGGTTTTTGTTCAATAGCAACGCCTTTTTTATGAAGCATCTCAAATGTATCGCGAGCAGAATGCCCCACCGCAAGATAAACAACTGAAGAACGATATTCCTTCTCACCATCTCCGATTACAACACCCATAATTTTATTGTCTGATATAAGCATATCCGTCATTTTTGAATTATAATATATCTCGCCACCTCTTTCAAGGATATAGTTTCTTATATTTTTAACTATTCCGCACAACACATCCGTCCCCAAATGGGGCCTACCGACATACCCTATTTCTTCAGGCGCACCAAATTTAATAAATGTATTTAGCACCTTGTTTATATATTCTGAATTTTTTATTCTGGAAAACAGTTTTCCGTCTGAGTATGAGCCGGCACCACCTTCGCCAAATTGGATATTTGATTCGGGGTTCAACACTCTTTCTTTGATAAATCTTTGAATATCAATAGAACGATACTCTATCTTTTTACCCCTTTCAAATATTAAGGGCCTAATCCCACTATCAATAAGTTCAAGAGCAGCGAACATACCAGCAGGACCGAAGCCAATTATTATAGGTCGCTCATTAATGTTTTTTGTTTTTTTGTTTGCCTTTATTATTTCGGTATATACAGGGAAGTTTTCCTTGTTGTCAAAGATACCAGCAATACTTACAACTATTGAAATTTCGTAGTAGAACTGTTTTTTATTTCTTGCATCAAGTGATTTGCCCAGTATTTTAACGAATTTTATATTTTCTTCGCTAATTTTTATCTTTTCTGAAGCAGATTTTATATATGCATCTATCCCGTCTTTTTCAACAGGTATTCGCAAATTGTTTAGTATTAAATCCATAAAATAAGGCTACCACGCTGTCGCATAGCAATGCGACCGCTACTACATATGGCTTCGTCTGTTCCCGGTAGCGTGCATAGCAGCAAGATGCGCTGTTGAAAAAGCCGCCTGCAGGTTGTACCCACCAGTTTTTCCGTCTATGTCAATAACCTCGCCACAAAAATACAAACCTTTCACAAGTTTTGATTCCATCGTATACGGATTTATTTCCTTAAGCGAAATACCGCCTTTTGTAACCATGGCTTCTTCGAACGGACGGGTTCTTTTTATTTTTATCTTAAAACCTGCAAACATTCCGAGCATCTTATCTACCTGTGCGTGATTTATCTGGCAGCATTTCATATTTGGTGAAATACCTGCACACTCCAAAAACACCGGCACGAATGATTTCGGAAGAAACCTGCCAAGTGCATTATTCAGAAACTTGTTTTTATTAATTTTAAATTCCCCACGAAGAACATCCTCTAATTCCTGCTTGTTTTTTCCTGGAATGAGGTTAAACGAAACCTCAACGGTTTTGTTTTCCGACAGGACGGATGAAATAATACCGCTCATATTTAGAATAACAGGTCCGGAAATACCGAAATGCGTGAATATTACATCACCCTCATCGTCGCATATCTTTTTTTCATTTGAATAAACGGATACCTTTACACCGTGTAAAGAAACACCCTGCAGGTTTTTTACAAAATATTCTTCTGTTTCAAGTGGGACGAGAGCCGGGTTGAGATGCACAATAGTATGCCCAATTGCTTTTGCCATTTCATAGCCGTCGCCACTTGAGCCGGTTTTGGGATAAGACAGTCCGCCAGTAGCAAGTATTACCCTTTCACTTCTAACCGTCTCTCCACCACAAATTTTGACCCCTGAGACCTTTTTCATATCGCAATGCTGTTCAATCAGAATGGATTCAACCCGCGTATTGAACCTTACATGAGCATTGTTTTCTTCTATGTACTGCTGAAATGCCCTCACAACGGTTACTGACCGGCCGTCTGCTGGAAATACTTTTCCGTTCGCTTCAGTTGTCACCTTTACACCATATTTTTCCAGGAACAAAATTATATCCTGATTGGAAAACCCAGTCAGCGACTTGTAAAGAAATTTTCCGTTTGAACCGTAACTATCTATGAAAGATTCTATACTGCCGGGATTTGTTATGTTGCACCTGCCGTTTCCTGTTATGCCAAGTTTTACGCCCAGCGTTGCATTTTTTTCAAGCAGTAGCACACTGTCGCCGATTTCGGCACTTGCGCAACCCGCGGCGAACATACCTGCGGCGCCTCCGCCAATCACAATCACATTCATCACAAATCACCACTTTAAGATATACACTACATTTCAATTAATTCCATTGGTCGCATTAGACCTGCAGAATAGGCACGAGCATTATTGCGTACATAATTATCGTCGGATACAACAATTACGGTGCCTTTAGATGACACTCTTTTTATTGTTTCTATTATTTTTCTGTCACCAGCACCTGTATCAGAAAATATATGCTCTTTCTGATGAGGTATGTTTAAATTTTTATATTGATTTTGCCCGTCAAAAACAACATATACCTCTGATATCCCTCCATCTCTATTTTTATATTCGTTTGCAAGTTTAGTAACTGCATCTCTGGCATCTTTTAGGTTACCGTTTGCAATCTCAGACAAATCCCCAATTCTATTAATCACATTGTAGCCATCAACTACGAGAATTTTCATATTGTGAGACCATCTCTTTTTATGCTCCTATATCTTCAGTTTCTTTTTCAAACGACTCTAATCCTTTTGCAATAAGATACCCCTTTGCTCTTTCTACCAGTTTATACCTGTTCACCAAACTATGGAAATTTTCGCCATGATTTGGTTCAATCAAATGCGCCAATTCATGAATTATCACATAATTCCTTACCCATTCCGGCATATCTTTCAGACGGTAGGATATTCTTATGGTTTTTGTATTGTAATTACAAACTCCATATTTTTTGTCCTGTTCAGCACTGTATTCAATTGATTTTATTTCTAATTTTCCATCAAAATATTTTTTATTTAATTCTTCGGCAATACTACGCAACATTTCCGGACTTTTATTCAACTCCTTTCTTAATTTCCTTTTCTCAAATCTTTTTTTGAAACTCTCAACTACTTTTTGCAGATGCGATTCTTGAACACCCGACGGTGCTTTAACATACATAACATTATCTACGATTTTAGCGCTGATAGTATTAGTTCTGTTTTGACTGTAATTTATTTTTATTTCCATTTTGCTTTCCTGCGGCTTTCATCACAATTTCAATTTCAAGTTTGCTACAATAATTTCACCCCGTTGGGGTTGGGTATAATATTTATTTCTTCCCCAGTTAAACCGTATAATTTATAAACCATAAGGTCAATTTGGCGATCTAATTCCTTGACTTCTTCTTTTTTCACTGGTACGAATATCAGCGATAGTGCACTCAATCTCTTCAAAATAGTCGAAAGGAATATCTGGGTTTTTCAATCTTTCACTATCTATCACAAATCCTTTGACAATATACTCCGAAATTCTTTTCGTTGCCCATTTACGAAATGCAGTACCCTGCGTTGACTTTACCCTGTATCCAACGGCAATAATAAGGTCTAAATTGTAGTATTTTACAAGGTATTCTTTACCATCGGTGCCAGTTCGTCGGAATTCCCGACAGACTGAATCTGGGTCTAATTCACCTTCGCAAAATATGTTTTAGATATGTTCAGTCACTGTTGAACGTCCCTTATCATAGAGGGTTGCAATTGTATCCTGTGTAAGCCATACAGTATTACCGTCAAATTGAACATCAATTTTGATATTCCCATTTTGGTCTTTGTATATGACGATTTGTGAATTGAGGTTTTCCATAATTTTATTAACAATGTCGCCGAATACCGCACCGCTCTGCGGTGCGGAGTATGTCATTGCGAGGTTGCCAAAGGCAACCGTGGCAATCTCATTATTCTTGTTTTACCAACGAGATTGCTTCGTCAGTCGGTCACCACAGCGACCTCCTTCCTCGCAATGACACAAAAACGAGGTTGTCGGACAGCCTCCTACAACTCTACCCTTCTTATTCTAAATCCATCGGGAAGAAAAAACTCCAGAAGAATTAAAATTAGACCGATAAATACGAAATAGTAAAATTTTTCTTCGTATATTTCATACTTTTTTGCCGAAAGTTTCTTTGTTTCTATATCTGAAATATCCTCGCAAATCCTTGAGACCTCTATTTCTCCATCAGTCGCATGATAATACTTCCCGCCTGTTTCGTAAGCAATTTTTTGCAGGGTTGCTTCGTCCATTTTTGTCATAACCGTTTCGCCCTTTTTATCTTTTTTGTAACCGATAGTTTTGCCTGTCTCGTCTTTTTCGGGAATCAATTCACCCTGTGAACTTCCAAATCCAATTGTAAAAATTTTTACTCCTTCTTTTTTAGCCGCAAGTGCCGAAGAAACAGGGTCACTTTCATGATCCTCACCATCGGTTAGAATTATTAACGCTTTGTATTTTCTTTCTTCTTGCGAAAAATTATTCACCGCCAAATCAATACTTGAACCGACAGCAGTGCCTGGAATGGGGATCAAATCGGTAGTTATTGAATCCAAAAATATCTTTGCAGCAGAGGTATCCAATGTTAAAGGACATTGCAAAAATGGTCTACCTGCAAACGCGATAATTCCGAGCCGATTTCCTGAAAGTTTATCAATGAGCATCGTCAATTCCGATTTTGCCTTTTCTATACGATTGGGCTTTATGTCCTGCGCTAACATACTTTTTGAAACATCAATCGCAATAATTACATCCACTCCGTATTTTTTCATTTCTGTCCATTTTGAACCGAATTGCGGCCCTGAAAGTGCAAAAATAAAAAATGCAAGTCCTAAAATTTTTAATACCTTTTTTAATTCTATTATCCGTTCATCATAATTTGTAAAAAGTTTCGCAATATTTTCTTTACTAAATAGTCCTCTTACAAATTCTCTTTTCTTTTTTTCTGAGATATATTCTACAATAACAACCACAGTGATAATTAAAACCAGAAAATATAAAAAAAATGTTGACGAGAAATTCATTACGGCACCGTCCTAAACACAAAATTTTTAAGAAATATTTCCAAAATTAAAAGAATTACAGCCGGTAGCAAAAACCATTTGTAAAGTTCCTTGAAGGAAGTATATTCTTGTGCCTTGAAAGAGGTTTTTTCCATCACATCTATTTTTTTGTATATCTCTTCAAGTGATGATTTGTCTTTTGCCCGATAATATTGCCCTCCCGTTTCATTGGCAATCTGTAGAAGTGTCGACTCGTCAAGGTCTTCCTTCATCCAAACATAGCGTCTTCCAAAAATCGGGTCGTCAACAGGATAAGGTGCTGGCCCAATTCCGGCAGCACCAATCGAATGAATTTTTATTCCGAACGCTGATGCCGCTTTTGATGCAGTTACAGGGTCAATCTCGCCCATATTATTTCTTCCATCCGTCAAAAGTATAATGACCTTACTTTTTGATGTTGAGTCCTTCAGACGATTGACAGATGTTATAATCGCGGTGCCTACTGCGGTTCCATCTGTTTGCGTCATACCAATTTTAACCTTATCCAAAAACTCAAGCAATGAACCATAATCAGTTGTCAGCGGACACTGTGTGAACGCAACTGCAGAAAAAACGATAACGCCAATTCTGTCATTTTTCCTGCCTTTAACAAATTTTTTTACAACATCTCTCGCAGCATCAAGGCGGTTTTGTGGTTTGAAATCCTCCGCTAACATTGATGTAGAGGTATCCATACACAACACTATATCAATTCCTTTTTTTGTAACATCGCTGGAAAGTTCGCCGCCCTGTGGCCTTGCCAACGCAAAAATCGCCAGAATTATGGCAACAATTTTTAACAAATCAATTATTTTTTTGGCAATGGGTTCTCCAACCGGTGGAAAAATTTTTATATCGGAAAATTTTATTCCTGCTTCTGTTTTTAATTTTTTTTTTGATAAGCAAAAAATGACTGCTAAAAATATGGGTATTAACAATAAAATGTAAGGATAATAAAATCTCATATTTGTGGTTTTACCGCTTCAACCATCGTTTTTACATCTTCAAAAATTGTTTCTACTTCTTTTTTATCTGGCACATATTTGGCAAATTTTACTAAATCGGATGTTTCAAGAAAATCCTGCAATTGCAAAAGAAACTTTCTGTCGGCATCCTTTTTTCGCAATGTTTTTAATGTTTCCGCCGTCGTCATATCTAATATATCTACAGCAAAAATTTTAGAAACATAAACCCTGACAATAAATGAAAGTTGTATGAAAAATTCTTTGATTTTTCCTTCTTCTATTAAATTTGACGATTGAAGTTTTTGAAGTTCAGAAATAATATATTCGTAGGGGTCAATTATTTTTTCAAGAACTGTTGCGGTGTCTGTTTGAGATGTATTGTATCTATAAATTAAGTAACCAACAAATAATAACAGACAACCGAAAATTGTAGCATAGAAAATAATTCCTCGTTGGAAGTTCACAGGGGGTTTTATATCCCTTATATCAGAAGCGCTTTCTTTATCTAACAAACTTACGACTTCAAGTTTCAGAATACTGGACTGACTTTCCGCCTCTTTACCGTCGGGAGTTATCCATTTTACCTTAAACGGCGGGATTTCATAAATACCTGTTAAAAAAGTGGAGAGTGTGTATTCGTATTTTTTACCTTTTTTTGATATTTTGTAATTTTTTATTTCAAAACTTTTTAAGTTTCCTTCGGGTTCAAACTGCCCGATTTTCACACCTTCAGAGCATTTAATCACAATGGTCAACTTCACTTTATCACCAATAGTTATCTTATTTTTATCAAGCGAAGCGAACAAATAAATACCATCTACAGACCACAGAGGTACAGAAACACAGAGAAAAACTAACAGTGAAAATACAACACTAAATAAGAACAAACCATTTCGCATATATGTCCGCATAAATTATTACCTGAATCTTCTTTCCCGATTTTTGAAAAAGTTTATTAACGGAATTATGTACGACTGATTCGTGTATAAATCAAGTTTATCCAACCCCATTTTTTTTGCAAGGTTACGAAGATACTCACTATCTTTTTCTCGTTTTTGACTGATATTTTTTGCAAAAAAATAATTGCGGCTATCAACATAAACATCAGCATTTGTTTCGGCATCTACAAAATGAAAAACCCCAAAATCGGGAATCTTATATTCCAACGGGTCTCCAACATTTATCAGAATCAAATCGTGTTTTTTGGAGGTAATCTTTAGCAACTTTTCATAGCCCGTATCCAAAAAATCGGAGATAAAAAAAATGATTGCCTTTTTTTTGACAGCACGATTAAGATAATCAAACGCATTGTTAATATCGGTCTTATTTCTCGCCGATATCGTAAGAATCTCGTCAATAATTCTTAAACAATGTGTTTTCCCTTTTTTTGGCGGAATAAACTTTTCAATTTTGTCTGAAAAAAGAATTACACCAATTTTATCATTATTCTTAAACGCTGAAAAACCTAATGCCGCTGATATCTCCGCAATTAAATCAATTTTGCTTTTTTTGGAACCAAATTCTTGGGAACCAGAAATATCTATTACAAGCATAATCGTGAGTTCTCTTTCCTCAATAAATTTCTTAACAAAAAGTGAACCATACCGTGCAGAAACATTCCAGTCAATTGTTTTAATATCATCACCCTGCTGATATTCTCGGACTTCTGAAAACTCCATCCCTCGCCCTTTGAAGACACTTTTATATTCTCCTGAAAAAATCTCATTGACAATCTTGCCAGTTGTAATTTCAATCTTTCTTATTTTTTTTAACAGTTCGGTATTCAACATAATTATCTGTTGCTACAATAATACCACACATCCGGAGTTATTTCGAATTCAGAATTCGAATGTTGATTACTTTTTTTCAGATTCATTTAATCGGTCATACACGCGCTTTAGCAGATATTCTTTTACAATAGCAGAGAATGCTTTGTCATCCATTATTTTATTAAAAATTTCCTGGTTCTGGTCCATCCTTTCAACTAACTTTGTAATAAATAAATCTTCAAAACCATATTTAAAATTATCTATTGTATTGGTTTTAGCTTGAGTACCAAGTTTTTCATCTAATATCATCTCTTCCTCAATCTGGTCAAAAAATAGTTTGTCCGCTTCAGTGAAATCAGTTCCAAATCGTTCGTTTAGTAGTTTAATTATTTCAGAAAGCGGAGAAAAAATATCTTTACCCTTTTTAATTCCTGCTTCGGTGACAGGTTTTATAGAAGAGTCGGAATCCTTTTGTAATTCAATGTTCCCTTCAGCCATTTTTTGTAAGCGATAATATTCCAAAGCAACTTCATCACCGAGTTGATATTTATTACCTGGCCCTCGTTTAGGCAGTTTCTTTAATAAAAATCTACAATATGCATAAAACTTCTCAAGACCAATATCATAAAATGGCATAATCTGAGATAAAAATGCATATAACCTGACAAAAACACCGAGTGTATTACAAAAATCCTCTTTATATTCATCTTTTTCTATATCATTAAATCTATTTACTGCACTATCAACAAGTGCATTTAATTGCCCATGTTCAGTTTTTGTATGCAATGATTTCTTCTTAAAAAATATGCCGCAAAAAGATTCTATATCAGATTGGTAAATTACTCTGAAGGACTCCAGTTTTTTATTAAGGTCATATAATTTATTTGGGTCAACCGTATCTGTAAGTTGGGTTTGTTCGTAGTATGGTTGAAATGCTTTTAAAATATCTTCTCTATTATTTACAAAATCTAATATAAAAGTATCTTCTTTGCCGGGACAAGTTCTATTTAATCGGCTCATTGTTTGTACTGCTTTAACACCATCAAGTCGTTTGTCAACATACATCGTATGTAAAAGTGGTTCATCATATCCTGTTTGGTATTTTTCAGCTACAAGCAGAATTTGATATTCGGAAGTCGCAAATTTTTTCGGCAATTCCTTTTCACCAAAACCATTCATTGATGCCTCAGTATACTCTGGCGGAATGCCATTTAAAAGAACCATTCCTGAGAAAGCCACAAGTGCTTTTATATCATCGTATCCCTTTTCTTTTAAGTATTTATCAAATTCTTGTTTATATCTTACCACATGTTCGCGGGAAGATGTAACAACCATTGCTTTGGCTTTACCACCTATCTTCTTCATTGTCACTTGATGGAAATGTTCAATTATGACTTCTGTTTTCTGTGCTAAATTATATGGATGAAGTGTCAGGAATCTTGCAATTGCTCGTGCTGTTTTTTTCTTATTTACATTTGGATCGTCTTCTATCTTTTTAGATAGCTGAAAAAATGTCTGATATGTGGTATAATTTTCTAAAACATCATGAATAAAATGTTCTTCTATCGCCTGCCTCATAGAATAGAGATGAAATGGTTGTGGTTTGCCATCAGTTCCTTTTTGTCCAAATACTTCCAGTGTTTTTGCTTTTGGCGTTGCTGTAAATCCAAAGAAACTTAAATTCGGCTGTGGACCACGTTTAAGCATTGATTTTCTTATTTCATCTTCATAATTTTCATCGCTCGCTTCATATTCTGAATCTGTTTTATCATCAAATACAATACCTGATGAATCAATAACAGTTAACACATCTTTTAATTTTTTAGAGGATTCCCCACCCTGAGAACTATGCGCCTCGTCAACAATAACAGCATAATGTCGCCTTGGTAAATCGCTTACTTTATCTATAACAAACGGAAACTTTTGTAAAGTAGTGATGATAATATTTGTTCCTGTTTTAAGTGCGCCTGCTAATTGAGTAGAATCTTTATCAATTTTTTCTACAACACCGTGTTTGTGTTCAAACTGGTAAATAGTATCTTGTAATTGCTGGTCAAGAACAAGTCGGTCAGTAACTACAACAACCGAATCAAATATTCGTTTGTCATTTTTATTATGTAATCCTGCTAACCGGTAAGCAAGCCACGCTATAGAATTGCTTTTACCACTTCCGGCACTATGCTGAATTAAATAATTTTTGCCTGTACCACTTTTTAAGGCATCATCAGAAAGTTTTCTAACAACATCCAACTGATGATAACGAGGAAAAATCATCGTTTCAATTTTTATAGTTTTATCCTCAAATTTCATTTCCTTTACTTCAAGATGCATAAATCGTACAAGAATATCCATCCAACTGTCTTTTACAAGAATTTCTTCCCATAAATATGAGGTCTTGTGCCCACCGGGATTTGGTGGATTCCCAGCTCCTTTGTTAAAACCAAGATTGAATGGTAGATATTTTGTTTTACTTCCCTGAATACGCGTGGTCATATACACTTCATCAGTATCCACAGCAAAGTGAACGAGGGCTCGTTTCTTAAATTGAAACAATAGTTCCCGTTCATCCCTGTCATATTTATATTGCTGTTTAGCATTATTTACATTCTGACCAGTAAACTGATTTTTTAGTTCAATGGTTGATACGGGTAATCCATTGACTGACAAAACTATGTCAATAGAACTTTCGTCTTTCATACTGTAATGAACCTGCCGAGTTACGGTTAAAACATTACTATCGTAGAGTTTTTGAGTTTCAGGATTTAACTTGCTAACTGGTTTAAAATAGGCGAGTTTAAAACTTTTCCCGTAATCAGTGATACCATTTCGAAGACAATCCAGCATTCCGCGAGAGTCCAGTTCCTGATTAAGCCGATATACGAATTTCTTCTCAACATCCAAACCATGAATTTTTACAAGTTCATCCCATACATTTTTTTGAGTATCTTTTATAAATGCAAAAAGCACAGATGTATCAAGAGCCAACTCACGATTAAAGTTATCAGGATTACCCTTGACATATCTGCCATTGGTAATCAAACTCTCCTCAATGGATTCTTCAAATGCTTTTTCGTTAGTTATGCTCATAAATTACATTCCAGTCAAATAACCATCAAATAAGAATCCCCTCGTTTTTATCATATATTTAGTCTATAGTGTTATTCTAGTCAAATAACAGTCAAATAAGAATTAAGCCCAAAAAGGCACATATTTTGCATATTTGCGAGATTCACTGTCAGGGTCAACTAATTTGATAACTTTTGATTCAAGGGCTTCTTTAATAAATCGGGACACCATAGCACTATTTTCTTTAGATATTCCAAAACGTCCCCTTAGTGAAGAATTTGTCATATGCTGTTTTTGCACATACTTTAAACAGGCATGTAAATAGGGTCTACTGAAAAATTGTTTTACTCTTAAGTTTGCGTTAGTATATCAGTAAAGATTCTGTCATTTTCCATCTTTTCTGTTGATAACTCGCTTCGCTTTTGTTAGATTCTTGTCATAGCTGTTGATAAGTTCATCGCCAATAAGCCC
>JAZDKR010000023.1:0-29112 GCA_043802785.1 Elusimicrobiota bacterium
ACAAATGCTGAATTATATAATGAAGAAAATCGAAAAAGTAAAGATCAAATAAATTTTATCACTTTGCTAAATTATGTAAAAAGTGCTCCGTCGGTGAAGCCCAAAATATATGCATTTTCACGCTTTTTTCAGGTAATATAATGTTTCTCTGCAACTTATCCAATACTTCCATTTTGTCTCCACTTAAAATAATTTTCCCAAAGATGATTTATATTTTCAGGTAAATCTAAAAATTCTATTTCTTTTTTTATAACTCTATAGTCCATTTTTTTTATTTCATCCATTGTTGCATACATAAGTATCTGTTTTAAACACCATCTTCTATCAAATTTTCTTTTAAGATTTATCTTTGAAATATCAGCATGCCAGAATATCTGTTTTTTGTTCAAAAAATGTCTTATGTTCATTTTATTCTCCATACATCATTGGTTTAAGTTTTAGTGCTGCACGCTTTTTATCTAAATGCTCTATAATAAGTTTTGCTGCTTTGTACGGGTCGGGTTCAAATGCAAATTTTCCGCCGACGACATTTTCAATACTATTTGTTAGATACTCTGTAAGATTTTTTCCGCCCATAACAGGAAGCGGAAGCCCTAAAACTGTAAATATCCCGGATGCAACGGCATAAAATCCAATGCACACCGCTTTTTCAGACATCCATTCGGGAGCAGCGGCAGCAACAGGCAAATCCGAAATATCTTCACCTAATCCACCCTCTAAAATAACATTGCAAAGAGTTGTCAAAATTCTTGAAATATCCACGCAGGAACCCATATGAAGCACCGGCGGACAGCCAACCGCTTCACATATTTCCTGAAGACCTTTTCCTGCATATTTTTTTGCCGCCTCTGGAAGAAGTAACCCTGCTTTTGCAGAGGCAATTGCGGAACATCCTGTTGTAACAACAAGCACATCATTTTTTATAAGTTCCTTTGTTAGAGTAACATGTGCCCAGTCGTGTTTGATTTTTGGATTATTACAACCAACAATTCCAACCGCACCACGAAGCCGCCCTGAAATTATTGCATCATTGAGCGGTCTGTAAGTTGCCCTGTATTTTCCGCCGAGCATTTTGAAAACATATTCTGAAGTAAATCCTGCGACTAAGTCCATTTTTTCTTTCGGAATATTTACAATTTCTTTTCTCCTGTTTTTGTAATTCTCAATTGCGAGCCGAACAATTTTTTTTGCGATTGGCAATGCCTCTTCCTCTGAAAATTCTATATGTTCAACGCCAGGAAATTTTGCTTTTGGACTTGTAGAGATAATTTTTGTATGAAAACAACTTTGTAATTTGGCAAGTGCCGGCATAATGCATTGAATATCAACAAGCATTAAATCAACCGCACCTGTAATGATTGCAAGTTCTTGCTGTAGAAAGTTACCTGCAATTGGTATTCCGTGACGCATCAATATCTCATTCGCAGTGCAACAAATACCCGCGAGGTTTATTCCATTCGCACCATATTTTTTTGCAAGTTCCAAAAGTTCTTTATCCTGTGAGGCAGCAACAATTACATCTGAAAGCGTCGGCTCGTGTCCGTGAACAATTATATTTACTTCATCTGTTTTTAACACACCAAGATTTGAGACGGAACGAATCGGTTCCGGTATTCCGAATATTACATCCGACAGATCGGTTGCAATCATGCTTCCGCCCCACCCGTCACCAAGTGAAGCACGGATACCCTGCTGAATTAAATTTTGATAATCATTATCAACACCCATATTAGTTCTGTGCATAAGTTCAACAATTTCCCTGTCAATTCCCCTTGGTGTAAATTTGTTTTTTCTCCATATCTCCTGCCTTTTTTTAGGTGCACGTTTTGTGAACTGTAATTCGCCGTGTTGCTGCCCAAACTCGGCAAAACATTTTTCGGCAACATCGTGGGCAATTTCCTCTGTTTTTCTGTTTTCGGTTTTCACATCTAATTCTTTCGCCAAATTTAAAAGTTTTTCTTTGCCTTTTATCTCATAACCCTTGTCCCGAAGGGCACCCTTGGATGTTGTCATCAAGGTATGTGCGACATCCCTGCCGTGGTCGGAATGCGCCGCAGCACCGGCAGCAATCATCCTTACAAGATTTCTTGAAGCAATTGTGTCGGCGTTTGCACCACAAATACCTTCTTTTGCACCATCACCGAACGGGTCAATTCTGCAAGGACCCATCACACAATTTCTGCAACAAACACCGAGTGAACCAAAGCCACACTCCGGTTGCATTTCTTCATACCTATCAAAAACGGTTGGGATGTTTTTTTCATCTGCAAGTTTTAGGATTTCTTTTACTGTCGCATCAATACTTTTTTCATTATCCATTTTCACACCTCTTTAATCGCAAAGCGAAACAAGTGGTAGTGAACGGTCTTTAGACCGTTCAAACATAGACAGGGTCTGAAGACCCTGTGCTACCGATATACCCAAAAAAATTTGCTTGTGAGCGATTATTCCTCCATATAAGATATAATTTTTCCCATTTCTTTGCATAAAATTTTATTTTCGCTATCTATTACTCCACGATTTTTTTCTAATTCGGTGTTGTAAGGAATAAATAAAACGATATTTTCAGAAAATTTATTCGCAATAAAATCCCTGTCTTCATCGTTACGAATTTTATTAGCAACGATTAGAGTTTTTTTTATGTTCAACTCTTTTGCAAGTGCCTGAATTCTTTTTGTCGTTTCAATACTTGAAAATGACGGCTCTGTTACTATCAGCATCACATCAACGGATGAGGCGGTGCCTCGGGACAAATGTTCAATGCCTGCCTCCATATCCATAATAACAACTTCGTTTTCTTTCAATAACAGATGCGAGATTAGTGATTTAACGAATGCGTTTTCGGGACAGAAACAACCGCCCTTGGCGGGCTTCAACTCGCCCATTAACATCAGGTGAATTCCGTGATGTTCAACAGAAAATTTTTCCGGAATATCGGAGACATCCGGGTTCATCTTAAAAAAGGGGACAGGTCCATTATTATTTGTACGGGTTCGTTCCTGAATGATTTCTTTAAGTTCCACGATTGCCTGTAGTTTTTTGGGATAAGGATAGCCAAGAATTGTCGCAAGATTGGCATCGGGGTCGCAATCAATAAGCCAAACATCCTTTCCTTTTTTACTCAAAGAAATAGATAGGGCAGCAGATATAGTTGATTTCCCAACACCACCTTTCCCCGTTACAGCAATTTTATTCATTTTCCCTGTAATGCAAATTATATCTTATAATAATCCATCCGATTAAAACAATAACTTCTAACAAAATACAAGTAGCGGTCGCATTGCTATGCGACAGCGGGATAGCAATCCCGCTGCTACAAAGTCCGCACCGTAGATTTTCATAGATATAAAATAGCGGCGGAAAAGCCAAAATCAAAAGCAATAAATTTGTTTCATTTTTAAGTACTTTGTCCCAGTTAAATGGTCTGTCTGGTTTTTTGTCCCAATGAACTCCTCTGGGAAAATTTTTTATTCTTGGAAAAAATGCAGGAACAGATTTTTTGTAATCATCATACACTTTACCGAACTTATCCGACAAATATGATTCCTCTGCCTTTATTATGAAAAAATATTCGGCTACAAAAAAACCGACGATAATGATGGAAAAATGTATTTCCCACCACATTATCGTTAGTCCAAGCCACATTAGAAAATTTGCGAGATAAAGCGGATTTCTACAAACTTGATACATCCCGTCGGTGACAACCTCTCGGACATCAATGTTTGTACCTCGTCCGCTTGTTCCCGATTTTTTGTAACCGATAACAAGAACCCGAACATAAAAACCGAGCAATGCGAGAATAAAACCAAAAACATCAAAAAAGACATCCGCTATTTTTGAATCAAACGACATCTGCGGTTTTGTAAAAATTATTAGTCCTAACAAAATCGGAACAAAAAAATAACTTCTGTACTTAAACAAGATTTTACCGACGGTAACTGTCCAGTTTTGTTTTTCCATAATAAATCTCCATTCAGGAAAGTCGCACAGCAGTGCGACCGCTACAAAAAAACTACAAGAAAATTCCTACTCACAACACAGCACTTTTTTTTCTTAACGCATAACATTGTATATTTACCGCAACAGGTAACGATGTAATGTGGGTCGGAGCAGTTTCAATCAAAACAGCGAGAGCGGTTGTTCTGCCACCGAGTGCCATCGGGCCCAAACCAGTTTTATTTATATCGGCAAGAATTTCGCTTTCTAATTTTTGATAAATTTTTTTGGGATTTTTAGAACCCAACTTTCTTAAAAGCGATTTTTTTGCAAGAAGCCCGACACTATCAAAAGTTCCGCCAAGCCCAACGCCGACGACAACCGGCGGGCAGGAATTTGCACCGGCATTTTTTACTGTCTCAACTATAAAATTTTTTATATTCTTAATTGCTGCCGATGGCTCAAACATTTTTAACACCGACATATTTTCAGCACCTCCGCCTTTGGCAAGAACGGATATTTTTAATTTGCCCCCAAGAACAATCTCTATGTGCATTGTCGCAGGCGTATTGTCGCCGGTATTTTTTCTTTCAAGCGGGTCAGCAACAATTGAATTTCTCAAATATCCCTTTTTGTATGCCCGCCTTACTCCTTCATTTATCGCATCGGTTAAATTACCACCAACGATTTGAATATTCTGACCGACCTCCAAAAAAACAACCGCCGTTCCCGTATCCTGACAAAGCGGAATTTTTTCCTGACGAGCAATCTTTTCATTTTTGAGGATTTGTTCAAAAATCATTTTTGCTCGCGGATTTTTTTCCTTGTTATGTGCAATTTTTATTTTTTTCAAAACATCACGAGGTATCGAAAAATTCGCATCAAGAAAAAGTGTCTCTACTGTTTCAATGATTTTTTGAGTGGATATTCTACGCATTTAGATATTCCTCACAAAATATATTTCCTCTGTTAAGAATGCATTTCGGGTCAAGCACTTTTTTTACAGCGATCATCTGTTCTATTCCTTCTTTTCCATACATAATCTCTAAATACTGATGCTTAATTTTTCCGATTCCGTGCTCCGCTGAAACAGTGCCACCAAGTGCTACCGCTTTTTTGGCAAAACATAGATGAAGTTCTTTGGCTTTAAGAAACTCTTCATTATTTCTAGGAATAATATTCATATGGAGATGATTTTCGCCGATATGACCGAATATGGTATTTCGCAATTTTAATGGTTCAAGTTTTGATTTATAATACGAAATCATTTCTAAAAAATTTTCATCCGGCACTGATATGTCGGCAGAAATTTTGTGAATTGCCGGATATTTTTGTTTTGTTCCAGCAAGAGTTTCGTTTATGGTCTCGGGAATAGCATGCCTAATTTGTCTTATTTTTTCAATGTCCTTTTTTTCAAAACCACCCCATGTATTATTCATTGATGAACCATTTTTTTTAAGAAGCATCTCTATTTCGGAACAAATTTTTTCTAAATTATCATCGGTATACTCAATTTCAAAAAATATTGCCGAGTTTTTATCTTTTGGTAACTCGGTTATTTTAGGTCTTAAGAGTTCAAACGCACCCTTATCAAAATATTCAAAAACGATTGCCGATGCCCTCCACAGGTGGGCTTGCTTACATTCAAAGAAAAAGTTCAGGGAATGCCGTTCTTCCGGAAAAAAAGCAAGCAATGTCATTACATTTTCGGGTTTTTTTATTAAAGCAAATTCTACTTCGGTTATTACTCCGAGTGTTCCTTCACTGCCAATAAACAAATCTATTAAGTCCATATTTTTTTTTGCGTAATAACCTGCTGCATTTTTAACAGATGGCATTTTATAATTCGGAATTTTTATTTTTTTGATATTTCCGTCTGGTAATTTTATTTCCAAATCATAACCAACGGCAAAAATCTTTCCTCTTTCAACCGATAAAACATTGCTGTCTGCCAGAACGACTTTCAGCGAACGAACCCAGTTTCTGGTCGGGCCGTATTTGAAACTTCTTTCTCCCGAAGCATTTGTTGAAACAGTCCCGCCGATTTTTGCGGTTGATTCGGTAACATCAACGGGATAAAAATATTTTTCGCCGGAAAAATTTTCGTTTTCTAAAAATTTGTAGAGTTCATCAAGCATGACTCCACCCTGCAAATGAACACGGTATTCATCATCAACCTTTTTTATACCAAAATTTTTGTTCAGTTTTTCAAGCGACATCAAAGCGCCTTTTAACGGCACAGCACCTCCGACAACACCCGTTTTGCCGTTGGAAATTGTAACGGGAATGTTTTTATCAGAGCAGAATTTCAGAAATTCGCAAACATCACTTTCATTTTCCGGAAAAGCAAGATATTCAACATTCCCAAATGAAAGTTTTGACTCGTCCTGCAAATATGTTAAAAAACCTGAAATAATGTTTTCTTTACCTTCAATAATTCTCATAACGGTTTTATCAAAAAGTTTGGATTATCCACGACTGCAACTGTCTTATTGCCGAGATATTTTTTAAGCCACAATTCAAGCCGTTTTTCTACAGGTTCAGATTCATTACCCCAAAAAACAAAAGGCAACAATTTGTAATCATCATTAGATATACCATCCTGAATTATGTGTAAATTTCCCCAGCCGACGAAATTCAATATCTGGAAAATGTCGACCGGTTTTTGATTGCCTATTTTGAAATTTCTTTTCACGGCTTCAATTATAACAACAACAGCTTTTTTAATTCCGTCCGATTTATCGTCGTATCTATTGAGTTCATCCATCCCCACTTTCATAAGATTTCTGAACTCTTCATTGCCCCATCCCTGATTGCACGGTGCGACATTTAATATGATTCCGCCTTTTTTAACGGCGTGATATGCACAGTGGGTTGCTTTCCCCATCT
This sequence comes from Elusimicrobiota bacterium, assembly GCA_043802785.1. Lineage (GTDB taxonomy): Bacteria > Elusimicrobiota > UBA8919 > UBA8919 > UBA8919 > JAZDKR01. Next base: position 6,826 of record JAZDKR010000023.1, read on the forward strand.
GATAAAGATTTACCCCCCAATGACTCGCACCGGATATCACTATATCGGCACACTCTTTTACATTTACCGTCCAGACATTTTTAAGAACTTCAGCGGATTTAAGATGGCTTTCAAATGTCTCACCGCCGTAAAGATTTACTAAATCACCGTCGGTATCAATAATTGATGTTATTGTATATATCTCCCGTTTGTTTTTTTTCAGCGTTTCAATAATCGTCTTTACGATTTTTTTTTTCGTCTCAAAAACAGGATTGCCATCCATACTTCCCAAATCAACATTTTGGGCAAATCCGCATTCGCCAAACATTTTTAAGTGCTCAAAAGTAATTGTATCAATATCGCATACTCCGGGACATAATGCCTTTGGTCCCCCTGCGATTCCGGCAAAATAATGGTTTTCTACATCCGTCAACGGAATTATAATATCGGAATTAAAAACTGTTTCGTTGATTTTTACCGTTAAGCCGTCAACTTTACCTGCTTCAACATTATTCTCTCTGCATTTGTGAACTACATAATTTACCCTGCCGAACATTTTATCGCCCAAAATATTTTTTAATTCTTCATCGGTAGATGGACGATGGGTACCGGTTGCTATAACTACTTTGATTTTTGTAAGCGGTAAGCGGTAGGCAGTAAGTAGTAAGTCAACCAAAATCGGAAGAAGCAGCCGTGTGTGAATGTTCGGTCTGTCGTGGTCATCAACTATTATTGACAAATTGCCACCGACATAATTTTCTTTTATGAGAGTGCTTAAAGGTTTCTGATTGCCAACGGGTTTTTCAAGTACATCTGAAAGTTTTTGTTTAACATCTTTGATAACCGGCAATTTTTTCGGAAGAATCAAAGGCAGGAATTGCCCGTTATCAATTACTTTTTGAGAAATAAAATCTGACAGAACTTTTTCGCCATAATGAAGTACGACATCTTTTGATTTAAGCATTTTCTTAATTCTTACCACTTACAACTTACAACTTATCACTTAAATTCTGTCTTTTTCAGAGGTCTATTTTTTCCATCAAGAAAAACAAGTTTAGGTTTGTATTTTTTTGCTTTTTCCTCTTCAACAAATTCGTTTGAAATAATTATAAGTTCGTCGCCAACTTCGCCAAGACGAGCGGCACCGCCGTTTAACTCTATACAGCCGGAATTTTTTGGACCTTCCAACACATATGTCTCAAATCGTGCACCGGTGGTTTTATTCACGATAAGAACTATTTCATATGGAAAAATGTCAGCAAATTCCAAAAGTTTTTTATCTATCGTAATTGAACCAAGATAATTCAGATTCTTGCTTGTAATTTTTGCTAACTGTATTTTTGACTTTGCCATTATTCTGAACATTTTTTTATTCGCTCCTCTTATACGCGAATGGTCGCGAATTCAATCCGCCACAGACCGTTGTCTTATCAATTCGCGTACATTCGCGTTTCTTATTCCAGCATATCCCGTATCCCGACATCATTTTATCGCTTTTTTTCCTGTTTGTCAACCCCTCATTTATTCTGACTGTGCCTCGTTGGAATTTCTAAAATACAAAAAGTGTTCAAGATTGCCTTTGGGTCCCTTTATTGGAGATGGAGCTTCTCCGAGGAATGATAAGCCGAGTGTTTTTGAAAAATTTTTAATTTTATCTATGGTTTGCTGGCGGATTTTTTCATCTTGGACAACGCCATTCTTGGTAGAACCCTTAGGGGCTTCAAATTGTGGTTTTAGAAGTGCAATTATTTCTCCACCTGTTTTCACAAGTTCTTTTACTTTCGGCAGAACTTTTTCAAGCGAGATAAATGAAACATCTATAACTGCTAAATCGGGCAAAAAATCGTGTAAAGTGTAATGTGTAATGTGTAATGTATGAGAAATTCGCGTAATTTCCGCCGAAGGCGGATCTGCCTTTGGCATGACGCGTTCTTTTATTCGCGATAATTCGCGTCTTTCAATTCGTGCCAATTCGCGTTCTACTATTCGCGTCAATTCGCGTCTCCCAAAATATCTGATATTCGTTTTTTCAATGACGACTACTCGCGGGTCATTTCTCAATTTTGAGTCCAAAATCCCGTAGCCAACATCCACGCAATAGACCTTTTTCGCACCGTTTTTCAGAAGGCAATCCGTGAAACCGCCGGTAGATGCGCCAACATCAAGACAAATTTTGTCTTTTACACAGATGGAAAATTCCTCAAGTGCTTTTTTTAATTTAATCCCGCCGCGGGAAACGAATTCAGCCGACTCTTTTACTGAAATTTCCGATGTCTCCGAAACGGCAAAACCTGGTTTCGTAATAATTTTCCCGTCCACGGTAACCTTACCTTCCATTACAAGTGCGGTTGATTTATTGCAGGAGGAGACAAGTCCTTTTTGGAAAATCAAATCATCTAACCGGATTTTTTTAGCCAACATTAGGTTTTTAGCCATTCTTTTATGTCGGAGTAAATTTTGTCTGAGGTAAGCCCGTATTTTTCCCTGATGTCTTTTTGTCTGCCGTGCTCAATGAATTTATCTGGAAGTCCTATTGTGTGAATTTTGACATCGCTGTCTGATAACAATTCGCAAACAGCACTCCCAAATCCGCCGGAAATTGCATTTTCCTCAATGGTAACTATTTTTTTTACTCTTTGCGAAATATTTTTTATTAAATCTACATCAAGCGGTTTTATGAAACGGACATTTACGACACCGCAGGAGATTCCGTCATCTGAAAGTTTTTTTGAAACCGAAACTGATGGACTAACCACACTTCCAACTGCCAAAATAAAAACATCTTTACCGTCTGAAATTATCTCGGATTTACCGACTGAAATGGTTTTCGGCTCTCTGTCAAGTTTCACACCCTGTCCTTCACCGCGAGGATAACGGATGGCAACCGGTTGATTTATTGACAATGCGGTTTTCAGCATATTCTGGAGTTCGTTTTCGTCGGAAGGGGTCATTACCACGATATTCGGAATCATTCTTAAATATGACAAATCAAACGCACCTTGATGTGTAGCACCATCCTCACCAACGATACCTGCACGGTCAATTGCAAAGACAACGGGAAGTTTCTGTAAGCAGACATCATGAATTATCTCATCAATCGCTCTCTGTAAAAATGTGGAATAAATCGCAACCACAGGTTTATAACCAGAAGCAGCGAGCCCTGCCGCAAAAGTTACGGCGTGCCCTTCGGCGATTCCAACATCAAAAAATCTTTTCGGAAATTCTTTCTGAAAATCGGTAAGCCCAACCCCGTCCGCCATTGCTGCTGTAATTGCAATTATTTTGTCATCTTTTTTGGCAAGATTTATAAGCGTCTGCGAAAAAATTTGAGTATAAGTCGGAAATTTTGAACTGCTTGTCGGTTCGCCGGTAATTATGTTGAACGAACCGATACCGTGAAACGCCGTCGGATTATCCTCAGCCGGTATGTAACCTTTCCCTTTTTTTGTCAAAACATGAAGCAATACGGGACCTCTCAAATTTTTCACATTTGAAAGAATTTCCATTAATTTATTTATGTCATGTCCGTTAATGGGTCCCAGGTATACAAAACCCATTTCTTCAAAAAGCATTCCTGGAAAAAGAAGCACTCGGAATCTTTTTGCGACACGCATTATTTGGGAACCCCAGAAGTGTATTCGTGAGAGAAACTTACCAACTTTTTTGCAAAGTTTATTATAAAGTCCACCGGTTAAAAGTTTCGTAAGATATGCGGCAAGTGCACCAACACGGTGAGAAATAAACATTTCGTTATCGTTAAGAATTACCAGAATATTACATCCCGAATGCCCGGTATTAAGAAGCCCCTCGTAAGCGAGTCCACCAGTTAAAGCGCCATCGCCAACAACAGCGACCACTTGGTAATTATCCCCTGATAAGTCACGGGCAACCGCAAAACCGAGTGCAGCGGAAATTGATGTGGATGAATGCCCTGTGCCAAATGCATCATACTCCGATTCCGCAATTTTCGGGAATCCACTGATACCGTCTGTCTGTCGGAGAGTAGTAAATTTTTCGCGGCGGGATGTCAAGATTTTGTGAGCATATCCCTGATGTCCCACATCCCAAATAATTTTGTCCTTCAGTGCATCAAAAACATAGTGCAGGGCAATTGAAAGATCCACTGCACCTAAAGATGATGCCAAATGACCGCCGGTTTGGGAAACTGTGGAAACGATCAATTCCCTAATCTCGCTGGCAAGTTCTGGTAAAAGTTCCTTCCTTACAATTTTTAAGTCGTCTGGGTTGTTTATCTTATCAAGAATTTTCATAAAATTTTTTTCAACTAATTATAAAAGTATCAGAACTGTCCCGATTCTTTCTTCAACTATACAAAAATTTTTTTTATATGTCAATTACCGATTCTTTTTTCACCAGAATAGATATTCATTCTTCTGCCGCGGGCAAAACCGATAAGTGTAATATTTTTTTCTTTGCACAATTTTACTGCCTCTGATGTAGGTGCACTATGGGAAACAATCACCGGAATTTTCGCCCTCAACACTTTTTGGATTATGTCAGATGAAACCCTGCCTGATGTGAAAAGAATCATACTTTTTGTATCCACACCGTCAATCAATGCTTTGCCGATTATTTTATCAACAGCATTGTGCCTTCCAATATCTTCCGCAAAAATGGATATTTTTTTACCATCGTAAATTCCTGCACTGTGGACACCGCCTGTTTTTTTGAATTCACAAGACATATCTTGGAATTTTGACATTTGTTCAAAAATCTTTTCCGCTGAAATTTTTAATCCGTTTTTTATTGTGGGACTGTCTATTGTTTTTAAAATCACACCCCTTCCACAGCCGGAAGTATAAACCCAGCCCTTCCTGAAAAGCCCTTGAGGAAGGGCTGGGTAAAGTTTCCTGAAAGGGAAAGATAATTTTCTTGGATTGATAAGGTCAACGGAAACGCTTATATTTTTTTCATTTAGTACAACCCGCTTGCCTATCGCCCGCCTGTTTGATACCGTCGGGCAGGCAGTCGGGCAGGTTGTACTAATTTCAGAAAGTGAATTAATTAAACCGTTTGAAAACAGAAAACCAACTGCCAACTCTTTAAGGTTTTTTGGTGTGCATAACACTGATGCAAATTCTATCCCGTCAATAAATATTGTAAGCACTTCTTCTTCTGTCACAAAATCTTTGATTCTTTCCTTTTTCCAAGTCCGTATTGGGCTTGATTCAGTAATCCTTAAAATTTCTAAATTCATATAATGCCCTATTAAAATCACTGCGGGTATTTATATTTGTCAATAATCGTATTTCTTTTTTATTTAATTTAATATTCCTGTAAGGAAATTTTTTAACTATTTTTTTAATCGAGAATTCTTTTTTTTTAATCGCTTTTTCAAGACCTTTTATAATTTCTCTGTTATACACGGCAAAAAGCGGCTCGTCGCCCTTGAAGGATATTGGAATGGTTGTAATGTCTTTTTCTTTGTGCGATGTCTTTAGAATTTTTTCTATTATTTTTTTATCACTGACGGCAAATGGCATATCACAGGCAATAAAAAAAGCGGATTGGGAAGTCACACTTTTTAGACCAGTATAGATTCCTCCGATAGGCCCACAATTCTTTACTATGTCTTTTACAACCAGAACATCCTCAAATTCAAAAAAATCGGAAGGTTTGTTTGTAACAATTATTATTTGTGAAAACATATTCTTAAAAACATCTATCATTAAATCAATGATTCTTTTTTTACCAAATTTTAGAAATGCTTTGTTCTTTACAGAAACTCCGCAAAATCTGCTGTTTTTTCCGCCTGCCAAAATAATAACAGGAATATTGTTTTTCATATTTTCTCTATTTTTGCAGAACAAACCTTAAATTCAGGGATTTTTGCTTTCGGGTCACAAGCAGGATTAGTTAAAACATTCGCTGGTGATTCCTTAAAATGAAACGGAATAAATATTACTCCTTGTTTCGGTTGCTCCGATATACGGATGTGCACTTCAAGACACCCTCTTCTTGTCCAGACCCCTACTAATTCATTGTCTTTAACGCCGATTTTTTTTGCATCAATAGGATTTAATTCAACATAATTTCTGGGAACAAATTTGTCTAAAACTTTCACTCTTCTTGTTTCATTCCCCGAATGATAATGATAAATAATTCGTCCTGTTGTAAGTATAAACGGGTATTCATCATCAGGCAATTCATTTGCCGAAATATATTCAACTGGGGAAAATATCCCTTTGCCGATAGTCCGCCCATGGCGGATGAAATTACCATCTTTATGGAGAAACGGTGTTCCATGATGATTTTCATCCGGACAGGGCCATTGAATACCGTTATTTGTTAGTCGGTTGTGTTTAATACCGCCGTAAGATGGTGTAAGTTTTTTTATCTCGTCCATAATTTCGGCGGAGTTTTTATATTTCATCGGATAACCCATTGCAGTAGAAAGTTCGCAAACGATTTCCCAATCATATTTCGTGCCGGGTGGCTTTTCTAATACCGGCCGTAATAACTGGACAGTTCTGTCAGTATTTGTAAATGTGCCGTCTTTTTCATATCCAGCAGCCGACGGCAAAACAAGATCTGATACTTCTGCTGTTTCCGAAAGAAAAATGTTTTGCATAACAATAAATTCAAGATTTTTGTATGCCTTTTTTACTGTTGTTATATCACTTTCCGTCATTAGCGGATTTTCTCCCATAATATAAATTGCTTTCAATTTTTTTTCAAGTGAATGTTCCGTAAATTGGGTTACTGTTATCCCTGGTTTATTTGGTAATTTCACATTCCACGCGGCTTCAAATTTTTCTTGGGCAACGGGGTCATCTACTTTCTGATACCCTGTAAAAACATCCGGCAGAACGCCCATATCGCAACATCCCTGAACATTCGCCTGCCCCCGCAACGGAATGAGTCCTGCACCGCGACGGCCAATATTACCGGTCAGCAAAATTAAATTCGCGATGCTCAACACATTATCAACACCGGTAGTATGCTGAGTGATACCCATTGTATAAAATACGAGCATATTTTTTGCACATCCAACAAGTTCTGCTATTTGCCTTATCGTTTGTTTATCGGCACCGGTTATTGAACTCACGTTATCTAAACTATATTTTTGCACGATTTTTTTGAAGTCATCAAAATTCTCGGTATGTTCGTCAATAAACTTTTTGTTTTCCAAACCGTTGGAGAGAATAAACTTCATAATACCGTTGAGAAGTGCAACATCTGTTCCTGGATAATGTTGCAAATACACATCGGCAAATTTGGCAAGCCCAACACATCTCGGGTCGCAGACAATAAGTTTCGCATTGTCTTTTTTTTGATGTTCCTTGACAATCTGTGATATAACCGGATGTGTTTCAGCCATATTTGAACCGATGACAAACATTAAATCGGAGTCCTTTATATCGTCAATAGAATTCGTTGCGGCACCAGTGCCGAACGCTATACCGAGCCCAACAACGGTTGACGCGTGGCATAACCGAGCACAATTATCAATATTGTTCGTTCCAATAACAGCACGGGCAAATTTTTGCAGAACATAATTATCCTCGTTTGTGCACCTTGAAGAGCCGAGAATACCAATCGCATCGGGACCATACTTTTCTTTTATTTCTTTAAGCCGTTTTGCTGTGAAAGTAATTGCTTTTTCCCACGACACTTCCTCAAATTCTTGCTTCTTGCCTCTTGCTTCTTGCTTCTTTATTAAAGGTGTTGTCAGACGGTCAGGACTGTTGACATATTCAAAACCGAACCTGCCTTTAACACAGGTTCTGCCGTCGTTGATTTTATTGCCATAGATTCCTTCTGCCATTACAATAGCATCTTTTTTATCACGGTATAATCTGAGATTACAACCGACACCGCAATATGCACAAATAGTATCTGTTGATATTAAATCTTTCTTTTTTTCTTTACCGATACGCGGTTTTTCAATCAACGCACCCACCGGACATATCTGAACGCATTCTGCACAAAATTGACATTGTGTCTGTTCAAGAGGTATATCATAAGGAGTAGAAATCTTTTCATTATGTCCACGGTTAACAAAACTTATTGCTTCCAAAACTGCTTGATTTTTACATGCGTTTATACATCTGCCACAAAGAATACATTTGCCGGGGTCAAAATGAATAAATGGATTTGTGTCCCAAGAATTAGGTTTTTGTGCATTAACAAATTTTTCTGAATTTAAGAATCTGCTTTCTTTAATTCCAAATTTATATGCAAGATTTTGTAATTCACAATCGTCGTCTTTATCGCAAGTCATACAATCAAGCGGATGATTCGCAAGAATAAGTTCTAAGTTAAGTTTTCGTGCCTCATAAATACCCGTTGTGTCGGTAAATATTTCCATCCCATCTGTAACTTTTGTAACGCATGCTCTTGTGAGCATTCTTGAACCTTTTATTTCAATTACGCATAGTGAGCAGGCCGCTTCTTCAGAAATACCCTCAAAATAACATAAGTTCGGGATATCAATACCTATATCTTTGCAGGTGTTAAGAATAGTTTTTCCTTCACTTACACTGTAATTTTTTCCGTTAATAATTATGCTAATCATATTTTTTTAATCGAATGGAACTTACATACTTCAAAGCATACTCCACATTTTGTACATTTGGTTTTATCTATTATATGAATTTTTTTATGTTCTACGGTTATTGCTTGAACCGGACAGTTCTTCCTGCATAATCCACAACCGATACATTTCTTAGAAAGTATCACAAACTGAATTAGTTCTTTACATATACCCGCTTGACATTTTTTATCCTTTATGTGTTCCTCGTATTCGGTCATGAAATATTTTAATGTTGTAAGTATCGGATTCGGTGCCGTCTGACCTAACCCACAAAGTGCTGTATCTTTGATAACCTTACAAAGAGTTTCAAGTTCGTTTAGAATATCAGAATGACAATTCTGTGAATGAGATTGCTTCAGTCGTCCCGCTGTAGCGGAACTCCCTCGCAATGACGGTGAATTAAATTTTCCCTCTGTGATAGATTTAAGAATCTTTAATGCCTGATATAATCCTTCTCTGCAAGGCACACACTTTCCGCACGACTCGGAAGTGGTAAATTCAGTGAAATATCGTGCTATATCCACCATACAATTATCCTCATCCATAACGACAATTCCGCCGCTACCCATAATAGAACCTAACGAAGATAACGATTCATAGTCAACCGATGTATCAAGAAGTTCCGCTGGAATACATCCGCCGGAGGGACCACCTATCTGTACTGCTTTTACTTTTTTATTGGTACCTGTTCCTTCACCGATGTTATGTACAATAGTTGATAACGACGAGCCCAAAGGTAATTCCACTAATCCGGTATTTTTTATTTTACCTACAAGCGAAAACACTTTTGTCCCGACGCTATTTTCAGTGCCTATTTGTGAAAGCCAGTGCCCTCCTTTTGCTATAATTACAGGAATGTTACACCATGTCTCTACATTATTGATATTGGTGGGTTGACCCCAAAGACCTTTCTGTGCCGGAAATGGCGGACGTGGTCTGGGTTTTCCAGGCATTCCTTCAATAGATGCAATAAGTGCTGTTTCTTCACCACAAACAAATGCGCCTGCTCCTTCAACAATATCTATATTAAAATTGAAGCCGGAATTAAAAATATTTTCACCCAATAATCCGTATTGCTTCGCTTGTTCAATAGCAATTTCCAATCGCTGTACTGCCAACGGATATTCCGCACGCACATATATTACGCCCTCTGTGGCACCCATTGCGTAACCACCGATAGCAATGCCTTCCAAAATACTGTGAGGGTCACTTTCAATTTCGTTTCTGTTCATATACGCACCTGGGTCACCCTCATCGGCGTTACATATCACATAACGCGAATTATCGCTAATTTTTTGATTCGCGAATATTCGCGAATTTTTTTCTTTTGATTCGCGGAAATTAGCGTTTCTACAGGCGTCCCATTTCTTATATGTCGGAAAACCGGCACCACCGCGGCCTCGCAATTTGGATTTTTTTAATTCGGAAATTACTTCATCAGGAGATAATTTATTAAGAACTTTGTATAACCCATAATAGCCACCGACGGCAATGTATTCTTCAATATCTTCCGGGTTAATTAGACCACAGTTTCTTAATACGATTTTTTTCTGCCACTTGAAAAAAGGTAATTCATACCAGTTCGGTATTTCAGGAAAACCCTTTCCAAAGGTAGTTACAGAAGTCAGATGATCCCATTGTTCAATTTTGCATAACACATTTTTTCTGGGAATGTTTCCTGCCAAAACACTTTTTACAATTTGGTTCACATCTTTTACCGTCCCGCTTTTAGCGAGATGAAGAATAATTAAAGGTTTACCGGGGATATAGACATTTACCAACGGTTCCTGTGCACAAAAACCGAAACATCCGGTTTTAGTCAAATAAACCCCACCCATTCTAAAAGACTCTTCATTTTTTTGTAAATTTTTGCCGAGATTATTGCGAAACGCCTCATAAATATCCTGTGCGCCGTTACCAATACCGCAGGTTCCCAAACCTACCGCAATTCGAGGTGCGGAGCAATCAGGTAGAAATTTTGTTAAACCTTTTTTTTGAACACTGTTCAATGTATCTAAATTAGTAATTTTCATTACAAGAATTAAGTGGTAAGTAGTTGCCAATCTTGCTTGGCGATACTTTTACCATTTATTAGCCCGCCACAGGTGGGCAACTACAATTGCGACACAGCCTATACGCCAAGAAAACAGAGCAACGTAGTGAGAAGTCCACCAATCATCTACACATATTGACAAAAGACAATTAAAAATGTAGAATGCAGAATCGACAAGAAAATACGATAGAAACACAATAGAAATACAGTTGAAATTAAAAGTCAAAACAATAAATTTCAATGTATTTCGGTACAACTACGAATTTCCACCGTATTTCAAAAATTCATTTTTCATTTTTAATCTTTCATTGACTTTATTGCCGGAGTGGCGAAACTGGCAGACGCAGCAGACTCAAAATCTGCCGGCTCTTATGGAGTCGTGTGGGTTCAATTCCCTCCTCCGGCATATAAAAACAGAGATTAAAAAACCCGAAATTAAGAAATTATGAAGTATTACACTGTGGCGAGTCGGGCAGGCAATCTCCTAATTTCCGGTTATTCCCAAAATCTCACTCAAGGTTACTATCTCATAACCCTTTTTCTTAATCCCACCTATTATTTCCGGAAGTGCCTCCGCAGTAATCTTTTTTTCGTGAAACAGAAAAATTGCGCCTGGCTTAACACTTCTTAAATACTTTTGGACAAGTTCCTCTTTCGTATTTTTATTCCAGTCGCAGCCGAATGTCCAGTTAACAACCACATACTTTTTTTCTTTTGCCACTTTTCTTACCGTCGGCGAAATAAAACCATTGGGCATTCTCATAAAAAACGGTTTTACGCCTGTGAGTTTTTTTATTACAGTTTCAGTATCATCAATCTCTTTCGAAAATATCTGCTCTATTTCTTCAAAACTCTTTTTTTTCTTTAACTGGTAATAATTCAAATGTGCATAAGTGTGGTTGCCTATCTCATGCCCATATTCTATATATTTTTTTACATATTTAGGATATGTTTTTATATTTGAACCGAGTATGAAAAATGTCGCTTTCACATTTTCTTTTTTGAGTGTCTCAAGAATTTTGTCAAGCACTCCGGGTCTGGGTCCATCGTCAAATGTCAAAGCAACCCATTTTTTCGACGACAGACCGTCGATATAAAACGCACCGTAATTTATTTTGTCATCCATTTTAACAACAGGTTTTGTCTTTCTGCAACTCACGAAAAAAGGTAGAAAGGTAGAAAGGTAGAAAGGTAGAAAGTAAAACCACTTCCAAATTCTGCGTCTGTTCCGCGTCAGTTTTGCGTCCTGTTTTGCGTCCGTTTCGCGTCCTTTATCAAACATCCAATCCCTCCAGATTTTTTTACTTCAACAGGCGAACTACAATAATATCATGCCTTCGGCATTTTATTATAGCAAACACAACCCCGAAGTGATGAAATGATTGTAGCCCTTTCTTTACACGACATTCAGACTGTGTCATAATCCAAAAATGTAGTTGCTCTTACAGAGCCTACTTTTGGCCAATCTTGCTTGGCGATTTTACCATTTATTAGCCAACCAAGGTCGGCAACTACAATTGCGACACAGTCTGATTGCCGAGATGAACGTGTTTCAATTTTTCTAATGCGATTTCTCTTGCCCTTTCAAGTGTGGAAAACGGGGTTGCCTTAATTGTAATGTTGTAGCAAGGAAAATATCTGGAAAAATGAAGCGGGGTTTCCTCGCCCAAAGACCAGACCCAATCAACCAAATCGGAAATTTCTTCGTCAGAATCGTTTAACCCCGGAATAATCAAATTTGTTATTTCAACATGCTTTTTCTTTCTGATAAGTATCTCTACCGTCCTCAAAACAGGAGCAAGTTTACCGCCACAATATTTTTTGTAAAATTCATCACGGAACGATTTTACATCAATGTTTGCTGCATCTATATTTTCAACTATATTGTGAAACGGTTCTTCATTTATATAACCGTTTGAAACCAAAACATTTTTTAGCCCGTATTTTTTTGCTTCCGACATTGTATCTTTTAGCCACTCGTAATTGATAAGCGGCTCGTTGTAAGTGTAGGCAATGCCGACGGAGTGATACTGTTTGGCAAGTGCGATTGCATCAGAGGACGTAACCGTTTTCAGATATGACTCGTTAAAAGCCGCCTGCGAAATTTCAAAATTCTGACAGAACTGGCAATGAAAATTACATCCGAGTGTACCCAAAGACAAGATTTCACTGCCAGGATAAAAATGGTAAAGCGGTTTTTTTTCTATCGGGTCAATAGATACGGAAGCAAATTTGTTATATGTGAGAGCGTAAAGTTTTCCATCAACATTTTTCCTGACACCGCAGTTACCAACATTTCCGTCGGAAATTATGCAATACCATGGGCACAGATTACACTTTACAATTTTTTTTTCTTTATCGCAAACTTCAAAATACAATGCGTCTTTCATTTGTTAACCATTTGTTTCGTTTTCTATCCACTTTAAATAATCGGGATTGCCGTCAATTATCGGAATGAAAATTATTTCTGGAACAGTATAAGAATGAAGCGATTTTACTTTTTTTATCAGTTTTTTTGCCAACCGCAGGCGAGTTTTCATTATTAAAAGCGACTCGTGAGATTTTTCAATTTTGCCCTGCCACCAGTAAATTGATTTAATTTTCTCAACGATATTGACACAAGCCACAAGTCGTTCTTTTACAACTTGTTCAGCAATTTTTCTTGCTTCTTTAATGTTTGCTGCTGTTACAAAAACCACCGCGTATTTCATTTCTCCCCCTCATACAATAATTTATAATCGGGCAATTTTTACATTCCGGTTTTTTTTTTGCAGAAATTTTTGGCAAGTGCCACGATTAAAGCGTGATATTCTTTGTAAATTTCTACATCTTTGGGAATGTTTTTCTCAAAAAATTCACGGATTTCTTCATATTTTTCGCTATTAAAAATTCCAAGACGATTTACAAAACGTTTTGTATAGGCATCCGATACAAAATACGGCTTTCCGAGGGCATATAACAAAATTGAATCCGCCGTTTCGGGGCCAATACCTGATAATGACAAAAGATATTCTCGGGTTAAATTTTCAGTTTGTCTAATTGAATTTGTAAAGTTTTTAAGCCGTTTAGCTTTCTGCCTGTAAAATCCAGATGGCTTTATCAATATTTGGAGTTCCCTTAAATTTATTTTTGATATTTTTTCGACGGTAAGACATCTCGCTTTTCTTAAATTGGAAAGTGCTTTTTCAACATTGTTCCACGCGGTATTTTGGGTGAGTATTGCACCAACCATTATTTCAAATTTTTCTTTTTCAGATATTAACCTTTTAGCAGGGTTATAGACGCCGCCGATGGGCCACCAGCCCTGCGGACCGAAATACTTTAGAAGTTTTTTGTAGATTTTGTATATCAAGGTATATCAAGTAGTTGCCCGATTCATCGGGCAAAAAATGGCAATTATGCCTGATAAATCAGGCGACTACAACGGCAACGGCTATAATTTAAGTTTGAGTTGCTTGCGGTTTTCTTTTTCACTAAGAAGGAGTAGAAGTATGGCTTTCTGTATATGGAGACGGTTTTCTGCCTGATCAAGAACTACAGAATTTTTACCATCTACAACTTCATCTGTTATCTCTTCGCCTCTATGCGCAGGCAAACAATGCATCACAATACAGTCGGGTTTGGCTTTGGAAAGAAGCGAAGTGTTCACCTGATACGGTTTAAATACTTGTTTTCGTTTGTCTCGTTCTTCATCTTTACCCATAGAAGCCCAAACATCAGTGTAGACAACATCGGCACCTGCGGCATCTTCGGGTTTATTTGATAATGAAATTTTGGCACTGGTATTTTTTGAGATTTCAGATGCTTTTTGATAAATTGATTTTTCTGGTTCGTAGCCAGATGGCGTTATTGCCGTAAAATTTATAGACAGTTTTGCTGATAATAACATCAAAGAATTACAAACATTATTTCCATCACCGATATAAACAAATTTCAGGTTTTTTAATCTTTCAATTTGTAATTTTTTCTCTATTATCGTGAACATATCAGTCAACGCCTGACAGGGATGTTCCACATCTGTTAAGCCGTTTATCACAGGAACAGTTCCGTACTGCGCCAGATCAAGAACATCTTTATGGTCAAAGGTTCTTATCATAATACCGTCAATATATCTGGACAATGTTTTTGCAGTATCACTGATCGTTTCCCCTCGCCGCAATTGCAAATCCTGACCGCTTAAAAACAAAGCGGTTCCACCAAGTTGATACATTCCAACTTCAAATGAGACCCGCGTTCTCGTTGACGGTTTTGAAAAAATCATCGCAAGCGTTTTGCCTTCAAGCGGCATATATCTTTTGTGTTTTGGCCATTCTTTTAACGCTTTAGTGGTCTCAAAAATTTCAAAAATATCTTCCTTATCCAAATCCATAATAGAAATCAAATGTTTTGTTTTCATATGGATTATTATATCAAATTTTAGAAAAAAATCAATGAAAAAGAGAGGACTCCCCTCACAACAAGGAAAATCCTCTCTTCAAATATGTAGCCATGAATTTTTAATTCACGCAGATTGAAAATCTGCGACCACATTATGCGATAAATCGCATTGCTACAATTAACTCGATAAATCGGCAAATACAATTTTTAGAATGCAACACCTACACTGACGTCAGGCAGGCATGAATATCATCTCTCTCTATTCTACTTTTTTTGATGAATATGTCAAAGGAAAAACTGAATAAAATTTTATTGCGGCTAAAACATCGTTGAATTTTATCTGCTCGTTTGCAATATGGGCATATTTTTCTTCGCCAGGACCAAAACCGATCGTCGGAATTCTTTTCTCACCCATTGTGAATGAACCATTTGTACAAAACGGCCAGAGAACAATCTCGGGATTTTTTTTGCCTGCTTTTTTGTATGATTTAACCGCCGATTCAACAAGATAATGTTCTCGTGGTAAAACCCACGACTTAAAAAATCTTTTCAGATATTCTATTTTTATCCCGTCACAAGCGGGACCACACGCCTTCTTAATATCAACCTCAATCTGCTTTTCTGTTTCACCTTCAACCGTCCTCCTGTCAATATAAATTGAGCAGTTGTCAGGAATCGTATTTATAGATGCGTTTTTCGTCTCTATTTGTGTGACTGATATTACTGGTTTGCCAAGTTGAGTCCGCCTCAGGCGGATATATTTTTTGTTGAGTGAATCAATATTTTTTATTAAAGGAAGAGTTTTGTAAATTGCATTTTCGCCTTTATCAGGAATGCTGGCATGACAACACTTGCCTTTTACCGTGATTTTTATTTCTGCCCGGCCCTTGTGACCGCGGACAATTTTCAGGTCTGACGGTTCGCCAATGATAACACAATCAGGACGAAATTTCAGGTTTTTAAGGAGAAAATCAATCCCATAGCCCTCGGCAATTTCTTCCTGTACAGACGCAGAAACATAGAGCGTGGAATCGCCAAGCAACCTCTGTTTTTTTATCAGTCCACCGGCATAAACCATTGATGCAACACAACCCTTGTCGTCGCAGGAACCGCGACCGTAAATAATCCCGTTTTTATAAACCGCTTTGAACGGGTCGGTTTTCCACTGTTTTATATCGGCAATACCGACGGTATCAATGTGTGCGTCAAAAAGAATTTTTTTGCCGCTTTGCGTCATGCCGTTTCCGATTCTTCCAATAACATTTCCAAGTTTATCAATCTTGACATCGTCATAATTTAACGCTCTCATCTCTTTGGCAACGATTTCAGAAACCGCTCTCTCGTTTTTTGACAAACTCTTCGTTGAAACCATTTTTAATAAAAATTTTAAGCAATCTTTTTCAAATTTTTTCATAATAAAATGTATGGAAATTTCAATAATCTGCAAAAAATGACACTGTTAATCCAGAAAGAATTTATTGGACATGTCCCCTTTCATACAAATCATTGCCGTAGATATCGTTAACAACTATAAGTGGAAATTTTTCAACCTCTAATTTGTAAACCGCCTCGCAACCCAAATCGGGAAATGCAATAATTTCCGATTTTTTCACGCATTTTGAGAGTAAGGCGCCCACACCACCCGTTGCGGCAAAATAGACCGCTTTATATTTTTTCATCGCCGCAACAACCTCTTTTGAACGACAACCCTTGCCGACAGTGGCTTTAAGTCCGTGCTCTAATAATTCCTGTGTGTATTTATCCATCCGATAGGAAGAGGTTGGACCGCAACTTCCAATAATCTGATTGGGTTTTTTTGGTGTGGGACCGGTATAGTAAATCACTGCACCTTCCAAATCAAACGGCAATTTTCTATTGCAATGTAGCAATTCAAAAAGTAATTTGTGTGCCGCATCGCGCGCCGTGAAAATAATTCCACTTAATAAAATTTCGTCGCCTGATTTAAGTTTTGATAATACATCGTCAATTAATGGTGTTTTTATTTTTATCACAAGAAAACTGCATAGCCACGAATTACACAAAAAACTAATTTCTTTTCTTTTTAATTCGTGAAATTCGTGGCTGATGTTTTATACTTTCCTATACTTCAAGAAAATCCGCCACGGCGGATAACCGAGTCAAAGACATTTACCACGGAGTACACGGAAGATTCTTAATCCTTACCACTTATCACTTAATTTTGTCTCTTATATTACACAGCAAGTTTTTCCACAAGTTCTAATGTTTCAATGTCTATTTTCTTTTTGCCGAAAATCACTTTTTCTATCGGCAGTCCGCCACGGAGGATTTTGCCTTTTTGTAAAACAATAACTCTGTTTTTGTAACCTTGTGAAATTAAATCAACAGCCGCACTTCCGAAGCGGCTTGCGAGATTTCTGCTTCTTGCCGACGGATTGCCCCCTCTTTGAATATAACCAAGGTTGCTCACCTTTACATCAATTCCCGTCTGGTCAAAAATCTGTTTTGCAACATTTCTGGCATCGCCTACGCCCTCGGCAAAAACAATTATTGCTGATGTTTTTTTCTTTTTTTGATCCTTTTTTAATTCGTCGCAGATTTTGTTCATCCGTTGAGTGTCATACTTTACTTCCGGAACCAAAACAAATTCCGCACCCGATGCAAGCCCGATTTCAAGTGCGAGAAATCCGTGTTCCCTTCCCATTACCTCTACGATAAACACCCTGTCAAAACTGGTTGCCGTATCTCTTATTTTATCAATTGCGTCAACCGCTGTATCTATCGCTGTATCAAAACCGATTGTCTCGTCAGTTCCATAGATATCGTTGTCAATTGATGCGGGGATACAGATGACGGAAACACCGCCATCTGCGGATGAAATTTTTTCAGCCGCCTTAATTGAACCATCACCGCCAATAACAACAAGAAAATTAACTTTATTTTTTTTGAGCGTTTGGACGGCTTTTGACAATCCGCTTGGTATCTTAATTTCCGCACATCGTGAACTTTTTAGGATTGTGCCACCGTGATAAATTATTCCGCTAACCGTCCTGGCATCCATTTTAATAATGCTTTCACCCCGCTCTTCCTCCTGTTTCACCCAAAACTTTCCTTTCCGTTTTTTGTAGGAAGGGCGGGGTTCATCTATAAGTCCTTGATAGCCGTTCATCACGCCAATTACTTCAAATCCGCAAGATGTTGCTCGGCGAACAACCGCCCTTATACAGGCATTCATTCCCGGTGCGTCCCCACCCGGCGTAACTATAGCGATTTTTTTATTCATATGCGATATTCTACACAAGATACGGGAAAAAAGCAAGAATTTAATTGACAACATAAAAAAAAATCATATAATTTGGTAGTATGGAAGAAAAAAACGGGTTGAGCAAAATCATCAAGCGAGACGGGCAGATTGTGGCTTTTAACAAGGACAAAATCACCGATGCAATTTTTCGGGCTGCTGTTGAATCAGGTGGTTCAGACAGAAACCTCGCCGATGAACTTGCTAATAAAGTCATCACTATGCTAAACCAGATTTATTCGCCGTCCTCCATTCCAACCGTTGAAGAAATTCAGGACATCGCCGAAAGAGTACTTGTTGAAAACAGGCATTTCGTCACCGCAAAGGCATATATTTTATACCGAGCGGAACACAAACGACTTCGTGAAGGAAAAGATGAAAAAATAATAGTTCAGGACAATATCCCGTATAAAATACTTTGGACATACTTCGCATGGAATGTGAACCACAACTGTGACACCACCGAAAAACTGAACGAGCATATTAAAAACGGCACCATTGGAAAACTTATTGAAGATGCAGAGACACTTTATGATAAAGAAATTAACAAAGTGGCAAAACAGATAATTTTAAACAGGGATAAAATTCGTTTGGTAATAGTGGCGGGACCCTCTTCAAGCGGAAAAACAACGACAACCACAAAAATCGGCGAAGTGCTAAAAAAGGAAAATATAAGTTTTCTGCTCCTTAATCTTGACAATTATTTTAAGGACATTGAAAAGTATCCGAAAGATGAATACGACGATTACGATTTTGAACCACCACAAGCATTGGACTTGCCTTTAATTAACCAACACTTGTTTGAACTACTTGAAGGTAAAACGGTTAAAATGCCTTATTACGATTTCAGGATTGGAAAAAGATTTTTGGACAAAACCGAACTTAAACTTGAAAAAAATCAGATTCTCCTCATTGATTCGCTGCACGGACTTTACGACGAAATGACCAAAAGCATCCCGCACAATATGAAGTTCAAATTTTACATTGAGGCAATATGCCAGATAAAAGATAAAAACGGCGAATTTGTTAGATGGTCGGATTTAAGAATGCTTCGTCGGATGGCCAGAGATAGTTGGCATCGTGCTTGTAATCCGATGCGCACCGTCGGACACTGGCATTATGTCAGAAGAGCGGAAATGAAATATATCGTGCCTTTTATTAATAAAGTTGACTACATTTTCAATGGTGCGATGCCATATGAACTTCCTCTTCACAGAAAATATATGCTGAAACAATTTCCGGAAATTATTAAAGCGTATAAAAATGACCCGAAAAAAATTGATGCTTACATCAGGGCAAAGAGGGTTCAGAAACTTTTGAGTGAATTTGAGGAATTTGACGAGGCATTGGTTCCAAAAAATTCGCTATTGCGTGAATTCATCGGCGGCAGTTCGTATAAGTATTGAATTTATTTACCATTTTATTTTGGAAATTCGCTCAACTGCTTCTTTTAGACGGGTTTCTGAGACGGTTAAAGCAAACCTGACATAACCTTCGCCGGATGGACCAAGCCCGTTCCCCGGGGTGCTAACAATTCCCGCCTCATCTAACAGTTTTCCGACGGTCTCCGCCGACGAATAACCCTGCGGGGTTTTTGTCCAAACATAAAATGTTGCCGATGGCTTGTTAACTTTCCAGCCGATTTTATTCAGTTCTTCAATAAAAACATCCCGCCTTTTTTGATAGATTTTCCTCATCTCTTCAACGCAATTTTGAGACGATGTTAAGGCAACCGCACCTGCTTCCTGTACGGCACCGAAAACGCCAGAATCGTAATTGTCTTTTACTCTACCAAGCCCAGCGACTATTTCCGCATTGCCGCATACCCAACCCAAACGCCAGCCGGTCATATTGTAGGTTTTAGAAAGCGAATGAAACTCCACGCCAACATCTTTTGCACCTTTAACTTCCAGAAAACTCGGCGGTTTTTTGCCGTCAAAATAAATTTCCGAATATGCTAAATCACTACAAACAATGATGTTATATTTTTGGGCAAATTTTACAATCTTCTCATAAAATTCAAGTGTTGCCGTTGCCGATGTCGGATTATTCGGATAATTTATAAAAAGGATTTTGGCTTTTTTCGCGACTTTTTCCGGAATTTTCTCTAAATCCGGCAGAAAATTATTTTTTTCAGTCAATGGCAGAAAATAAGAAATACCGTCTGAAAAAATTGTTCCGCAATTATAAACAGGATAACCCGGCTCTGGCACCAGAACATAATCACCCGGATTTATGTATGCAAGATGAATATGCCCGATGCCTTCTTTTGAACCAATCAAAGAATGAATTTCATCCTGCGGATTTAAGTTCACATTGAACCTCTGTTTGTACCAATCAGCAACTGCTTTCCTGAACTCAATCAAACCCGCACCAAATGGATACTGATGATGTTTTGGCTTTTCAACCGCGATTTTCATCGAATCTACGATATGTTTCGGTGTCGGTAAATCCGGGTCGCCCACACCCAACGAAATAATGTCCACTCCTCTTTCAATCGCCGCCTTTTTCTTTTTGTCAATTTCAACAAACAGATACGGAGGCAGTTTTTTAAGCCGCTCAGAATAATCAATTTTCATAATGCCTTACCCCTTTCTTAAGAAAACTGCGTAACCACGAAAGCACGAAAGCACGAAATTTTAGTCCCGCTTTGCGGGATTCGTGGCTTCGTGGATAATCCCGCCTCGGCGGATTCCTACGAAACTAAATCTTAAAACATCTTGCTACTTTATAAACTTTATCCGCCTGAGGCGGATGAACTTTCTAACTTTCTTGCTTTCCTTCGTGACGAACCTAATCGGTAATTTTTTTTGCAAGCCAGATGCCAATAATTCCACCGACGCCACTACCAAATAATGAACTAAACGAGAACATCCCGGCACCCAGCAAAATCGGGATATAACCACCAATGGTGGACCCGACGAACAACCCGAGCATCATCATCTTTTTAGAAGACATTATCGTTCCCAGGGAAGAATCAGAACGGTTCTGATACTTTAAGAATAAGAACCGTCTCGATACTTCTTCTTCAAAACTTTTACAACTCGCCAGACGAGGAAGCACAAAAACAAAAGTGCGACGACATTTGTTATCCAGCCATCAAAGATTCCCATTTCGTAAGGATAGCCCTCGTATCCAAAATCGGCAAGCGTTTTTGAAGTGAACAGGACACTCAAAAACGGAATTATCTTGCTAACAATACCACCTTTATAGACGAGCAGCGACCAGAAAAGCCAGAACAGAATTGAAATTCCAAAAAGGGTAAGAACAATCATTGAAGCAATATGCACGGGGGCATAAATTGGTTCATTCGGATCTTCCTCGTCTGAAAAAATGTCCTGAAACCACAACCAGATTTTTTTAATCATTTCTTTAATTATCCTCCATCAAGAAAACTGAATAGCCACGAAGGACACGAAGAACAGCAGATTAAGATTAAGGAAACGGCAAACTGAGATTGAGATTGAGCAAGGATTTTCTTAATCTTAATCTCAATCTATTCTTTGCAACTTTGTTCGTGACTGTTCTTGCCGGTTAGTGGCTAATTAATGATTAGTCCTTTTTTCATTTTTCTTTTGATTTATCTGTCTTAAGTAATTTACTTGTCTGCCAGCGAGAACCAGTTTTTTGAAAACTGTCAAGATCCCATTTCACATCTCGGATATTTGGCAGCCCCTTTAACGCCATATCCAAAGTTTTAAGCATATTCATTATAGCCGATTCTTCCATATCCTTCGCCGCACTGCCGGTAAATTCCAAATCACCTTTAATTTCTACATTGCCTCTTGTCGTCGTAATCCTCACTTTTTGAACATTTATCCATCTTTTGACAAGTTCTATTTTTACATTGTTGTTAATCTGCCAGTCAATTTTTCTGTCGTATTCCATATTAACACCCTGATAAATTATCGCACCTACGGTGCGGGCTTTTTATCAACTGGTCTTCTCCTTCTCAAGTGGGTAAATTGAGTAAGGTTATATCACCAAAATGCTCTATTATTGGGCTATTTTGACAATTTATAAAAAGGAAATTCCTATACT
>JAZDKR010000024.1:0-64096 GCA_043802785.1 Elusimicrobiota bacterium
GAGATGAACGGAAAACTTATTGAGTTTATCAATGAATACAATATGTCTAAAAGACTTAGAAAATTAAATTACAGAACACCATCTCAATACGTAAAAGAAGAAAAGAACACTATCATAGAACGTATCGTTATCTAACAAATATGCTTATATTCAGCGGCATCCATGTTGTTCCGCAGTTTATCTGCTGCTTTCCACAATTTTTCCTCAAAACCAAGATTTCCACCATTTGAATTATTTTTTTTCATAATTTATTGTATCGGGAACTGAATGTTGCCACATTTATGTAGTCGCCTGATTTATCAGGCGCCTTGGATTTGTAGTTGCCTCATTTATCGGATACAAGGGCGCTCAATAAATTGAGCAACTACAATAACGAATGAAACCGTGCAAATAAGTCAGTCGCCGAAAGCGACCTAATTTAAATTAACTTATCACTTTTTTGACTTTGAAAAACCTGTCCTCTTTTTCAGGAGCGTTGGCAATTATATCGTCAGCATTATTGGATTTTCTCATTTCATCTTCGCGAAAAACATTTTTCATAACAATAGCGTGTGATGTTGGCAAAATATTTTCAGTATCTAATTTATTAAGTTCGTCTATATGCTCCAAAACTACATTTAATTGCCCGGCAAATTTATTCTTTTCATCAGCCGTTAAAGAAAGCCGTGCAAGTTTTGCTACATATTCAACATCTTTTATTGTTATTTTCATTGTTCGCTCCGCGAACACGCGAATAAACGCTAATCTAACGCTAATTATCGCAAATTATTTGCGTGTATTCGCGTTGCCTTCTATTCGTGTCAATTCGCGTTTGTCAATCCAGCGTATTTTACCAAAAGTTTTTTCCAGAAGCCGGCGTCAAACTGAACAATAACTTTTGATTCGTCGCCGGAACCAATTGCCTCTAAAATTTTCCCCTCTCCAAACTCCGAATGTTTTATTCGCATACCTTTATAAAAATAACCCGCCTCGCCGTGAACAGACCCAGATTGCACTGCTTCCTGTTGAAAATCTGCCATGGCGGGTTGGTGTCCAATCAGAGTTGCATCTCTAAAAATTGGTTCGCGACACTCTTTTTTGAGTCCTGCCTCCTTCACAAATCTTGAAGGAATACACCACCTCAATTGTCCATAAACTCTTCGTTGCGAAGCACCTGAAAGATAAAGATGTTCCTTTGCACGAGTCATCCCAACATAACAGAGTCGTCTC
Organism: Elusimicrobiota bacterium; assembly: GCA_043802785.1. Taxonomy (GTDB): domain Bacteria; phylum Elusimicrobiota; class UBA8919; order UBA8919; family UBA8919; genus JAZDKR01. The sequence continues at coordinate 1,210 of JAZDKR010000024.1, forward strand.
TCTTCTTCAAGTTCTTCTAATGAATAAGCGGAATCGCCGACAGGAAAAAGTCCTTCCTCAAGCCCGGTGATAAAAACACACGGAAATTCAAGTCCTTTGGCAAGATGAAGTGTTATTAATGTAACAAAGTCCTTTTTTTCGTCCCAAACACCAGCATCGGAAACAAGAGCAATATTTTCAATAAATGTTGCTAATTTTTTGTCCGGAGAATTCTGTTCAAAATCCACAATTGCCGACACAAGTTCCTGGACATTCTCAATCCTAGAACGCGATTCAATATCGTTTTGTGCCTCTAAAAGTTGAATGTATCCGGTTTCATCAATTACTATTTTTACAATTTCCGAGCAATGCATATTTTCTTTTTCGGCGAGCATTGAATCAATGAGTTTAATAAATTTTTCAGCCCTCGGGAGTTGTCCGTTTTGATACATTTCTTTTGCCGACTGATAAAGTGTTAAATTTTTGCAATTTGCCACAGCATTATTTTCTATTGATGAAAGTGTAACTTTGCCTATGCCTCTGGTTGGTGTGTTGATTATTCTTTTGAAACTGATGCTGTCGGAAGGATTATTGATTAACTTCAAATAGCCGAGGATATCCTTTACTTCCGCCCGCTCATAAAATCGTTGACTTCCGACGACAATAAAAGGCATTCCGAAACGAGTGAGTGTTTCTTCAAAAATACGCGACTGTGCATTTGTCCTGTAAAAAACTGCAAAATCAGAAAGCGATTTTCCTTCTGCGAAAATTTGGGATTTTATTTTTTCCGCTACACCTGTTGCCTCGGCAAATTCGTCCCTGAATTCAGTATAAGATACATCCTCGCCCTGTTGTTTATCTGTCCACAAATGTTTCGGCTTTCTGTGATGATTGTAACCTATCAGTTTTCCCGCTGTCTCAAGTATGTTTTTGGTAGAACGGTAATTTTGTTCAAGATACACGACGGTTGTTTTCTGGTAATCCCTTTCAAACTCCATAATGTTTCGGACATCAGCACCACGCCAGGAATAAATCGTCTGGTCATCATCACCAACAACACAGATATTTTTGTATTTCGCCGCCAAAAGTTTCGTCAAAACATACTGTGCGTAATTTGTATCCTGATATTCGTCAATCATAATATATTTGAATCTTTCCTGATATTTTTCCAGCACACTTCGTGTGTTTTTAAAAAGTTCCACGGTGTACCGTAAAAGATCGCCGAAATCAACAGCATTTGCATCTTCTAATTTCTTTTGATAAAGTTCATAGACATCGGCGACAATTTTTTTTATAGAATCCGGTGTGGTGTTAGCATGAATACTATACGATTCCGCATCCAAAAGTTTGTCCTTCGCGGATGAAATCATTCCCAAAATTAAAGATGGTTTGAATTTTTCAATATCGTAATTCAACTCTTTAAGGCAGGTCTCAACTATTTTTTTAGAGTCATTACCATCATAAATTGTAAAATCTTTGCCGAAGGGTCCGACCTGCGAGCCGTCAGGCAAAGTGTGTGCCGCCTCCATCCGTAAAACCCTTGCACAGAAAGAATGATAAGTGGAAATCCAGACATTAGCTGACGACGAACTGACAAGATTATTAATTCTCTCTCTCATCTGGGCAGCCGCTTTATTCGTAAATGTCATCGCTAAAACATTCCATGGAGCGATGCCTCCGATTTGAAGAATATGGGCGATGCGATAGGTGATAACACGGGTTTTTCCGGAACCGGCACCGGCAAGAATTAGAAGCGGTCCCTCGGTACATTTCACCGCATCCTGTTGCTTCGGATTCAAATCATCAAAAAGGTTCTTCATAAAAACAACGCGAATACACGCCAATCAAACACAAATATTCGCGAATAATTCGCATTACATTCGCGACCATTCGCGTTGTCTCTTATTCGCGTTTATTCGCGTGCATCTTCCGTAACTATCTCTTTAATCTCTTTAATATCTTTAATCTTTACAACATCGGACATTTTCAATTTTGAAAATTTAACCCCATACCGATAAATACCGTCTTTCTCTTCGGCACGCATAATTTCACACATTACTTCCATCGGTATACTCATACGCACAAAAAACGGCTTTTTCTCATCAATCTTAAAATTGGTTTCAAATGCAATCCCGGTTTTTGATAAATCAAAAACGCAACCCTTTCCACTTAATTCAAGAGTTTCTGCATTGTAAATATCCGCCACAATCATCATTGGCAACCGTCTGTGTTTTCTTTTTTCTTTTGACATATTTCCACCTCCGTAAAAGCACGCGAATTTACGCGAATCAAACGCAAATATTCGAGAATATTCGCGTTCCTTCATTCGCGTGTATTCGCGTTTTTCAGAATTTCACAACGAAACTGCCTTTGGGTCTTGCATGGTCTTTTTTTGCTCTTGATTTCAACTCTGCCATTTTTTCACCTATAGCCGATAATGGCGGAAACGGATTTTTTTCGTTTGTAAGAACTCCGATTGAGACGGTCATCAATGGAAAGTTTTTCATTTTGTCATCTTTGTCACGGGAAGTAATATAGCCCTTTTTCGCATCTTCGTCGTCGTAGTATTGGAAAACTAATTTGTCAAATCTTTTCGTCGCAGTGTTCACGACATTATCAACTCTGTCAACCGTGGTAATAAAAATAAAATCGTCACCGCCGATGTGTCCTATAAAATCATTCTGATTACCGGCTTCCTCTATTGCTTTGATAAGAACATCCGCAGTAAACAAAATTGCCTCATCGCCTTTTTTGAAACCGTATACATCGTTGTATATCTTGAAATTATCAATATCCAGATAGCAAAAAGCAAAAGATCCTTTTTTGATGAGACGGTCTTTGAACTCTTTCTCAATAAAAAAATTGCCGGGAAGTTTTGTCAAAGGATTGTATCCCATACCTTCCGTACGTCTTTCTAATAGCCGATCCATGCGGGCTTTTAACTCCTGCACATTAAAAGGTTTTGACAGAAAATCATCGGCGCCAAGTTCAATTCCTTTTGCTTTTTCCTCGGGACTTATACGGCTTGCGGTGTATAAAATAATCAGTATCGCAGATGTACGCTGGTTGGAACGAAGACGGCGGCAAACCTCATAGCCAGACATTTTCGGCATTATTAAATCAAGAAAAATAAGGTCGGGTGTGTACGATTCAAGTTTCTTCAACGCTTCTTCGCCAGATGACGCACCTTCCACAATATACCCGTAAATTGATAGTAAAAATTCCATATACACAACAACCGATGAATCATCGTCCACAACAAGAATTTTTTTCTTTTCCATAAAATACCCCTATACTGACAATTTTACCACAAAGTAGCAGAGAAAGATGACAATATGTTCTTCTCACCCTTCACGGCCGTATCAGAATACCATGCACTTTTAATATCTGCATCGCCATCTCAAGAATCTCATCTTTTACTATATCTTTTTGCCCTCCGGACACCGTCGTAGATGTTTTTACATCATACCTGCCTGACGGCTCGCCTCGCCCTCTTATCGTCGAGGATGGCTGCGAAGCGGGCTGCCGAGCAGGTTTTTTGTCCCTGTCTCTGGCATCCGCAATTTCAGTATCAATCTCCTGTTTTTGAAGTGATATCTCTGCTTCTCGGCTAACCTCAACAACTATGTCTGGTGTAATGCCGCCTGTTTTCTTTTCTTCGTCACGATGAATACATTTTCCCGACGGTGTGTAATACTTCTGTGTCGTAAGTCGCAAAGATGACTCGCCTTCCAAAGGAAGCAATGACTGCACGGAACCCTTGCCGAATGACTGCATTCCAACAATAATTCCCCTTTTATTATCCTGCATACAACCGGCAACTATTTCACTGCCGGATGCGGAACCTTTGTTGACAAGAACGGCAAGCGGAATATCGGAATATGGAGCCGTAGCATCAGCACGATATTCATATTTTGGAAACTTTCTGCCCTGTGTATAGACGATAAGTTTGTTTTCGCCGATAAATCTTTTACAGATGTCCGCCGCGGTATTGAGCAGCCCACCTGGGTCGTTTCTTAAATCAACAATTAGTGACTTCATTCCCTTGCTTTTCAAATCTAACAATGCCTTGTCAAGTTCTTCAATTGTCTTGGCAGTCATCTCGGTAATTCTAAAGTATCCGATTGACTCGTCCAACATTTTTGTGCAAGTTACAGTAATAATGGGAATATCCTCACGAGTGATTGTTAAATCAAACGGCTCAGTTTTTTCCCGAAATATCGTAATTGTAACTTTCGTTCCGGGTTTTCCGCGAAGTTTTTCTACTGCTTTATCCGTTGAAATATCTTTTGCACTTTCGCCGTCAATTTTTATAATTTTATCCTCGGGCAAAATTCCCATTCTCCATGCGGGCGTTCCGGGGATAGGTGTGACAACCGTAATCCATCCGTCTTTTGAAGATGTAATTCTGATGCCGAGCCCTCCGAAATGTCCTTCGGTATGAACCTTCATTTCTTTCGCTTCCTGCGGCTCCATAAACTGTGAATACGGGTCAAGAGTTCTTATCATACCGTCGGCCGCACCGTAAATAAGTTTTTTCATATCCGGCTCGTCCACATAACTTTCACGGACATAAACTAATATCTGTGACAAAATTTTTATCTGTCCGTAAATATCGTCACTGGCAGCTTTTATGGTATCAAATTTGGACAGCGACACACTTATTACAAAAAACAAAACAGCGACAAAAACCCAACCTTTTTTCTTTAACATTTTATTTCCCCCAGTTGGAACAGGGTGTAGGGGATAGTGGTTAGGGGATAGTTAAAATCAACGACTTTTCTACACCCTAAATCCTACCCACTATTCCCTGTCGTTTAACTACTCCCTACTCCCTATTCCCTACTCCCTGCCTTTTTATTTCAGCCACACCAGCGGGTCCTGCGGAACACCATTTTTGCGAAATTCAAAATACAACGACGCATCCTGCGAATAGACGGAAATACCGACGATACCGATATCTTCACCTTTCTGAATATCCTGCTCCTCTTTAACATTTATCTTGTCAAGATTACCATAAACCGTGTAAAATCCGCCGGAGTGGTCAATAACAACCATTTTTCCGTACGACTTAAAATCGCCCGCAAACACAACTTTTCCTTTGTCAACCGCTGCGATATTTTGTCCGAGCGTTGACCTAATCCTGATTCCATTATTTATAATCCATGTATCAAGTTCCGGATGCTTTTGTTTGCCGAAAGTTACAGTTAAATTATTCCTTAATTCCGACGGTTCACCGTCAATAGGCCATGATATATTACCTTTCTTTTTTGACATTTTTAATCTTTCTAATTGCTCTTCCTCTTTTTGTCTAACAGTTTTAGTTGCTTTTTTTTCCAAAAGTTTTATTAACTCTGAAAGCATCGTCTCTGAATCCCGCAAATTTGCAACCTCCTGCTCATAAAAGACCAGTTTTTTAACTACGGTTGATAATAATTTTTTTTTTTCTTTTTTTTGTCGTGCGTACAATTGTTCAGAGTTTTTTTTCTTTTCTTCAAGTTCTTTTAATCCGTTCATCTCCGTTTCAAGTTTTATTTTAATTGTTTCATATTCCTGAACATTTTTTAGCGTCTGCGTGTAAATAAACAATTTTTGCCGTGCTAAAAGTTGAAGAAACTTATACTGTTTAACCATATCAGCAGACGAATTTGAAGAAAGTATTATTCTTGCAGGATACTGGTCGGTCATGGGTCTCCCTACACCATATTTATATGCAAATCTTAATTCTTTTTTAAATATATTTTTCCATCTAACCGTTTCAAATTTTGCAGTTTCTAATTTTAATTTCAGTGCATCAATTGATTTTTGCTGTTTTTTTATTAGTATTTTTGTTCTGTACAATTCGGCTTTTGTGGTTTCAAGTTTCCTTACAGTATTTTCAAGATGCGTTTCAAGAGATGCCTCTTTCTTCTTTATGGTTTTTATATTATTTTCTTTATGAGAAATTTCCGACTGAACACCGACAAGTTCTTTTCTACTTTCTTTAATTTTCTGTTTATATTCTTTTACCTGTTTATCATAATCGGAAGCATAAAGGGCAGGGGTTAGGGTATAGGGTATAGGGTATAGGAAAAGCAAAAACAATAAAATAAATTTTTTCATTTTATTTTCTCAATGCTTTCATAAGCGACGATAACATTTTTCCAATTTCTTCTTGTAAACTGCAAACTTTTACAAAACCTTCTTGACTAATATATCCTAAATCTTTCGCAACCATAACTTGTGTTTCCAATTCTGCTAACGAACCAAATGCTATTGATAAAAACTGTAAATATTCGCCTGTATATTGCCTCCCATATCCTTCCGCTATGTTTGATGGAATTGAAACTGACGCCCTTCGCATCTGCGATGTAAGTCCATATATTTCCGTTTTTGGAAAATCCATTGTGGTTTTATATATCAACAATACCAACTGATACGATTTTTGCCAAACTATAAGTTCCCGATAACTCTTAAGCATACATTCACTATTCCCTATCCCCTATCCCCTGCCTTTTTAATTCTTACCACAAGGCATATAATCATCAGAACGATAGAACTTATTATAATTTCCGATTTGCTAAAAAAAACAGGTGTTTTGAAGTTTTGAACGAAAATATGTTCATTCATCAGATATAAAATATAAAAGCCAATCCCGCCCCCTATAATAGCGTCTATCATGCCAAAAAAGATTTTTTTATCTCGCATAGCAGACACAGCGAGCGATAACGAAACAACTGAAATAACAACAAATATAGCAAAAATTAAGTTCAGCCATCCGATCAAAGTATTGAATGTTTTATTTATAGTTAATAGATTTTCCGCTTCAATTGAAGTGTAATAGATATCTTCCACACCGCTGAGTATTTTTATTTCTTCCGCAATTTTTTTTACAATTTCCGGATCTTTTCTCTTTAAGTAAATATCAACAGTTGCTGGCAACGGATTTTCTCCAAGAATTTCCATCTGTTTGGCAAACTCGGGATTTTTTCTGAATTCATCCATTGCTTCCGTTTTTGAAGTATATTTTATTTTGTCAATTATTTTTATATTTTCAATTTTTTTGATAAGTTCGTTTTTCTGATGAACATTTAATTTATCGTCAATAAATGCAACTATTTCAACCCGCTCGGAAAGTTCGGAAAGATAGTAGGAAAGATTTTTCACGATAAGTGAAAAAAAACCGTAAAACACAACCGAAATTGTAACAAATGCTATAACAAGCAGCCCCTGCAGATTTCTTTGAAATCTAACCACAGGAGCAGGTGATATTTTTTTCATAACGGACTTCATTGTACCATATTTTAACTGCATGTCAACCAACAACCCTTCACTCTTCACTCTTCACGGACTTCTAACCCAGATATGCACAATTCTGCCGTCTTTTTTGACTTATTTTGCAAATCATCTATAACCGCAAACATTTTCTCCGAATTGTTCTTATCTATTTTATCCAAAATCTGCGAATATATTTTTTCATTGCTATCGTAAATAGGTTCTCCTATCATCTGTAAAAAGTTTTTAATTTTCGAATATCGTGGTATCGGAACAAAAGGAATTTTATATTTTACAGCCAGAATTAATCCATGCAACCTCATACTTACTATTATGTAAAGTTTAGAAAATAATTCCAAAAGTTGCCCTGTATCATTCCATACAAAAATATCAACCGGAACATTTGTATTATTCTTGATTACATTCAGCAATTTTATATCTTTTGACAACTGAAACGGTATGAGAACAACTTCGGCTTTCAAGTTTTTTACAATCAAATCGGACAGTTCGGAAAATACTTGGACATCTTTTTTCCAATTTTTTGTTTTTCTTAAAATTATCCCAACCATTTGTTTTTTAGGTAGAGAACGGTCTTCTTGGAAATCCGCCAAAGTTTTAATGGTGGGCTTGCCCGCCGATGGTTCAGTGGATAGAGACCGTTCAATTGAGATGACAGGGTCTAAAGACCCTGTTCTACCTCGTACTTTTAAGCCGAAAACAGGGTCAGCCGTAACAGTAATTTCTTTATTTATTCCAAAAGATACGAGCAACTTCTTATCTTGCTCCGTTCTTACCGTGATAAAATCAACATTGTTGAAACACTTTTTTATCAAAAAAATATTGAATGAATATCTAATTTCTCCAATTCCGGTGGCATAAATAAAAACGGTTTTTTTGAAAATTTTTGCGGTTAAAATTATCAAAAGATAATACCACAAACTTAATATGCCTGTTGTATCCTGAAAAAGTCCGCCGCTGCCTGATAACAGCATTTTACATTTTGCAATTTCCTTGACGATAGAAAAAACATTCCATCTGTTGACGGCACACACATTATGCTCATTAGAAGTTTCGTTTGGTGTAGCGGATAAAACGGTAATGTTAACATCCGGCTTGTAAAACCGTAGGTCAGTTATCATTGCCTTGAGAATAAGTTCATCTCCGGCATTTTTGAAACCATAATAACCGGAGATAAGTATATCAGCCATATATCGTCGCTTCGCTCCTACGCGAATAATCGCTAATCAAACGCAAATATTCGCGAATATCTGCATTCCATTCACGACCATTCGCATTGTTTTTATTCGCGTGTATTCGCGTGCCACTTATTCGCGTCTATTCGCGTTTTAATATAAATCAAAATTATTCCCAAAATCAAACCTAAAAAAATCCCGTTAAAACTTCTCAAAAGCGAAACAAAAAAAGGAGTGTGTATGTGGCAGAATGTATTAATTATTGAAATCTGACCTATAATACCGACGATAAAAAACGGTTTCCACAAACTAACCCCACAGGTAAGTGTGGGGTTAGTTTTGTATTTCAGATAAATTGCCAATATCATAAAAGGATGACCTATTAGGAATTCCTTAAATCGTGGTCGGACATAAAATATTTTTTCTAAAAACAGACGAAAATTATCTTCTAAAGGTGTAGTTGAACCATAATTCCCGGTTCTGATGATATAAAAGCCAACTGCAATCAGTAAAAATCCAATAAAAATTGCTTCGCCATACAAAAGCGGTTTTTTCAGAAAATTTTTTAAGTTACTTTTATACAGCAAATAAATTAAACATATCACTGGCAACAAAAAGGATATTTTTACTCCTCTAAATGTTTCAACGCCAAGCATAAAATCTTTCGTGGATAAAAGTGATGATATTACTGTGCCTGATAAAAGTGAAAAAACTGTTATGACTGAAAAAATCAAAACGGTTTTTATTACCGAAAACTTCCCGTTAAAATTGTAACAAAAACATAGTGGTAAAAGACAAATTACCGGCGATATCAGTGCTATAAGAAATGAAAATAATTTTGTTAGTCCAACATATCTTGTAAGTTTGGGATTTACTTTTCCGATTACTTCGGGTTTGCCAATACAAAATCCGGAATTTTCAAGAATTTTCTTTGATTCTTTAATATATTCAAGAGCATTATCAAGCGTTGTTTGGGACAAGTCCAGAATTATTATTCTAACATTTCTTTCAAATGCAGCACGATTTATCTTTTCTCCGATGGAGTCCCATTGGACAAGATTTTTTTTATAATCGGCATCCCATCTCAACTTAAAAACTCTGTAACCGCTGCCGGAATTTTTAAGTATTTTTTTAACTTCTTCCTGTTTGGCAAATTCAACAATTCCGAATGTATAATTAAAATTATCTGGTATTTCGCCATAAAAATCGTCAGATAAAATGACTGCCAAAACATTCGGATTTTTTCTTGGGATTATGGAAATATCGCCCTGAACCGAAAAAATAATATCAAGATTCAATTTTGAAACGACTGAAATTTTTTCTGATGAAACGCCAAGATATTTTTCCTGTGGAAATTTTTTGAATTCTGCATCCCCATTACCTTCGGCAAAAAAATCCTTCGCTTTTTCGTCGGAAATGACAACAGTATTTATTCCAGCAATTCTAAAATCTGTTAATTTTTCTACACCGAAAAAATCCACTATATCGTCATATTTAACGGCAAGTGCAACAGAATTACCGGACTGCTCGCAAATCCTGTTCTTTAACGGAGTAAATAAAATTCCTAACAGAATTAAAAGAAAACCCGTGTAAATTAAGACAATTTTTAAAATTTTTTTCATCCGAATCGTTTTCGCAATTTGTCGCGGTCTTTTTCTAAATCTTGCGGGGTTTTTATGGGGAAAAAACGCTCTTCTCTGTTCACTACAACATATTCTGTTTTAAGAGATGAAGAAATATCGCCGGTAAGTTGTTCAAACTGCACGACTTTTTTATCTTTAATTTTTTTTTCAATATAATAAAACGGAATATCAAATTTTCTGTTTAATAAATCTGCCTTAAAAATATATGTCGCCGTATTGAAGACAGAAATCAAATCCTGATTAAAATCCAGCGGAAACTTAAACTGTTCTACAATTTCAAGATGACCGTTCACAATAGCAGGTGTTCCACCTTTATCTCCTGGATATTTTTCTACAAGTTCTATCGTCATTTCGGAATTTCTGTGAATGTGATAACCAAAAATAAGTTCATCAATAGTTGCGCCAAGATTGTCCACATTAGAATACCACAAATGCTCCCCGCCGTTTTTAATGAAATCTGCTAAATGTCCGCTTTGAGAAAACGCAAGGACAAAGTTACCATGTCCCGGTCCATAATAACTTTCTATTTCCGACTCCACAAAACTTCCGTCGATATTCAACCGTTTTGCAATAAATTGATTAAAACATTTCAGAGCATCCTTAACTCCAAAATAATTATTTTTTTCGAGATGTTCAAAAGTCGCATTTTCAGTTGCATAACTGTTCATCAAATATATCGGAATTTTCACACCATGTTTTTGACTTATTTTTTTTATCTGCTCTAATTTTATTTGAAGAAAACTTTTGCCATCATAGACCTCAATGATGCATTTGACAACTCCACCAAAACGGGTTGCCATTCCGCCATTAACAATCACAATACCAAGTTTACCTCTTTTTATTGCATCAGCACCTATAATTTTTAATTTTTCGTTTTGAGAAATATCTTTTTTTGGATTGAAAAATTTTGTTTCATCGGGTGATTCTACTTTTACTTTTAGTATATTGTTTTTATCGGAAAATTCACCGGCAAGATATTTTTTTCTCAAATCCTCAAATAATTTTTCGTCGTAATTGTATTTTTTTAAAATATCCATTCTAATTTTCTATGAGTGCAAGTTAATGCCGACCAAGGTCGGCAACTACATCAACATTGTATCTGTCACTTTTAATATCGGTAAGGAATTTTGTGCACCTCACACGGCCAGAAATTATATCGGAAATGCAAACATTTTTTTTGCCGTTTGCTATGAATGTTATAACACCGGCGGCAGTTGCAATTTTTGCGGCGTCTATTTTTGATAACATTCCACCGACGGAAAATCCGCAGCCGGCATCGGATGTTGCATAATTTTCAATATCACCTGAAATTTTCCGAACCAATAAAATTAGTTCCGAATGTTTATTTTTTTTTGGATTTTCTTTATAAAGACCGTCAACATCAGTAAAAATTACCAGATAGTCAGCGTTCACTTTTGATGACACCACCGCCGCGAGTGTATCGTTATCACCGAAATTTATTTCTTCCGTTGCAACCGTATCGTTTTCGTTGATGACAGGAATTACTCCCCATGATAAAAGTTTTAGAATCGTATTTCTTGTGTTAAGGTATCTGTTTCTATCTTCAAAATCATTTTTTGTAAGAAGTACCTGCGCAACAGATATACCGTATTTGGAAAAAACACTTGCCCATTTATTCATAAGGCCCACCTGCCCAACGGCAGCAGCGGCCTGTTTAGAAGGTAAATCGGATGGCTTTTTTCTGATGTCTAATTTTAACATACCTGTTGCAATAGCACCGGAGGAAACAATAATAACCTCGTTTTTCATGTTGCAAAACGAAGCGATTTCTTCGGCGATTTTAGAGATAACATCCTGCGATGCAACAAGTCCGCTTCCGACTTTTACGACAACCCTATTCTTCATAATTGAACTCATAACTTCCCACCTTAACCATGTCACCGGGTTTTATACCTTCTTCTTTTAGCCGATGCTCAATGCCAATTTTTTTCAGTGTATTCTGAAACCTTCTCTCTGATTCTAATTCTTTAAAATTGGTCATCGCAACAAGGTCAAAAACTTTTCTGCCTGTAATTTCAAAAACATTTTCTTTTTTATGATTTATGCTACGAACTATAGAAAATTCTGGCTCGTATTTATACTGAACGCTTTTTATTTCAACAGGTTTTTCCTCTTTTACCTTCTCAATTTTCTTAAAAATTTCTTCCAGTAACGGTCTTAAACCATCACCAGTTATCGCCGAAATCGGAAAAACGGTTTTTCTATTTTTTTTCCCGAGTTTAGCGAGAAACATTTTTATCGCTTTTTCTGACGAGGGCATGTCAATTTTATTGATTGCTATAACCTGTAATTTTTTGGCAAGTTTCAAGGAATACTTTTTCAACTCCTTATTTATCGCGATGTAAGTTGAATAAACATTTTTGTTGTCGTATCCGAAAGCATCAACGATATGAAGAAGAATTTTTGTCCGTTCTATGTGCCTCAAAAAATCATGACCCAAGCCACGGCCGGAAGCAGCACCGTCAATAAGTCCCGGTATATCAGCAAAAACAAGCATTTTGCCGTCCCGCCAAGGCGGAATAACCACGCCCAAATTAGGCGATAAAGTAGTAAAAGGATAATCTGCTATTTTTGGTCTTGCCTGTGATACTTTTGCCAAAAGCGTTGATTTTCCGGCGTTTGGATAACCTATAATCCCAACATCGGCAATCATTTTAAGTTCAAGTTCAGCCGTGCATTCCTCACCCGGCTGACCTAATTCCTTAATACGGGGTGCGGTATTTTTTGACGACTTAAACGAGGCATTGCCTCGCCCTCCGCGACCACCAGCGGCAACAATAATTTCCTGCTGATGTTTTGTTATGTCCGCTATAATAAGACCATTTTTTTTAACAACGGTACCGAGCGGAACTTTTATTACCAGATTTTCTGCCGACTTTCCATAACAATTTTTGCCCCTTCCATGTTCTCCTTCTTTTGCCCTGTAATTTGAGTGTCTCTGTAAATCCAAAAGTGTTTTGAAATTTTCATCACCGACAATTAGGATATCACCACCATTACCACCGTTCCCGCCATTAGGACCACCAAAAGGTTTAAACTTTTCGCGAAGAAAAGAAAGGCATCCATCACCCCCTTTTCCCGCTTTAATAAAAAGTTTCGCTTTATCTATAAACATAAAAAAGACAGAGATTAGGAAAATGGAAATTAGGATATTAGGAAAAATCCAAACCCTAATCTCTCAATCTCCCAATCTCTTAATCTCTGTAGTTAATCTGTGGTTAATTCTTCAAGAAAACTGCATAGCCACGAATTACACGAAAAACTAATTTCTTTTCTTTTTAATTCGTGAAATTCGTGGCTGATGTTTTATACTTTCATATGCTTTAAAAAATATTTTAAGACGGGCTTATCCCACCACATATGGAGGTGATTGGAATTACGCTTATCTTTTTGCGATCGTTAGATACCAATTGAAATTCGAGTTTGCCGGTCACTTTTGCAAAAAGCGTGTCATCTTTTCCTACACCAACATTTAACCCCGCATGATATTTTCTTCCGCGCTGACGAACAATAATACTTCCAGCCGGAATAACTTCTCCTCCAAAACGTTTTACTCCCAGCCGCTGACCAGCTGAATCGCGACCATTACAACTTGAACCCTGAGCTTTTGTATGAGCCATGTTAAAATCAGGGTTTAGGGTTTAGGGTTTAGGGTTTAGGGTTTAGGGGTTAGGGTGTAGTTAAAAGTCATTGACTTTACTATACCCTATCCCCTACACCCTGCCTCTAACTACACCCTATCCCCTACACCCTGCCTCTCTTATTGTCTCCTTATCCGATTTTTGTAATTTCAATTTCCGTATAATTCTGTCTGTGTCCGATTGTTTTTTTGTAGCCCTTTTTGGGCCTTTTTTTGAATACGATTATTTTTTTGTCTTTTGTGTTGCCGACTACCTTACCCGTTACTTTTGCCGACTCAGTACTGATTTTTTTACCTTTGTCTGAAATAAGAATTGACTTAAACTCAACCGTATCACCGATTTTCTTGTCAAGCAAATCCATTTTTATCATCTTACCTTCTTCCACTTTGTACTGTTTTCCACTTGCCTCAATTATTGCATACATATGATTACTCCTATTCAGGATTAAGTCGTAAGGATTAAGAAGTCAGGATTAAGAATTAAGTAAAAACTTAATCCTGCTTTTTTTATTATATCAAATTGTAAAATTTTGTCAAGTGCCACCAAACAAATTTGTATATTGATAATGCAATTGTCCAGGATTCAAAAAAATACCTCTTCAAGGCAATTTTATCCGGTGTTATAAATTTAAGCATAACAACCGCTATAATAATATTCAGAATTGCTATAATGATATACGAAAAAATTTTACCGGTTTTTCGGACATCCGACTGACCAATTAATAACGACTCTAAAGTTAAAAAAATGTGAAAAGAATACGAAAAGCCGACGAAAAAAAACAGCCACTCAACATACCTTGTCCAAATGGACTCCTTCGGAGAAACAGGGAAAGCTAGAGATAGAATATAAAAAATAAAAATTATTAAAAATGTGTAGATGGGAAAAAAATATGGCGCAAGCGATATTAAAAAATTGCTTTTGGTCGTTACGACGCTTCCATTTTTTGAAGAAACATTAAATTCTTTAACTTTTCCTCGGAATAAAATTGCCCAAAATGCGTGAGTCAGTTCGTGCCCAAAAACATATAATCTGCCCGGAATAGATTTTACTAAAAAAATTGCAAAAAAAATTACAAAACCAGAAAGAAACCACCCTTCTGAAGAGCTTAACGGGAAAAGAGAACTAAACAATTTCCCAAACGATTTCAACAATCCAAGAGCAAACGGGAACAAAACTACAGCCACTGATAATTTTACAAAACCAACCATACTATTAACAGGTCATCCCGATGTGGCTAAAAGCTGGAGACGGTAGACGGAAAACCAATCTGCAAACTGCCTGATAAATTGGGCAACTACAAATCAACAACTACACAATCTATAAGACGGGTTTTGCCCACGATTACAGCAACTGCGATTACAACTTTGCTTTTTATGTATTTTACTTCCTTAAGCGTTTCAGCATCACGAATGTCTATGTAGTCAATTTTATCAACATTTGGTAAAATTCCGCCACGGCGGATTTTTCCGCCAAAGCGGATCTCCGACAATATTTTTTTCATTTCGGAAATGATTTTTTTCGCTAATTTTACATTCTTATGTTTTATTAAATTTTTTGCCATTTGCAAAGCAAAAGAAATCGCGAGTGATCTTTTTCTTTCTGCCCCAGTTAGATAGGCATTTCTGCTGGACAATGCAAGTCCGTATTTTTCGCGAACCGTCGGACAGGTAATAATTTGAACGGGGAAGTTGAGGTCGGAAACCATTTTTCTAATAATGACCGACTGTTGAAAATCTTTTAATCCGAAATATGCTTTGTCCGGCTGAACGATATTAAAAAGTTTAGCAACAATAGTTGCAACCCCTTTGAAATGTCCGGGGCGAAATTTTCCACACATTATATCCGACAATTTTTCAACCATTATGTAAGTCAGATAATTTTCAGGATACATTTCAGACGGTTCTGGAGCAAAAACCAAATCCACACCTTCATTTTTACATATAGCGATATCTTTTTTAATTGGTCTTGGATATTTGCTGAAATCCTCTTTAGGACAAAATTGCGTCGGATTTACAAAAATGCTGACGACAACTATATCGGTTTCTTTTCTTGCACGGCGAATTAAGAAAATATGTCCCTGATGTAAGGCACCCATCGTCGGAATAAAACCAATTTTTTTGTTGTGCTGTTTGAATTTGAGCACTAAATTTTGAATTGATTTGATACTATGAATTATTTTCATTTTTTTGACACAGAGGACAGCTCTCCGTGCCATTTCTCTGTGATATCAGTGTCTCTTATTTTAAGTATTTTCTGAAAAATTCGCCGACTCTTCTTTCATATTCAATCGGATTTTTGCTGTGTGATTCCATATGATCAGCATCGGCAACTTCCCAAAACTCCTTTGGTGAACCTGCAATATTATATAATTTTTTTCCTTCTTCAATAGGAATTCTTTCGTCATTTGCACCGTGAATAAAAAATATCGGACGGGGAGAAATTTTAGAGACAAAATATATCGCAGAAAATTTTTCTGGGTTAAAGCCAAGTCGCAACCTCGCAAATAGATATGTCACAGGTAACAGCGGATACTTAGGAACTTTATAAAAAAGTTTGGCATATCTTGAAACAATATAATTGAAACTTGAAAAAGGGGAATCAACAACTATCGCAGATATTCTATCGTCAATTGATGCGGTTAAAATTGAGATAGCAGCGCCCATAGACACACCGTATACACCAATTTTTTTTGAGAAGTCAGATTTTTCTTTTTTTAGAAAATCCACTGCACCAATCAGGTCAAGCATTTCCAATTTTCCGATTGATGTAATAAATCCACCGCTGTCGCCATGATTTCTGAAGTCAAAATACAAGAGGTTATATTTGCGCCTTAGTAAATATATCGTTGATGGAAAAATGTCCGCTTTGTTGGTACCCCAACCGTGACAAACAATAATTGTTTTATTAGATTTTTCAGAAGAGCGCGAGTGGATGAACCAGCCGGAAATATCTATATCATCGGAAGTTTTGAATTTTACTTTTTCGTAATTCAATCCAAAATCTGCCGGATTGATTTCATTCGCAAGTTTCTTAACTTTTAGTATTAGCGATGAGGAAAACCATCCCCAAATAAAAAAAAGTAAAACAAAAATGATTACAAAATTAAGAAACGCCGGTATTTTAAGAAATAAAATTTCTTTGATATGCATCGGAAGGATTGTTGGTAATAAAGATTAGGAGATTAGGAAAAAGAGTTAACTCCTCAAAACCAATTACTACTGCTGTGTCCCTAATTTCTTGACATTTGGCTGTTCCCGACAAATCGGGGCTCGTGGCAATCTCGGTATTAAAGTCGGGATTGCCTGCCCGACAGCTGTCAGGCGGGCTTCGGGCTTTGCCCTCGCAATGAGGCCGTGTCACAATTACCGTTTTTTTTGGTTTTGTCATTCCCGCATGTCTTTGGCGGGAATCCATTCTTCGACAATGACACAACTTGCTGGATTCCGTGTCAAGCACGGAATGACGGACTTTTCAACAATTATGACACAGCCGCAATGACATGTAAAATATTTTATGCCCCCCAATTTACAATTTTTCTTCTTTTCCTTCTTTTTTCGCCACAGACTCGCCTCGCTGCGAAGCGGGCGAACCTACTTGGTCAGCAGCGGGTATGCCGGCGGCTTTTTCGAATATTGCTTTCTTAATCTCGTCACTAATCTTCGGGTTTTCCCTTAAAAATAACTTTGAGTTATCCATCCCTTGACCAAGTTTTTCGCCTTTATATACGAACCAACTACCGCTTTTTTCTATCACTGCGTATTCAACGCCGGTATCAATAATGCTTCCCTCCTGCGAAATTCCTTCGCCAAAAATCATTTCAAACTCCGTCTGTTTGAAAGGCGAGGCAACTTTATTCTTCACAACTTTAACGCGAACCCTTGTGCCTATTGCGACATCACCATCTTTAATAGTTGTCACTCGTCTGATATCCATTCGGATTGAGGCATAAAATTTTAAAGCCAAACCACCTGTTGTAGTTTCGGGATTGCCGAACATAACGCCTATTTTCTGTCTGATTTGATTGATGAAAATTATTGTAGTCTTTGATTTTGATACGATGGCGGTAAGTTTTCTGATTGACTGGCTCATAAGCCTCGCCTGAAGTCCCATATGTGAATCACCCATTTCACCTTCAATTTCAGCTCGCGGAGTTAACGCTGCAACGGAGTCAATAATAATTATGTCAACTGCATTGCTTCGGACAAGTTTTTCCGTAATTTCAAGTGCCTGCTCACCGGAATCCGGCTGAGAGATAAGAAGTTTGTCAATATCAACGCCGAGTTTTGTTGCATAAACGGGATCCATCGCATGCTCGGCATCAATATATGCGCAGGTCCCACCCAATTTTTGGGCACTGGAAATTACCTGAAGGCAAAGCGTGGATTTACCCGACGATTCAGGCCCATAAATTTCAACGATTCGCCCTTTCGGAATTCCGCCGACACCAAGTGCCACATCAAGTCCGATAATCCCCGTCGGAATTGCTTCAACTTTTTGATGCGGGCTCTCACCGAGACGCATCACGGCACCTTTTCCGTATTCTTTTTCTATCTGTGAAAGTGCCAACTCCAACGCCTTTTCCTTGTCCGATTTTTCCGCCTTTGACATAAAAACCCCTCCTTTTTTCAGTAGTAAGGATTAAGTTATAAGTTATAAGAATTAAGAAGTCAGGATTAAGAATTAAGTAGTAAGAATTAAGTAAAAACTTAATCCTTAATCCTTAATCCTTATCATTTACCACTTACCACTTACCACTTAATCCTACCTTGCCTTATTCTACCAAGTTTTTCTGTAAAAAACAAGGAAAAAACCTTTATCTACAAACAGATCGCCCCTCGCCAGAGTTCGTCGCCTTTGGCGTGGCGAAGTCTGACGACGAGGGAGATATAAAGGCCGTAAAGCGTGAAGAACTTTCCAACTTTATAACTTTCTTTTCTGTATCTTGTACAGTTCTAAAAGATTTTTCAAAAGCATAACGGTTGTAGTTGCTCCGACTCCGCCGGGAACGGGTGTGATATAACCTGCCACCTCTTTTGCTTGGTCATATACAACATCGCCAACTATCCTCATTTTCGGCTTACCGGTTTTTTCATCAATCACAAGGTTGCCTTTTTCATCTTTCATCTGTATTCTGTTTATTCCGACATCTATTACGATTGCTCCATTTCTCACCATATCACCTTTTATTAAACCGGGAACTCCGACGGCAACAATAAGTATTTCGGCACGCTTTGTATGACTTGCTAAATCCTTTGTTGCAATGTGGCATACCGTCGGCGTTGCAGATTCCAAAAGTGAAGAAAGAAGCATAAGTATTACCGGTTTTCCCACTATTTCGCTATGACCGACTATTACGGCTTCTTTGCCTTTGATATTCTCTCCCGTTGATTTTATGCACTCCATAACAGAAAGTGCGGTGCAGGGGGCAACGGTTGGTTGGACGCCAGCATATAAAAGTTTGCCAAGGTTTGCTGGTGTAACGCCTTCTACATCTAATTCATCCGGAATTGACATCTGAATTTTCCTTGAATTTATATGACCGGGCAATGGCATCTGTAAAATTATGCCTGTGATTTTTTCGTCCTGTCCCAATTTTCTAATTTCTGAAATTAAATCATCTTCCGAAATGTTGTTATCCAATTGAACAAGATTGTACTCAATACCTACTTCTTCGCAAGATAACTTTTGATTTTTTACATAAACTTTACTAGCGGGGTTTTCGCCGACCTGCACGGCAACAAGAACCGGTTTTCTACCCGACTGTCTCTTCAATAATTCCGACAACTCCGATTTAACCTCCGTTTTTATTCTCTCCGCAATAATATTGCCATCAATAATTTTCGCACTCATAGTTTTACCTCAATTTTTTTTATTATTTTCTCATATTTTATTTTTGTTTCTTTCACAAATTCAACATCGTCCATACATTTTAGATTAGCATCTATATTGGATTTTGCCGATTCAATTCCTGCACGCAAAATTGACACACCGCAGGCGACATCGCTTATCAAATTTTTGTTTCCGATTTCTTTTAGTCGTTCCGCCAAAGTTAAAACTCCGACGGATATTTCAAAAATTTTACAGGGAACTGATAACGCATTTTTTAATGCTATTTGGATTTTTTCACTTCTTAAAGTATCCTCTTTTGGCAATTTATAGGCATCAGAAAGTTTGATATAGGCAGTAACATCTTCGTCTATGAAAGTTGTAAGTTGTAAGTTATAAGTTGTAAGTTTTCCCTGCATTTCTTTAAGTTCTGTTTGATGTTCTTCGTATCCCTTTTTGCCGATGGTAAAATTAACAACCATCAAAAGACAGGAGACACCCGTAGCAGAAACCAGAGCAGCGGCACTCCCACCACCTGGCGCCGGTAATTTTGCGGACAAGTCGTCTAAATATTCTTTGATTGAACAATCTAAATATTTTTTTCTCATATTAAAATTTGCGACTACAGATACAGCAGAGCTTCGCTCTGCAACTACAATTTTATCATCTTTACATCTTTAACTTCTGGTAGGTTTTTAATCTCGGATAGGATATTATCGGTTATCGGATTATCCACATTTACAATAGTAATTGCATCGCCGCCGGCGGTTTTTCTGCCAAGTTCCATCGCTGCTATATTTATGGAGTTTTTGCCAAGTATCATACCTATTTTGCCGACAACACCGGGTTTGTCCACATTGGTAAAAACAAGGATGTTTTCCGAGAGTTCAACATCAACATAATAATCATTGATTTTTACTATCCGAACATCCTTTTTTCCGAAAACGGTTCCTGAAATAATGTTCTCGGACTTTTCCGTTTTCAGTTTTAGAACTATGAGATTTGTAAAGTCCGCTGTTTCAGACACTCTTGATTCCGAAACTTTTATTCCTTTCTCCTGTGCGATAAACGATGCATTTATAAAATTCAAAAACCCAGTGTCACTTACTGGCTCAAGCACCCCTTTTACAGCGGCAATTGTCATCGGCGACAGGTCGTATTTTGCAACTTCGCCGGAATATTGTATTTCTATTGATAAAATAGCACCAGACATACTGCCTGAAAACTGCGACGCATAAGAACCGAGTTTTTCTGCGAGGTTTATATACGGCTGCATTTTTTGGAGTATATCTGACGGAATAAATGGAAAATTGACCGCATTTCTTATTGTGCCATTTGTAAAAAATTCATCTAATTGTTTTGAGATTTCAACCGAAACATTTGTCTGCGCTTCCTCAGTTGATGCACCCAAATGCGGGGTCATTATCACATTGTTCATCTCAAAAAACGGCGACTCTACAAGCGGCTCTTTTTCAAAAACATCCAGAGCGGCACCCTTTACTTTGCCGGATTTCAGTGTTTCGGCAAGCGCTTTTTCATCAATAAGTCCGCCTCTCGCACAGTTTATTATTCTGACACCATCTTTCATTTTTCCGATTGTTTCCGCATTTATAAGATATTTTGTCTGCTCGGTTTTGGGAGTGTGAACCGTTATGTAATCGGACCTTTTGAAAACTTCATCCAACGATACGGAGTCAACTCCAAGTTGCACTGCCCGTTCTTTCGAAACAAACGGGTCATAAACAAGCACTTTCATACCAAACGCCAATAGCCGTTTTGCAACTTCAATACCGATTTTTCCCAACCCGATAATTCCGACGGTCTTTCCGAAAACCTCAACGCCGACAAACTCCTTTTTCTTCCATTCACATTTTTTAAGCGATGCGTTTGCCTGCGGAATGTTTCTGGACAGGGAGAGAAGCATTGAAACGGTATGCTCGGCAGCGGATATTGTATTACCGCCGGGAACATTCATCACAACAATCCCTTTTTTTGACGCCTCTTTGACATCAATGTTGTCCACACCTGTTCCGGCACGACCGATAATTTTGAGATTCTTCGCTATGTTCAGAACATCTTTTGTAACTTTTGTTTCGCTTCTTACCAAAAGTCCATCGTAATTTCCGATAATCTGTAAAAGTTCTTCCGGTTTAAGCCCTGTTTTGACATCAACCGAAAATTCCGGATTTTTAATAAGAATTTCCACACCCTCATTTGCCAATGGATCAGAAACAAGAATCTTTTTCATCACGATATCTACCTCCTTAATTTTTATGTTTTGAGACCATTGAAAAATGCTATTAACAGGTCGTTCCTACGGAACTTTTTAACTTTATAACTTTATACTATTAACAGGACGCCCCTAACGGGGCTAAATTCTAACTTTCTAACTACAGATTTCATTATACAAAAAATTATGAGAATTTTCAAACAAAAAAGCGACTCCGATTTATCGGAGCCGCTTTTTTATCAAAGATATGTTTTGATTTTTTGTGTTCTACACAATTCCATATGCAACCATTGCTTTGGCAACTTTTACAAATCCGGCAATGTTTGCACCCGCTAAATAATCACCTTTACAACCATAACTTTCGGCAGCTTCAAGGCAGGATTTATGTATACTTTTCATAATCGCTAAAAGCCGACTGTCAACTTCTTCCCTGGTCCATGAAAGCCGCAAACTATTCTGGCTCATTTCTAAACCGGATGTCGCAACTCCTCCGGCATTAGTCGCTTTTGCAGGTCCGTACAAAGCACCGTGCGACTGAAAAACTTTTATGGCATCAAGATTTGAAGGCATATTGGCACCTTCTGCAACAGCAATGCAGCCATTTTTAACAAGTGCTTCTGCATGGGCTTTGCCAATTTCATTTTGCGTGGCACAGGGCAGAGCAAGGTCAACTTTAAGCCCTCCCTCTTTTATCACATCCCATACACTCTTCCCTTCAAAGTACTTAACCTTAAATTTGTCCGCATATTCTTTTATTCTACCTCTACGGACATTTTTCAACTCCATAATGAAACTGAGTTTGTCCTTGTTGATACCTGCTTCATCTATAACGGTACCGTTTGAATCAGAAACGCTTATTACTTTCCCGCCCATCTGATTCACTTTTTCAATCGCATACTGTGCTACATTTCCGGAACCACTAACCGCGACAACCTTGTCTTTAAGGTCTTTCTTTTGTGTGGCAAGCATCTCGGCAACAAAATATACCAAGCCATAGCCCGTCGCTTCCGGTCGTATCAAACTTCCACCGTATTCAATACCTTTACCCGTCAAAATACCTTCGTGGGCATTAACAATTTTCTTGTAATAACCGTACATATATCCGATTTCTCTTCCGCCAACACCTATATCGCCGGCGGGGACATCTGTATCAGGCCCGATATGACGGTAAAGTTCTCGCATAAATGCTTGACAGAATCTCATAACCTCATTATCTGACTTGCCTTTTGGGTCAAAATCGGAACCACCTTTCCCGCCGCCCATAGGCAATGTTGTTAGAGAATTTTTGAATATCTGCTCAAAACCCAAAAATTTTACAATACTGAGATTGACGGATGGATGAAGACGCAGTCCACCTTTATATGGTCCGATTGCGTTATTAAATTGCACCCGAAAACCTCTGTTAACTTGCACTTCGCTTTTGTCATCAACCCAGGGAACTCTGAAAATTATTGCTCTATCTGGTTCGACAATTCTTTCGTAAATTTTTGCCTTAACAAATTCCGGATGCTTTTCTACCGTTGGTTCCAGTGTATCCATAACCTCAGTTACTGCCTGAATGAACTCCGTCTGATTCCCATCTTTCTGCTGCACTTTTGCAATTACATCACTGATAACTGACATATATTCCTCCTGATAATTTAATTAGTTTCTCTGTTAGTTTTTCAACAGAAACTATTTACACACAAGTTAATGCCGACCAAGGTCGGCAACTACTCTGCCTACATCTTTCAAATTCCAATATGATACAATAAAAAAAGCCATCACACTTTACCAACTCTGGTAAAATTGAGGACCACTTTGTCGCTCTGGCTGGCTATTATAAATAATTTTTAATTTTTGTCAAGTGTTTTTTTGGTTTTTGTCCAACATTTTACAGGATTATTTAATAAGGTTAGTATCGCATAGACAACGAATCGGAGTTATTTTTCAAAGTCAGCCATTATCAATATTGCTTCAGCAATCTCTTTCATTGATTTTCGTCTATCCATCGCCTGTTTTTGAATCATATGGTATGCAGAATCCTCCGACAAATTATTTTTTTTCATTAAAAATCCTTTTGCTCGTTCCACAAGTTTCCTGGTTTCAAGTTCTTCAGAAATAACTTTTGTTTTCACCAAAAGTTCTGTGTTTTCAATAACAATTGCTGACTGATTTGCAACTGCTGTTAAAACGTTTTCTTCTTTTTTTGTAAATCTATGCGGACTTGATGTATAAACATCTATTGCCCCAATCACTTTCCCTTTTACAACAAGTGGAACACACAATAAGGACACAAGTCCTTCTTTTTTGGCAATCTCTTTGTATTTGTAAAATTTACTTTTTGATATATTCAAAACTACAATTGGTTTTTTTTCCTTTACAACTTTTCCAGCAATTCCTTCACCTGTTTTCAAAGGCGGTTTTTTCAGATACTCCTCTGAAATTGATTGTGACGCTTTTATCACAAGTTCTTTTTTTTCATTAAGAAGCATCAGTGAACATATTTTTGAACCAAGTGCCTGGGCAGTAACTGTAACAATGAGTTTTAATATATCGTCACGGTAAAGTTCCGAAGTTATCGCTTGTGAAATTTTTGCAAGTGCTTTAATTATATTGTTAGAATCTTTTTTCATTTTTGTTTGGTTCCGCAGCCGCTACAAACAGAGCCTGCCTGACGGCAGGCGGGACTACGGGCTTCTTATGTTTTTCTATACATTTATTCTATTAATGGGACGCCCCTACGGGGCTAACATCAGAGATTAAGAGATTGGGATATTAGGAGATTAGGGTTTTGACTTTTCCTAATTTTTATTCCATTTCTACAAACAGGTCAGCCCGATGGGGCTAAAAATCGTATTGCGTATTGCGTAATTCATAATTCATAATTCATAATTGCCCTTTAATAGACAAAAAGCATTTCTCTGTATTTCGGAAGAATCCAGTATTCGTCCCCGGTATGTTCTTCAAGGGCGTCAACCGTTTCCCTTAAATTGTACATCAAAGGAATTATTTCCATGCAATAGAAATTTGCCTTTTCGTCTTCTCGTTCTATTTTTTCCTTTTTGTCAAGCACGGACTGAAGTTTCTCTGTCTTTTCGTAAAGTTCTACGACAAGTTTTGAATACATTGAGACAATTTCCGATTCTTTTTTCAGCACTTTGGCATCAATTCCATTTATGCAAGGTAGGACAGCCGAGTAGGTTCGCCTGTGGCGAAGGTCTTTAGACCCTGTCATCTCGGTTGAACGGTCTAAAGACCGTTCACTACCATTCATTGAAATTCCTAAACATGACCTTAAGTTATTTACCGACTCTGCCAAAACATTCTGATATTTGACTACTGCGGGAAACACAAGTGTTTTAGCCATCATCAAAACGGTCTCAACTTCTATATTTACAACTTTTATGTACTGCTCAACCAATATCGTGTAAATTGATTCTATCTCAACTTCGCTCAGAACATTTAATCTTGTGAAGACATCTTTATTTTTTTTGGTTACAAGGTCTTTCAACGATTCGGGTGTGGTTTTTTTATTCGGCAATCCGCGTTTTTTTGCTTCTTTTTCCCAGGCAGTATCATAGTTGTTACCTTCAAATCTTATTGGCGCTGTTTCAGTTATTAAAGGAATAATCGCTTTTAATACAACCCTGTTAATATCTTTCTCTTTTTTCAGATTATCCTCTATTTCTTTATAGAGGTCGTTCAGAACATCGGCGACAATAACATTCAGCGTATAATTTGCCATCGCAATAGAATGTGATGAACCCACCGCTCTGAACTCAAACTTGTTGCCGGTAAACGCAAATGGAGAAGTCCTGTTTCTGTCGCTAGTGTCTCTATTTATCGTCGGTAATTTGCCGATACCCATATCTATAATTGCCTTATCACTATAATCCGCTTTTTTATTTTTTTCCAGATTGTTTAGAATTTCTGTGAGTTGTTCTCCCAGAAATATGGAAATTATCGCAGGTGGTGCCTCGTTTGCACCTAATCTATGGTCATTACCGGCTGTCGCAACAGTTGCCCGCAACAAATCAGAATACTTATAAACGGCTTTCATTGTAGCGAGCAGGAAAGTTAAAAACTGCAAGTTTGCATGCGGCGTTTTGCCTGGTTCAAGTAGATTCGTACCGTCGGAATCCGCCATGGACCAGTTATTGTGCTTTCCAGAACCGTTTATGCCCAAAAACGGTTTCTCGTGCAATAAGAGTGCGAGATTGTGCCTGTTTGCAATCTTCTTTAATGTTTCCATTATTATCTGGTTATGGTCGGTGGCAACATTGCTGTCCTCAAACAACGGTGCGATTTCAAACTGTGCAGGAGCAACTTCGTTGTGCCTTGTTTTCACGGGAATTCCAAACTTAAAAAGTTCTAACTCCGAATCATGCATAAACGCAAGAATTCTTTCCCTGATGCTGCCAAAATAGTGATCCTCCATTTCCTGACCTTTGGGCGGTTTCGCACCGAATAATGTTCTGCCGGTAATGATTAAATCCGGTCTTCTGTTGTAATATGCTTTGTCAACCAAAAAATATTCTTGTTCGGAACCCACAGTCGCATAAACCCTGTTTATTTTTTTATTTCCGAAAAGGTGCAATATCTTTACGGCAACTTCACTTAATCTGTCCATTGAACGCAGAAGCGGCGTTTTTTTATCCAATGCCTCACCCGTATATGATAAAAATACACAGGGAATGCAAAGTGTTGTGCCGTTGACGGCTTCAACCAAAAATGCCGGCGAGGTGGGATCCCACGCAGTATAACCCCTCGCTTCAAAAGTACTTCTCAACCCACCGCTTGGGAAAGAAGAAGCATCTGGTTCGCCTTGTATAAGATTGCTTCCTGAAAATCTTTCTATGATTTTACCATCTTTGCTGAAACTCAGAAAACTGTCATGCTTTTCCGCCGTCAAACCCGTCATCGGATGAAACCAGTGAGTAAAATGTGTCGCACCTCTGCCAATTGCCCATTCTTTCATACCTTGTGCAACTTCTTCCGCTAATATCGGTTCAACTCTCCCGCCTTCCTTGATTATTTTTTTTAACGCTTCATATGTTTTGTAAGGCAGATGTTTTTTCATTGCCTCGTCGTTAAAAGAGTTCATCCCGTATATTTCCGAGATAGGTTTCCCTTTCATTTTCGTGCTAATCGTCTGGCATAAATTTCTCTGGTTTGTAATTTCTGAAATTATCTGTTCTCTGTATTGCATTGTTTCGCCTCCTGTTCAGGATTAAGGATTAAGTAGTAAGGATTAAGTTTTTTCTTAATCCTGCCTTTGTATTTTATTAAATAAATCTTGGAATGTCAAATTTTTTTATCTGATTGCTTCACATCCTCTTTCGCCTGTTCTTATTCTGATACATTCTGGCAAATCCAGAATGAAAATTTTACCGTCACCGACATTACCTGTATTCGCACCTTTTATTATGGCATCAACCGTCGGCTTAACAAAATTTTCGTTGACGGCAATTTCAAGACGAATCTTCCTCAAAAGGTTTCCCGTTTCTTTTACGCCTCTGTAAAATTCGGTAACACCTTTCTGTCTTCCGTGACCTAAAACCTCACTTACCGTGATAAGATTAACATCGGCAAGGTAAAGTTCCTTTTTTACCTCTTCCAATTTGTGTGGCTGAATTATCGCAATTATCAATTTCATTTTTCCTCCTATAATAATGTCACCCCTACGGGGTTATTTGCTTGTGAGCGACTATTAACCTTTCCACCTTTTAATCGTGGAGCGAAGCAAGAAATTTGTAAGGAACCTCGGTTTGCGACTTATTCGTTCCAGGAGCAAACCGCAGAGCGAGTTCTAACGAGCGTTTCCGACAAATTTACTTGCGAGCGACTATTCAATCAAAGTATATGCACCCTCTTGATGCTGGGTCAAATCAAGTCCAATTATCTCATCTATTTCGCTTACCCTGACGCCGATGGTTAAATCAACCAATTTGTAAATGATAAATGTCATCGCAAAAGTATAGACAACGGTAACACAAACTGTAATTAACTGCATTATCAATTGTTTCGGGTTTCCGAAAAAAAGACCGTTGTTGCCCGCTGGATTTATCAATTTTGAAGCAAAAAGACCCGTTGCCAAAGTTCCTAATATGCCGCTGATACCATGCACCCCAAAAGCATCAAGGGAATCGTCATAGCCCAATTTTGGTTTGATAAGACCGACCGCAACAAAACAGATAACACTAGCCGAAAAACCTATCAGTATAGCCGATATAACGGCGAAAAAGCAAGCGAGTATCCGAATAAAACCCATTGCAAACTCAAAACGCAAAGAACAATAAAGCACTGCATTAAAATGCCAAGAACATTTTTTCTTCTAACTATTCCTCCGTAAAAAAATGCAAGCCCTGTCGTCATCAACATCACAAACCCAGCCGATATCAAAACAAAAGCAGTATCTCCAGAATTCATATTTCCCCCTAAACAAAAAAGTCCCTAATTCCACTTTTCCCACTTTGGAATTAAAGACCTCAATGTCTAACGAAAATTTTCTAACCGACTCTGGCTACTATGAGGACTACATCGTCCTTTACTTTAATTATATCAAAAGCAATATAATTTTGCTAATGACTAACTTTTAGATGTTTTTCTCTCCAATCCTGATGAAGAACAATCGCCGCCATAATAACTGCAAAAAGTATTAACATCCCAAGACCAATATAAAGACCAATATCTTCCATATTCATTCTCCTTTATCAATAATGGTTCCAATAATTACAAATATTATCCAAAAACTCGCACCTAAAAATATCCTGATAATATTTAACTCTCCTGCTACAAAAGAGCCCAAAATAATTATCGCAAAAACAAAGTTGGCTGCGTTAAAAAATGCTTTTGCTAAATTTTCTCTTTGTTTTTTTGTAAAATTCATTCTGAGCATAATCATACAAAATTATCAAATTTTGTCAACCCCGTCAGAAAGAATTCCAAAATTTCTAACGTGGTCAAGTGCTTTTTTGGTTTTCCCGAATGAAAAATCTTTAATCCCACTTTGGAATTAAAGACCTCAATGTCTGACGAACATTTTCTAACCAACTATGGTTTGTAAACTATTTTTTAACTAATACAAACAAAATATATCTTGTTACATATTCTCACTGTTGTCATTGCTTCGTTGTCCCGACTTGTCGGGACTCCTCGCAATGACGCTTTGCATCAATTTACTCCCGAGCGACCTTCATATTTCTGTTGGTATAACCTCTTTTGAGCGAAACTCTTTTGGGACATAAATATATCCGGAATATGGTTTTTTTTCTTTAACAACCATTCCGGCAAGACCTTCGCCTATTTTAAGTGGTGGTTTTTTCAAATACTCATTTGAAATTGACTGGGAAGCCCTGATTACAAGTTCATTGTTTTCATTTAAAAGCATTAACGAACATATCTTGAAACCAAATACTTCAGCAGTAATTGTTACAATCAATTTAAGGATATCGTCAAGATAAAGTTCTGAAGTTATTGCCTGTGATATTTTAGTGAGTGCCTCTATTCACTTACACTTTTTTCTTTCATATTTTTTTCCTCCACAAAATAAAAAATCCTCATACCGTCTTTGGCGGATGGCAACATATCATCCGCCTATGGCATGAGGACTACATCGTCCTTTACTTTAATTATATCAAAAGCAATATAATTTTGCTAATGACTAACTTTTAGATGTTTTTCTTTTCTATTCTGGTTAATAACAATTCCACCGATAACCAAAGTAAAAGCTAACGCCACAAAAAATAACAAAGTAATCTCATTCATATCCCGTCTCCTGTATCAAGTATCACACCAATAATTAAAAACGCAAGAAACAATATTACACCAACAATAAATGTAAATAGCGAAAATTTATCTGGCGTGGCGATTTTTCCTATAATAAGGGAAGCAAAAACAATTTGACTTAAATTAAAGAAAACTTTTGCTAAATTTTCTTTTTGCTTTTTTGTTAATTTCATTTCTGACATAATCATACAAAATTAAAAAAATTTGTCAAGTACTTTTTTTGAGAGTTATTCAGGTTTGTGGCAAAAATATGAAGTTATTAAATTGTCAAGCCAGAAATTTATTGTATCATTTCCGTATCATCATTGTGAGATTGGTATTGTCAAAAATAAAATGAAAAAAAAGACTACCACGAAAACACGTCTGACTGCCATGCCTGTCGTCAGCAGGCGTGGCTATGCTTCTATATTTTCATATACTTTTTACCAACCAAACAGCGTAGCCATCTTTCTTCATCTTGTTTTTTATTTTTTCGCCTGTGAGTTTATTTTTTACAAGTCCGAAAACACAACTTCCACTGCCTGACATCAACGAAAATTCCGCACCACTTTCAATCAGTAAGTCCTTAATTTTTTTTATTTCAGGATATAAAGGAAGGACAACATCCTCCAATCTATTAAAATGCTTATTAAGTATATCACTTTTTTTTGTTTCTGCCAAGCGTGAGTAGACGAATTTTGTTGATATTTGATATGGTGGGATGACGAGCACATACCATTCTGTTTTTCTAACTTTAAGCGGTGTAAGTTTATCACCTATTCCTTCTCCAAGACATCTTCCGCCACCGTAGGTAAAAAATGGCACATCGGCACCAATTTTTTTACCGATTTTTGCAAGTTGATTTTTGTGAAGTTTGAGATTCCACAGTTTATTGAGTCCTATTAGAACTGCAGCAGCATCTGAAGACCCTCCGCCCAGACCCGCACCGACGGGAATCTTTTTTTTGATTTTTATTTCAACGGCTTTTTTTATACCACAATGTTTTTCTAATAACTCAACCGCTTTATAAACAAGGTTTTTTTTGTCAGTCGGTACACCCGGCATATCGCAAAGAATTTTTATTCCGTTGGGGAACAGTCCGTTCGGGACAGTCCCCATTATAAAAATGTCGTCCGACAGCGAGACCTCTTGAAAAATGGTCTTTATGTTGTGATAGCCGTCTTTCCTTTTGCCCAGAACATCCAAAAAAAGATTTATTTTTGCGTTTGCTTTGATTTTCATTTTTCTACTACCATTATTTTTTCTGCGTAATGTCAAAATCAACCAAGAAAACACTGAATTATTGAAGCACGAAAAATAATTTATTGCTTTTCTTTCCGTGTCTCTGTTATGGAGTTTATCCCGATGTAATATCGAGAGGCCTCTGTGGTAATCTTTTTTTCCATTTTATTTTATTTTTTCTATTTCTAACTTATGTTTTTTGGCAAAAATTCTAACCGACGGAATTGAAAAAATTAAAAACAAAACACCCGTAAAAAATCCAAAAATTTCCGAATCTTCGGATAAAAAGTACCCACCAAAAATACCGACGATAAACATAGCGGAAGGTATTCCGTAAAGTATTGCTGAGATTTTTAAGTTTGAGGGTTCAATTTTAAGAAGAACTTTATCACCAACCTCTGCACCGATGGTATTTTCAACTTCAAGATACATTTGACCGTCGGAAGATTTTTGACAAACACCGCATTTATGACAAAGTAACTGGCGGGTAAAAGACAATTTCAATTTGTCGCCTGATATATCAACAACCGTTGCAATTTCTTCCATGAAAGGATACTATTAATCCGCCGTGGCGGATTCCTACGGAACTTTACAACTTTACAATCCCTTCTGCTGAATGCACTTTGTCGGGCAAACACTAAAACATTCTCCGAGGTTTTTACATTTTGTGTAATCAAATTTGGCAAGATTGTTTTCTATTGAAATTGCCTTTTCCGGACATTTTTTCATACATAAAATGCAGGCGATACAACCGACATCACAAACTTGACGAACAGTTTTTCCTTTATCGCGCGATGAGCAGGCAACAAAAAATCTTTTTTCTCTATGAACAGGTTTTATTAAATTTCTCGGGCATGTTCGAACACATGCACCACAAGCAGTGCATTTTTCCTTATCAACCTCTGGTGGCAGATTTTCTCTCAATTTTATAGCATCAAAAGAACAGGCACGGACACAATCGCCGAAACCCAAACATCCATAACTACACATCACCGTCCCACCGGAAACTAGCGCTGCCGACAAACATGTTTGGACGCCATCGTAATTTCCTTTTTGTCTTTTGGAGGAAGTATCTCCACCGCAGTGAATACGGGCAACAATTTTTTGTTGCGAAATACTTTCAACACCAAAAACTTCTGATATTTTTTTTGATGCATCTTCGCCACCAATGGGGCAAAGTCCTATTTTTGCTCCACCTTCCACAATCCCTTTTGCATAACTGAGACAACCGGCAAAGCCACACGCACCGCAGTTAGAACCCGGAAGCATCCCGAAAATAATTTCAACCATCGGGTCTGCTTTAACGGCAAATTTTTTAGATGCAATGGCAAGCCCCACCCCAAGCACAAGCCCGAGCGAACCAAGAACAATAACCGGAATAATTATGAAATTCATTTCCAAACTTCACCTCCAAATGAACCAAACAAATAGATAGGATGTGAAAACGGCAACTAATGTGAATGGCAGTCCGATTTTTACGAAATCAAAAAATTTTACGGTATAGCCCTCTTTTTTTAAGATGCCGCAGGCAACGATATTTGCCGATGCACCTATTGGCGTAATATTCCCTCCGATAGATGCACCTATCAAAAGCCCGAACAAGAATAACGACGGACTGACACCAAGATTTGTCGAGACGGACATCGCAACAGGCAACATCGCAGCAAGGTACGGAACATTGTCTATAAACGCCGACAAAAATACAGACAGAAAAACAATCGCCGTAAAGCCGAGAAATATATTTTGTCCTATCAAACCAGACAGAAATACCTATATTTTTAAAATCCAGCCGTTTAATGTAAGTCCGCCAACCAAAATAAAAATTGCCATCACATTCCAGTTGATAGCCCAGAAAGCATTTTTTTGTGAAACTGCACCAACCAAAATTAAAATAATTACACTAAGAATTGAGACCTTTGTTCTTCGGTGGGGAAGTATTACAAAAAGTATGTATGCGAGCAAAAACACAGCAAGAGAAATAAACTCTTTGTTCATAGTAAATCTGATCCTTTGCGTTTTATCGTCCCATATTTCGTATCTCGTGTAGGGCAAACCTTCAGGTTTGCTTATTGTTCGCAATGCTGAAGCATTGCCCTACAAACGACACGACGCCGAGCAATCTCGGCAACTACTACCGTTTATTGAATAGATTCATTGTCTTCTGAATACCGCTCTCAATAAAAACGGAAACGGCATCAGAAGCCCTCAAAATCGCCGACTTCATTTTTAACGCTTCTTCTTTCGTAAAATCTGAAAGGACAAAATCAACAGCATCAATATCAGTCCCGGGGCGACCAATGCCTATTTTGATACGGCAGAACTCATTTGTGCCGAGCGTTTCAATTATTGATTCCACACCGTTATGCCCGCCGGAAGAACCGCTTTTTCTTATCCTCATCCGCCCAGATTCAATATCCATATCATCGTGGACGACAATAATATCGCTAAAATCAGGACTACCTGCATGGTATTTTTTTACTAATTGTTTTATCGCCAAACCGCTCCTATTCATAAACAAGGTCGGTTTTACAATAAGGAAATCATCACACAAGGATATAACCGCGCAATCCTTATATTCCTTCCATTTCAGTGATTTATATTCGGCAAAATTATCAAGCACCGCAAAACCTATATTGTGCCTCGTATCTGAATACTTTTTTCCGGGATTCCCCAAACCGACTATAATCTTCATAATTTATCACACAGAGAACACAGAGAACTTCTTAAATCAGAATTAAGACATCAGTAATAAGGATTAAGCCGCTCACCCCGACAAGTCGGGGTTCGCTTTAAGTATTAAGTTTTTTCTTAATCCTTACAACTTAATCCTTAATCCTGCTTCTGTTATTTCTTTTCTTCTTTCTTGGCAGCAGGAGCAGCAGCTTCTTTTTTCGAGACGGTAGCAGGTTTTGCTTCCTCGCCTTCCTCGCCTTCCTCGGAGAGTTCCTTCTTACCCTTACTTATTACCTCAGGCTCGGCAGCCGCTTCGCCAACTACGGCACTCGGCGTAACTTCTTCAAGGATCGTCGGTGATGCAATGTTAACAATTATCTGGTCTGGCGCAATTAGAACTTCAACATCTTTTGACAGAACCAAATCCTTTACAAGGACCACATTGCCTATCTCAAGATTTGAAATATCAACTATGATTTTCTCGGGAATATCCAAAGGCAGACACTTCACTTTCAGTTCTCGGACGATGTGTGAAAGAACACCACCGGACCGAAGGACTCCGGGCGCGGAACCTTCAAGTACGACCGGAATAGAAATCTCAATTTTCTTTTTCATACTGATCTGATAAAAATCAATATGGGAAATCGCTCTGGTTATGATATTTTTTTGAATATCCTTTATCAGAACTGTTTTTGAGGTCTTGTCCGGTATGTTAAGCGAGATTATAACATTATGTCCCGCCCTTTTAAGCAGTGTTCCAAATTTGGCAGCATCAACGGTAAGAGACATACTTGCCATGTCACCGTAAAGAATCGCCGGAATTTTTCCAGACGCTCTCAACTTCTTCATTTCACCTTTTGAAACCAATTCCCTTGCCTCTGAATCCAATGTGAATTTTTCCATAAAATACCGCTAACCCGACGCAAAACTTACACGCTAAACCGACGCTAAAATGTTTTGCGTCTGTTCTGCGTTCTTGTTCCGCGTCTGTTTTGCGCTCCTTTTATCACACAAACAATTCCGACACTGATTTTTCGTCGTGAATTCTTAATATCGCATCAGCCAGAAGTTTTCCAACGGACAAAACCTTTATCTTTTTTGATTTTGATTTACCGTCTGATATAGAATTGGTAACAACCACTTCTTTTACCGACGATTTTTCTATTTTTTCGTAGGCACTACCGGCAAAAATTCCGTGAGCGGCTGTTGCATAAATATCATTTGCACCAGCTTTTTTCAGTGCTTCAACGGCTTTAGTTAGTGTTCCAGCAGTATCAATCATATCGTCAACTATTATAATGTTTTTGTTTTTTATATCCCCAATAATGTGAATTACAGCTGCCTCGTCAGGTGAAAGACGCCTCTTATCTATTATGGCAAGCCCGACTTTCAGTCGCTTGGCAAATGAACGGGCACGCTCAACACCGCCGGCATCAGGAGATACAACAATAACATCGGACAGTTTTTTCTTTTTGAAATAGTCAACAAGCACAGGACGGACAAACAGATGGTCAACAGGTATATCAAAAAATCCTTGAATTTGTCCCGCATGTAAATCAAGTGTAAGAATCCTGTTGGCACCGGCAACAGTTATCAAATTGGCAACAAGTTTTGCTGTTATCGGAACTCGCGGCTCAACTTTTCTGTCCTGACGGGAATATCCGTAATAAGGCATCACAGCCGTAATTCTTCCGGCAGATGCACGACGAAGAGCATCAATGATTATGAGAAGTTCCATAAGGTTTTCGTTTGCAGGACTGGAGGTTGGCTGAACTACAAAAGTATCGCAGCCGCGTATGTTTTCCATTATTTTTACACTAACTTCTCCGTCAGGAAAACGACCTGTTTCCAAAGCACCTGCCGGAACTTTAAGAAAACCACAGACCTCTTTTGTTAAATTGCGATTTGCCGAACCGCTGAAAATTTTTAATTTACCGTAACTCATTGAAACCCTCCGTTAACACCAGAGATTAGGAGATTAAGAAATTATGAGATTAGGGATGAGGCAAAATCTCAATATCCTAATCTCCTAATCTCCCAATCTCCTAATCTCTCTTTTTTATCACCTGTCTCCCTCTCGCAATTGCCAGTTTATTGTCAGGAACATTCTCAGTAATGGTTGAGCCGGCAGCAATCAAAACCCCTTTTCCTATTTTAATAGGCGCAATGAAATTAGTATTGCTTCCGACGAATGTGGAATCGCCAATTTCCGTTTTATGTTTATTTTTACCGTCGTAATTACAGGTAATCGTGCCGGCACCTATATTTATATTTTTTCCGAGTGTAGAATCACCGATATATGAAAGATGTGAGACCTTTGTATTTTCACCAATAATTGATTTTTTAATCTCCGAGAAATTACCGATGAGAGCGTGCCTTGCTATTTTTGTTTCCTTTCTTATATGAGAAAACGGACCTACTCGGACATCGTCGGCAATTTCGGCTCCGCAAACAAAAGATGCCTTTATTTCAACATTTTTTCCGACGATGCAATCCTCAATATAACTAAAAGGTCCAATCGTGCTGCCCGTTTTTATTTTCGTTTTGCCTTTGATAATTGTTGAAGGTAAAATAGTGACATCTTTTTCAATCTCAACCGTTTCCTCTATGTGAACTGTCCCGGGATTGACAATCGTAACGCCGGCGAGCATTAGATTTTTAAGAACCTTTTCTCTGATGTAATTCTCCGCTTGGGCAAGTTCGCATCTGTTATTTATTCCCATAATTTCCTTGAAATCCTTAATTTTATAGGCGATAACTTTTTTGCGGGAACCGCTTCGACTTAAAATTGACACAACATCCGTCAGATAATACTCGCCTTTTGAATTATCGTTTTTTATCTCGCGCAGTGCAGAAAAAAGTTCTTTCGACGAAAAGACATAAATACCTGAGTTGATTTCCTTTATTTTTTTGATTTCATATGAGGCATCTTTTGCCTCAACAATTGACTTAACCGTTCCATCGATATTTCGGACAATTCTTCCGTAATGCGAAGGATTTTCTATCTCGCAAGTAAGCACTGTCGCAACAGCTTTTTCTTTTTTGTGAACTGATAGCAATTTGTCAACAGTTTCTTTCGTAAGAAGCGGAACATCACCGGAAAGTATAACCAAATCGCCTGTTCCCTCACAACGGGACTCCGCACATTTAACAGCATCACCGGAACCAAGTTGTTTTTCCTGTTCAACAAAAACCACCTGACTAAGAGGTTGTCCGACAACCCCTGTTTTTTGGTTTTGACCGTCATTCCGTGCTTGACACGGAATCCATTCTCCGACGGTAACACAATTTTCTGAGAGCCTGCCCCGCGCTTTGACACGGGGGACCTTTTGACCATTGTCGGACAACCTCCCAAGAGCCGTCATGCTTGCCATTCTATCGCTTATCGCTTTTTTGACAAGTTCTGCTTTGTGCCCTACAACGACAATTTTTTTATCAAAACCGTTGTCTATAATTTCAATGACCCTTTCAATAATTGTTTTGCCCAAAATTTTATGAAGAACTTTCGGCGTTTCCGACTTAAACCTTGTTCCTTCACCTGCAGCAAGAATAATACAAACAATACTTCCCATAGCAATTGAAATACAATGGAACCACGATGGAGACACAATTGAAACGCAATTGTATTTCTACTGTATTTCTACTGTATTTCTACAAATTTCTGACGGTTCTCTGGGGAGGATGGATTCGAACCATCGTAATGACGGCTCCAAAGGCCGTTGCCTTACCGCTTGGCTACTCCCCAATTACGCTCCCTCGCCAAAGACGAGTCCGCCTCTGGCAGAAAAGGCCGTTGCCTTATCCGCATAAGTGTACTACTCCACAATTACACCCATGTTTCCAATTCCCGTAAAAATCGTTATCTCAACTTATATTCTTCTACCTTTTTCAGACGGTAAAAATCAATTTTCGGCATTTAGTATTTAATAGTATTTGCTGGTATTTAAAAGTATCTTTTTATCAATTTGTAAGGGCAATCGCAGAATCTATAAAAACAGCCACTTTTTAGAGAACAATTAATACCACTTTATCAACCTTCTTTATTTTACCCAATTAATTCTCTTTTGTCAATGTTTTTTCAGATTATGCATTATCACAAAATAAGCGATTTCGTCGCAATGATTACAGCGATTTAGAAAGAACGATTACGGCGATGTTTTGTATCGCTGGTATCGTTGACTTTATCGCTGTAATCAGTATCTCCGCCTTTGGCGGAAGTTTCCGATACAACAAGATTACACGGATTTCATGCCTAATGCAGATCCGCCTTCGGCGGAAAGTCCCGACGGTGTTATCCCCGCATAGGCGGATTGATGACTTTTTCAACGGTCTGATAATAAAAAGAGTAAATCAAATATATCCATTAGATTTTTGCAGTAAAAATAAAAATAAATGCGCTGGTATAATTGCAACATTTTCAAAAAGTACTGTATCTTTGCTTATTAAGAAATATTTTTTTATTCTATCAAGAGAGGCAATATCTCTTTTTGTAACATTGTTTTGATATTTTACTTC
Organism: Elusimicrobiota bacterium; assembly: GCA_043802785.1. Classification (GTDB taxonomy): domain Bacteria; phylum Elusimicrobiota; class UBA8919; order UBA8919; family UBA8919; genus JAZDKR01. The sequence goes on from JAZDKR010000024.1 coordinate 39,176, forward strand.
AATAGCTGTAAATTCATCATTTGTATTTTTATAGAGATAATCGATTTCCCGCGAATCATCATAATATAACCATAAAAATGTTATCATTTCCTTCATAGGAAGCGATTCTTTTGTCATAGATATATGATTCCCAACTATTCCCTCAATCATATTACCTGTAATTGTATCATCTAACAGCATTTCTGAACTTACTTCGTATCCGTCTTTACCTTTCAACCAACTGTTCATTGAATAACACAAAAAAGGATCAAAGAAGAATATTTTTTTATCTGCTTTAAGTTTATATGTATTTTTATTTAGGTCATACGCATAGAACATTCTTACAAGTAATGATTCTCTTAATATCTCTGTATACGATATTACTGTTTTATGGTCGGTACTATTGTTTATTTCATGAGCAACATCATTGAAACTATATCTGCTTCCTTGTCTCCTTAATACACCACCAATTAATTCTCTCATAGTGTCTTCATTTTTTACCATCCTTGATAAATCTCCTTTTAAAACATCTACATACCGTTCATATATCTCATTGTTAATTTTTTCTTCTTTTTTCTCGCCAAAATACTTATTTGAAATATATGAATTTATGGATTCCGGATAGCCACCTGTAATAAGGTACATTCTAAATAGCATATACAACTCTTTTTGATACGGAAGCAATTTTCTCACTGCATTATTGAATTCTTCATATTTTTCAATATCAGCCGAATTCATACTATCTATTTCGCTATAAAATTGTCTTAAAGATGCAATTAAATTGGTATCCTGATTACCGTGCCACTCGTGAATATGGTTAATCTGTAATACAAATTCTCTAAATGATAGTGGGAAGAACATTTTTTCATTCCCTTCAATATCTCTACCGGGAAGTCTTTCCTTTTTGCTTTTTATATCCCACGGATTTGAACCAGTGGCGATTATTGAGCAGTTTTCAGTTACACCGCTATCAGCAAGAGTTTTAAGTTCTAAATTCCAACTATCAACAGCTGATATTTCATCCAGAAAAATATAGAGTGGCTTTTTGTCCATTCCAATGTTACTTAAGAAAAACTTAATAGCGTCGCCTAATTCCTTTCTTGTTTTACCTGTTAAATTATCGCATGAAAGATAAAATATGGATTTTGGGTCAACATTTTTTTTGTCGATTAATTCCTTTATTGTTTGTTTTATCCAAACAGTTTTCCCTACCTGACGCGGTCCTCTTACAACATAAATATTTTGAGGTTGAGGATCCATCCAAACTCTGTTAAATGTAATTGGTTTAGAAGCCAATTTCTTTAAATGTGGATCATATAAAGAAAAGTTTTTACCAAATTTCCACCATAAGTTTGCTTCAGCAATTTCTTGTGTTTTCATTGTTTTTTCCTTATTCTAGCGTTATTTAGGTATTGTATTCCCCAAATTCGGCTTATTTTAGGGAATGCGTTCCCCAAACTATCATTTATTTCTTATTCTATTAAAATAATACTATATTTCAATAAAAAAGTCAATACCTAAAATAGTAATTCAGTGAAACAACTGGATCATGCAAAATTACAAACTTTATCACTAAAGTTGTCTCGGTATTCAAAATTCGCTCACTCGGAACGCTTAACAAAATTTAACAAAGTTCTGTTAACTGATGATAAAATGATTACACAGATTAAAAGCCAAATTACATTCACCCCGTTAGATAAGATTCTCTATCTAACGGGGCAGGAATAAACCCATTTTTTAACCTGTGTAATCAGACATCCTTCTCTTTATATGATGTCTATAATCTTTTTGATTTTTTCATTTGTTACATGTCCGTAAATATGCCCATCAATCGCTACCACCGGAGATAGTGCACATTGACCGAAACAAGCAACTGACTTCACGGTAAATTTGTTGTCAGAACTTGTGAAAGATTCACTTTCTTGTGAACTCGTGATTTTTAATATAGATTTTATTGAATCTAATAGATTTTTTGCCCCTCTGGTATGACAGGCGGTACCACGACAGACAATAATAGTGTGTTTGCCTTGTGGTTGAGTGTTAAAAAAAGCATAAAACTTAACTATGCTGTAAAGGAGAGAAAGCGGAATCTTTGAATTTTTTTTTGCTATGTATTCCAGTGTTTCTTTCGGTAAATATTTGTGCGGGTTAAGTTTTTGAATTTCTTCTAATATCCCTAAAATTTCTCCAGGCTTGCCACGATACTTCAAAATAATTCTATCAATTAATTTTTCGTCTGATGTTTTATTCATTTTATCGTAAAGCGAGGGAATCTTGCTGTGCGTGACTGCGGAGCATCAATTTATAAGGTCATTGCGAGCGTTAGCGCTTTGTGACAGAAGTTCCCGATAGTACTTGTCATTGCGAGGTGAAACCGCCCGCCAAACTGTTACCGAAATTGTGAAGTATTACACATAGGCGGGTGGCAATCCCATAGCGAGATTGCTTCGTCGGTCGCCCGAGGCGACCTCCTCGCAATGACACTTCACCCTACTTCTTTCTGTATGCCTCTAAATATGAGTCGCAATAAAGTTGTTTGCCGAGGAGCAGTTCTGTTGTTATCATTGAATTCATCAATTCTTTATCAAGTGGATTTAAAATTGCAGCGTCAAGTCCTGCCTCCAAAGCCATAACAAGAAATGTTCTGTCAACGAGCATTCTGTCAAGTGTTCCCTGTGACACATTTGACAAACCCAAAATTGTTTTCGGAGGTGGGTCGCAAATAATTTTACATTGTTTGATTGTTTCCAAGACAGCACGGGAATGATCCTGGGCAACATTTACAGGAAGAATAACCGCATCAATATAAAGATTTTCCATCTCAATTCCATACTCCATTGATGAGCAACTATATTCGCCGCAATCTCTAACCGTGCTTCTGCATTCGCAGGAACTCCTGACTTAGTCATTGTCAAAGCGATAACTTTTGAGTTGTATTTTTTTGCAAGAGGAAGAAGAACATCAAGTTTTTCTTTCTGCCCTGAAGTAGAATTCAAAAATGAGCCGGGACCTGCCAATGAAAGCCCTCTTTCCATAACAACTAATTTTGTCGTGTCAACAGCGAGTGGTTTATCAGTCACTTCACGAATTACCGTAATTAACCATTCCATATCTTTCAATGGATCTATTGATGCTGGTCCCACATTTACATCAAGGACATCAGCACCTGCTTCTAATTGTTTTTTCGCAAGTTCCTGAATTATCAGTTTGTTTTTTGTCTGAATTGCTTCACTGACATTTTTAAACATCCCGTTAATCTTTTCACCGATAATAAGCATAAACACCCCCATTAAAATCCGTGAATCGTGTAGTTGCCCGATTTATCGGGCATAAAGGCGCTCAATAAATTGAGCAACTACAAAACTGCGACTACACAAACCATGCAACATTGAAATTCTTCACCTGCGGTGAACCTACTCGGCGATACAACAATCTAACGCTGATATTCGCAAATATTCGCGTTGTCTCTTATTCGCGTCCATTCGCGTTTTTTTAGAAGTCAAATGAAATTGTTAAGGCGGCGGCGCCGGCGGAAGGAACTTTTGTGCTATTAGTGATTTCAACCGTGTCAGATGACATAGCAGCACCTAAATCAATAACAAAGTGGGCGAGCGTTAAACCAAATCCGCCGGTATAGGCAAGTTTTGAAGATGACTCTGCAAGGTTTTTCATCAAACCACAACGCAGAGCAAGATTAAACCATTTGCTGTTAACCAGATTAAACTCGTTGCCAAGACCCCACAGACGGGAATCGTAGCATGGAAGTGGTGTTGAGTTTTTCGTCAAATCAATATCTGAAGCAATCGTCCACCAGTTAAATGGCCACACGGCAACGCCGCCTCTTACCTGCGGCGATATTTTATATTTTGAACTTTCGCCGTCGGCAATCGCTTCCGCCGGCTGATCAAATTTTGGTGAGTTTATATTTCTCAACAAAAGCCCAAAATTTGTTTTCTTTCCAAAAAACTTTTTTTGAAGTAAAAACCCCAAATCCAAACCAACGGCATTTGAAGTTTTATAGTTATTTTGCAAATCATCAAACGGGTCTACCTCATCATCGGAAAGCACTTTTACTTTGGCATAGCCAACATATCCATTCATATATTTCAGGTTGCCACCGACATAAAGCCCTTTGAAAAATCCGCTCAGTGTAGTTGTTGATTGAACATAAGGTGCAGAATTACCATAGCCTAACGACGCCTCAAAAACGGATGTGCCGCGAACTGTAAGGTTAGATGTGTTGTTTTTGTACGAACCAGCAGATGAATCGGTTATCAGTGGTTCTATGTATTCAGTATTGTATTTGTTTATTATTGAGACAGCATCTTTAATTTCATCAGGAGATAACCCCTCTTCAACAGCGGCGTTAATTAAAGCGTTTGCAATATCCTGTGAATTATACACATCACCAAGTTCAATTCCAAAAACAGTACTTGCCGCATTTCCTAAATCACCAATCGTACTTGCTAAATCATCTGCTGATTGCTGTAAATCTGGGTCAGAAAGTGGTGAGCCAAGTCCTACAATCCCTGAAAGGTCAATGCCTCCTGTCTCACCAAACGATTTTCCAAGCCCTATATTTTTTATATCAATTTCCGGGTCGCAGCCAAAAGATGTAAAATTATTTACTGAAAATGCAAAATGGCTAACACGGATGTTCGCACCCGCAGAAATATCTGATAAAATACCTTTTCCTCCTTTGTTCAATTCGTCAAGTATTTTTACAGAATCAAAAAATGTTTTTAGTTGACTTAACTCTATTGCTGTCCCGTTTTTTTGTGCTTCTGAAATCTTGGCAAACTGGTCGGCAATTTTAGAAAGACGGTCGGCGGAACCAAGAATATCACCGGTTGCTTCCAACTGAACACCGACGGGCATCTGAACATCTACATCTTTGCCAACACCAAGTCCGGCTGGATTATAATACTGCGTCAGTGCATCTTCGGCGATTGCAATATATGCCCCGCCCATAGACAGAGGCCGAGTACCGAGAATTTTGAAAGAATCAGCGTAAAGACAGTGAGTGAGAGAGTAAGAAAGTAAGAGAGTAAGAAAAATTAAACCTAAAATCTTTTTCATAAAAACCCCCGTTTTTGTTTGTCATTGCGAGGTGAAACCACCCGCCCCAAAGGGGCGAGGCCTCGCCATATGCGGGTGGCAATCCCAAAAAATAGATTGCTTCGTCCTCCGACTTCGTCGGAGTCCTCGCAATGACAACCAAATTAAAATTTGTGATTACAGCAGAGAAACCATGCCACTAACACAACGCACGGCGCCCGATAAATCGGGCAACTACATCTGTCTTTCTCTCCTAATCTCCTAATCTCTGCTTCTACGTTCCTTCCTGCCAACTTGAAAGATATTTTTTCTGCTCGGGCGTTAATTTGTCTATTTGGACACCCAACGACGCAAGTTTTAATTCGGCAATTTTTTCGTCAATATCCTTCGGCACCGGATACACTTGATTTTGTAATTTCATCTGCGTTGAGATTGCTTCGTCGTCCCGATTGTATCGGGACTCCTCGCTATGACATCTGCGACTACCTACATTTTTTACAAGATATTCCGCAGCAAGCGACTGGTTAGCAAATGACATATCCATAACTGATGCTGGATGTCCCTCAGCAGCAGCAAGATTTATAAGCCGTCCATCGGCAAGAATATAAATTTTTCTGCCATTTTTCAGAGTGTATTCTTCAACAAACTCTTTCACTTTTCTTATAGTCGGATAAATCCGACCGCTACGAGTGGAAGAGCAAAGTTTTTTCAATGCAGGTATGTTTATTTCAACATTAAAATGTCCCGAGTTGCAAACAATCGCACCGCTTTTCATTTTAAGAAAATGCTGTTTATCAACAACATTTATGTCGCCGGTTAAGGTAACAAAAATATCGCCCACTTTTGATGCATCCATCATCGGCATCACCTGAAATCCATCCATTAGTGCCTCTATTGCTTTAAGATGGTCAATCTCAGTAACGATAACATTAGCACCCATTCCTTTAGCACGCATTGCAACACCTCTACCACACCATCCGTAACCGACAACAACCACATTTCGTCCTGCCAGAAGCACATTTGTTGCACGGATGATTCCGTCAAGTGTGGACTGCCCGGTGCCATACCTGTTATCAAAAAGGTGTTTTGTGAGAGCATCATTGACGGCAATTATCGGATATTTTAGCACGCCATCTTTCGCCATTGCTTTAAGCCGTATTACGCCTGTCGTTGTCTCTTCCGTTCCACCTATAACCCGTGAACTCATGAACCCGTGAACTCGTGAACCAGTATGTAAAGTAGTAACAAGGTCGGCACCGTCGTCCATTGTTATTTGCGGATTTGCGGCAAGAACCGACTGTATATGTTTGTAATATGTTTTGTTGTCCTCGCCTTTTATTGCGAATGTCGGTATGCCAAAATCGGAAACCAAAGACGCCGCTACATCATCCTGTGTGGAAAGCGGATTTGAGGCACACAAAAAAATTTTTGCGCCACCTTCCTTCATCGTGAGCATCAGATTTGCCGTCTCACTTGTTACATGAAGACATGCGGCAACGGTGATATTTTTCAGCGGTTTTTCTTTTGCAAATCTTTCTTTTATAAGACGAAGAACCGGCATATCCCGTTCCGCCCACTCAATCCTGTTTTTCCCAACTTCTGCCAATTTTAAATCTTTAACATCGTAGTTCATTATTCCTCCTACAAAATAAGCGACTTCGTCACACAATGACCTTGTAGTCGCCTGATTTATCAGGCGCCATTGACCTTGTAGTTTCCCGATTTATCGGCGCCGTTGATAAAGGCGCTCAATAAATTGAGCAACTACAACATAGCCGTTGTCGTGTAGTTCAAATTCCCTATTCCATATTCCCTACCTACTATCTACTACTTATTGCTTCTTTTAACATTGCCGCTTTATCTGTTTTTTCCCAACTAAACTCGCTTCTTCCGAAATGCCCGTAAGCAGCCGTCTTCTGATAAATCGGTTTATGAAGTTCAAGCGTTTCTATTATCCCTCTCGGTGTTAATAAAAATATTTCCCTTACCGCTTTTTCAAGTTTGTCATCGGCAACACCTGTTCCGAGTGAATCAACCATTATTGAAACCGGCTCAGCAATACCAATTGCATATGCTAATTGAATTATGCATTTCTCTGCTAAACCTGCGGCAACGATATTTTTTGCGATGTACCTTGACATATAACACGCAGAACGGTCAACTTTCGTCGGATCCTTTCCTGAAAATGCTCCGCCACCGTGAGGTGCCATACCACCGTAAGTATCAACAATGATTTTTCTGCCGGTCATTCCCGTATCCGACTGCGGACCACCTATTACAAATCTGCCCGTAGGATTTATGTAACAGTCATTTTTGAAACTGAACTTTTCTAAAAGATTTTTTGGAATTGTAGGAACGATTACCGTCTCAATTATTTCCTCTTTTGCCCAGTTGGCAAGATTTCCAGTTTTCTTGTCCACGGAATCCTCGGTGTGCTGTGTTGAAATAACTATTTTCTCAACGGAAACTGGTCTGCCATCAACATATCTTACTGTAACCTGTGATTTACCGTCGGGACCGATGTATTTCAAAATATTTTTTTTCCTTACTTCCGCAAGCCGCATTGTAAGTTTTTGTGCAAGCATTATCGGTAGCGGCATCAATTCTTTCGTCTCGTTACAGGCATAACCAATCATAAGTCCCTGGTCGCCTGCACCTATTTCTTTCCCTTTTCTTCCAACACCCTGCGAAATATCCGGCGACTGGCGGCCGATTGCATTAAGTATCCCGCAGGTCTGGTAATTAAAACCATATTTCATGTCCGTATAGCCGATGTCTTTGATAACGCCGCGCGCTAAATTCTGGACATCAATATAGGCATTAGTGGTTATTTCACCACCGACAATTAAAAGACCGACGGTAATGTATGTCTCACAGGCAACCCGACACCGAAAATTATTTTTCAACGGCGGGTCATGTCTATAGACCTCATCCAATACTGCATCCGAAATTTGGTCGCAGACCTTATCAGGATGCCCTTCCGTCACCGACTCCGAAGTGAACACATAATTTCCACTAAACATTTTCTCCCCCTTAAAGACCGCTAAACTGACGCTAAACTTTGAAAACCCGCGAAACTAACGCGAAATGTTTTGCGTCTGTTTTGCGGTTGTTAGATTATCACAAATTTTTTCGGCAAAATCAAGTAATTTTTTTGTTTTGCCGAGTGAATCTGTTTCAGAGTATGTCCTTAAAATCGGCTCTGTTCCCGACGGACGAAGCAATAGCCAACCTGTCCCGCCAAGGCGGGACGGATCAAAAATTATTTTTATTCCGTCATAGGTTCTGATTTCCTTGATCCCGCCGAGGCGAGACGCGAATTGCCACGAATTTCCGCCAAAGGCGGACGAATTGGGACGAATTTTTTGTTCAATCTGTTTAACAAATTCTTGCTTATCAACGGGCTTTGAAAGTTTTATATCTCTTCTTAAATAATATGATTTCCCGAATCTTTTTTGCAAATCATCAACTAACTGTGAAAGTTTTTTCTTTGTTTGCGAAAGCATCTCGGTAATTAAAAGTGCATTTAAGATACCGTCTCGTTCCGGTATGCTGCCTTTCCATCCGTAACCGCCGGATTCTTCACCACCGAGCAAAACATTTTCAGCGAGCATTTTTTCACAAACATACTTGAAACCGACAGGAACCTCTTCAAAAGGGAGACAAAATTTTTTCGCAATTCTTTCGGAAAGATACCCAAGTGAAATCGCCTGAACAACTTTTCCTTTTATTTTTCTTCCTTCTACAAGATACAACAAAATCAGAGGAAAAACAATATGCGGTGAAAGATATCTGCCTTTGTCGTCTATAACACCCAAGCGGTCAGCGTCGCCGTCAAAAGCAAAACCTACGGCTGCCCCATTTTTCAATACCACTTTTTTTAGTTCTGTGAGATTTTTTTCTATCGGCTCGGGATTTACTCCGGCAAATAATGGGTCATGAGAATTATGTATTGAATAAATCTTTGAGATTCTTCGTCCCGTTATGCGGGACTCAGAATGACTTTGCGAGTCATTTTTGAATCCGCCACAGACGGACTCAAAAATACCAACGCCGCTTCCATGCATATAATCAAGGACAATTTTGGATTTTGATGATGGATTCAATCTAACAAGTGATTTCAGATATTTTTTGTAATCGCTGATAATATCCACTCTTCGCGTCATTGCGAGGTCGTCACTGCGACCTCGCAATGACAATTGTTGGATATCCTCATTATTAGTTTTGACAGCACTCTTATACAGATGTTTTGAAATTGTATTTATGATTTTTTCCGAAACAGAACCTCCGTATTGAAGTTTTATTTTTAGACCGTTCCAGTCGGGCGGATTATGACTTGCCGTTATCATCACCCCAAGACAATTGTTTTTTTTACAAAAAAATGAGACCGATGGCGAAGTTGCTGCCGTCTGCGAAACCGCCGAATGTATCCCATTCGCAGAAATAACTCTTGCAACATGGAGTGCAAATTTCTCCGAAAGAAACCTGTTGTCATACCCGACGATAACGACAGGGGATAGGGGGTAGGGGATAGGGTGTAGCGGCGAATGTAAATTCGCTAAATTTGTCCGCCTAGGCGGACCGCTACACCCTACTCCCTCCACACTACACTCTGCCTTTATATAATCCGCAATCGCCTGAGCAACTATTCCAACATTCTCAAAGGTAAAGTCCCTTGCAATTATCCCGCGCCACCCGTCAGTACCAAACTTAATGGCAGGGGATAGGGGATAGGGGATAGGGGATAGTAGTTTTTGTTTTTCCATTTTTATTGTCCGTGTTTATCAGTGTCCCTGCCATAATCGTCTTCCAGACGGACAACATCCCAGACCTCCGGAGTTGAAACCTCCAAAAGTGTTACATCACAAAATTTAGAATGCATCCTGTGAATTTTTTTCGGCGGGATGACGATAACTGAACCTTCTTTCATTATTTTTTTCTCGGAGCGAAGCGAAGATCCCGCAAAGCGGGATAACTCCATAATGTATCTACCCTTTAGCGTGTAAATCGTCTCGTGTTTTATTTTATGATACTGTTTGCTTAAGCGATGACCTTTTTTAATAAAAAGGATTTTGCCCACATATTTTTTCGTCTGAGCGAACCACTTTTCATATCCCCACGGTTTTTTGACAATTTTCATAAAGAACCGCTAAACTGACGCTAAACTTTGAAAACCCGCGAAACCAACGCTAAATGTTTCGCGTCTGTTTCGCGTTCTTTTTCGCGTCTGTTTTGCGTTCCTATAGTTTGCTGTAACTTTTTATAACTGTTTTGTCGGCAATGGTGCATCCATCGGTTAAATAAGAATGTTCTTCAATTGTGCAATTTTTGCCAATAACTGATTTTTCAATTTTGCTATTTTTCTGTATTCTTGTGCCGTCTAAAACTATGCAATCGGATAGAAAACAATTTTCCCCAATTTTAACATTATTTCCTAAACATACATTGCCGGAAATTGTGGTTTTTTCAGATAGTTGGGTATTATCACCCACGACAAGATGACCGAAAACTCTTACACTTTTTGCTATTTTTGATTCTTTGCCAATAACATTTTTTTTCATCTGGTTCATCAAATCATTGTGAATCTGCAAATATTTTTCCGTAGTCCCAATATCAATCCAGTAAGCAGAATAAATGTAACCATAAAAAGGAATTTTTTTGTTAAGTAATGTAGGGAACAGTTCCCGCTCGACGGAATAAATAACATCAAGCGGCATTTCCTTGAAAATTTCCGGTTCAAAAATATATGTGCCGGCATTGACAGTATCTACGGTAATCTGGCTAATAGATGGCTTTTCCAGAAATTGCAATATCTTTCCGTCTTTTGCCGTCTCAACAAGACCAAAACTTGTGGGGTCTGGAACTCTGATGAGGGAAACAGTCACCTTTGATTTTTTTTTCTTGTGGAATTGTACAAGTTTTGCCAGATTAATTTCCGTCAGAACATCCCCGTTGAAAATAATAACGGAATCGTCCACAAATTTTTCGGCATTTTTAATTGCGCCACCAGTCCCAAGAGGCGTTTTCTCAACAGCATATGATATTTTGACACCGAATTTTTTACCATCACCGAAATATTTTTTAAACTCCGACGGTAAATAAGCCATGCAAAGAATAATGTCTTTTATTCCGTACTTTTTGAGAAGTTCTATCTGATACAAAGAAAACGGTTTGTTGAGCACGGGCAACAACGGTTTTGGAGTGTTGCAAGTCAATGGTCTAAGCCGCGTGCCAAATCCGCCAATAAGAATTATTGCTTTCATAGTTCGCTCACTCCGTTCACTCACACGCGAATTTACGCTAATTCCCGCTTCGGCGGGACTAATATTCGCGAATATCTGCGTTCCATTCGCGACCATTCGCGTTGTTTTTATTCGCGTTTATTCGCATTTTCTAAAATAGTCAACTGTTTTCTTCAAGCCGTCGCTGAATTTAATTTTTGCCGACCAGCCGAGAATTTTTTTCGCTTTTCTCACATCAAGCGAACTTTTGAATAACTCGCCAGTCCTCTGATATTCATATACTGGTTTTTGAGAATATCCTGTTATTTTTGAAAGTTCGTAAAAAAGTTGGTTTACCGACTCTGTCTTTCCGGTTCCTATATTAAAAATTTCGTTTTCGCCTTTGATAAGTGCAATCAAATTCGCATTGACGATATCTGAAACAAAAACATAGTCACGCATCTGCTCGCCGTCGCCAAAAATATTTACACAGCCCTTCCTTAAGGTCTTTTGAGGAAGGGCTGGGTTTACCTGCTCATTCGCCAGAATTCTGTTGATGAAAATCGTCACAACACCCGCTTCGCCGCGAGGGTCCTGACGGGGTCCGTAGACATTGCCATACCTTAAAGCAGTGTATTTTAATCCAGATATTTTTGCGTAATAATTAAGATAATACTCAACTGACCGTTTTGCAATTCCATATGGCGAAAGTGGTTCGGGGGTTTTGTTTTCCGTCGGTGACTCTCCACGACGAGTTCCACATTCACCATACATCACACCACCACTGGATGCAAAAATGAATTTTTTCACACCGTACCGGACAGAGTTTTCCAAAAGATTTATTGTTCCCAGAATGTTTGTCGTCGCATCAAATATCGGGTCGGCAACTGATTTTCTCACATCTATCTGTGCAGCGTGATGATTTACAATATCCGGCTTTTCCGTCTCAAATATCTGCATAATCCGTTTTTTATTCGTGATGTCTGTGTTGTAAAATTTTGCTTTCGGATTTAAGTTTTCTTTTCTGCCAGTAATTAAATTATCAACAACAATCACACTATGCCCCTGTTGAATATAAGCATCTACAATATTTGAACCAATAAACCCCGCCCCACCTGCTACTAAAATTTTTAATCCCATTATTGAGGTTGAATCTCCATAAATTTTAATTTCCATACTAAAAAAATTGCTTCCCAAATAATATTTTTCGAAATCTTGGATTTGCCAATCGATCTATCGGCAAAAAATATAGGGTACTCAAAAATTTTATATCCGAGTTTGTGTGCCCTGTATTTCATTTCTATCAAAAATCCATAACCCTCTGACTTCACTTCGTCAAGATTTATATTTTCCAGCACTTTACGACGGAAACCCATAAAACCAGATGTGCAGTCATTAACAGGCATACATAAAACTGTTTTCGCATACAAATTCCCCAGACGGGATATTATTTTTCTATGGACGGGCATTGAATTACAACCGCCTTTTACATAACGAGAACCGACTACTAAATCATAACTTTTGAGTTTTTTTAGGAACCCCAAAAAACATTCCGGGTTATGGGAAAAATCTGCATCCATAGTAAAAATAAAATCAAAATCTCTTACCAAAGCCCACTTAAATCCTTGAATGTATGCTGTCCCAAGTCCAAGTTTTTTTTCACGATGAATAATTTCTAATTGAGATTGCGAAGATTGTTCCAATTCTGTCATATGAGATTGCTTCGTCGTCCCGATCTTATCGGGACTCCTCGCAATGACACTTTGTGCCGCTTTTAACCCTTCCGATATCTCTCCCGTTCCGTCGGGCGAATTATCGTCAATGATTAAGAGATTGAGATCGCCCGCCACACGGATCGGCGAGTCCGCCTTTGGCGGAAGATTGAGAACTTGGTCAACAATCTTTTCTATATTTTCTCTCTCGTTATATGTCGGGATTATAATCAAAACTTTACTTTTTTTTAGTGACATATTTTAATGTTTTCTTTGAATAATTGTAATAAGAAATATGCGGGCGACCTTGTTTATCAAGCATTATGGATGTATCAAATCCGACAATACCTTCGGCATCAATCGTCTGAATTTTCCATTCAGAACCCGTCCAGTAAGCATATTTAAGGTCAGAGTTGCCATAATACGAAACGTGCGGAGTCACATCAGGCAACTTTGCATCCAGAGTTATTGATGTATATTCACCAACATAACCTTCACTGTCAACCGTCTGGATAGCCCATGCAGAACCAGTCCAGTGAGCATATTTTAAATCCCTATTGGTAGCATCATAATATGCTATATGCGGAAAATTATTGCTATCAACCACTATGGAACTATCTTCACCAACTTCACCTGTTGAATCAACCGTCTGAATATCCCACGAAGAACCAGTCCAACGAGCATATTTTAAATCACCGTTGGTAGAATCATAATATGCTATATGCGGAAAATTATTGCTATCAATCGCGATGGAGGTGAACTTGCCTACCGCACCGGCTGAATCAACCATCTGAATATTCCACGAAGAACCAGTCCAATGAGCATACTTTAAGTCGCCGTTGGTAGAATCATAATATGCTATATGTTTGAAATCGTTACTAACCGCTATGGAACTATCTTCACCGACTTCGCCTATTGAATCAACCGTCTGAACATCCCACGATAAACCATCCCAACGAGCATACTTTAAATCCTTGTTGGTAGAATCATAATACGCTATATGTGAAAAATTGCTACTGACTGCTATAGATGTGAACTTGTATGTTTCACCGTTAGACGGAGTATATTGTTTTTCCCAAGAATTGCCTGTCCATTTAAGATACCCTACACCTTTTTTGCTACAAAACGAAAGATTAGGAAAATCATTACTATCAAGGCACATTGAAGCATACTCTCCTTCTTCATCACTTTCTGAAGTAAGCGTTTGGATATCCCAGCCGTCAACTGGCAAAGATACCACCACTTTTTCGTCTGTTAGATTTACATTTAATCTTCTTTCCGACTCACAATAAAGGCAGGAAGTGGTAAGTAGTAAGTGGTAAGTGGTAAGGATTAAGAAGGCAGAATTAAGTAACTTGTTCATCTGTACAATCTGTAATTTTCTCATTTTTTTTCCTCCTCCATTAACGACAGAGATTAGAGATTAGAGAATTAGAAAAATCCTTAATCACTTAATCACTCAATCTCTTAATCTCCAATCTCTGCCTTTTATTCTCCATCCTCTACATACGACAGTCCAATAAAAAAAGTAATCGGTAATAATATACGCGCGGTCGTTAAATTATTCTCAAAAAAACCGGCAATCATCAGCATTATGATAGAATACCCAACAGCAAGGTTTAGTGTGCATCTAACACTTCCTTTTTCAGCCATCCGTGCACGCTTAAACGCCATTATGGAATTGCCAAACCAAAACAGGACAAAAAGAATTAAACCAATTAAACCCTCGCTAACACCGACATTCAGATATGTATTATGCGGATGTCCCTTGAGTACATTTAATATATCTTTTTCACTACTTCCCCCTTTATAACACCTGGAAACAATCCATAATAACGGATATTGCTCCTTTTCCTTTTCAAAATATACTTCTACCTCTTTCCCCCAATTTTCATAGCCGACACCAATTATAGGATGGTTTTTCATTATTTTCAATGCTGTTCCCCACATCCATAATCGCTCAACATTACTTAAATTTTCTTTCGTATCAAATATACTTATAATTCTACTTTTTATGCTGAAAGAATACTTAAATATACCAATAAACAAAAGGAAAATCAATCCGGTTCCTAATATGAACCATTTTATTTTTTTTCTCAATAGTATCAATAGTACCGTCAATAAAGTTGCTACATAATATGTTCTTGATCCATTCAAAAGAACCGCAATAAAATTAAGCAACGTCAAAACAAATAAACCAACTTTTATTTTCACATTTTCATTAGAATAACAAAAAAATATAAAAGATACTATTGCTATTATACTGTAATACCCTCCGGTGTGTAAAAAATTCCTGAAATTCAAACCGATAAATCTGCCGTTTATAAACGGTTGGTTTTTCAAAAATGGATAATCAAAATGAAAAATATGCTGTAAAATCCCCAGCAATACAACAAAAGAAGCAACAACCAAAGTAGAATAAACGATTACTTTTATTTTCTTGATATGTAACTGCGGAATAACAAAATACGGAAGATGATCCCAAAATTTCCCTCCGTATTTAATCCAATTTGAAGGATTAAAAAAAACTCTCATTGCACGCCAAAAATAAAGAAAAAGCAGCGGCAACCCTTCCCAACTGGAAAAAAACTTCTTTCCCAACACGAGATTTATTAAAACAATTAAAAGCAGCAAGCCCAGAATAATATTAGTAACAGCAATTGAGATTGATGTACTTACACCATAAATAACAAGAAGTATAAATATCGTATCGGTAAATATTTTTTTGTCAGTCAGAATGTTTTTCATATCTATTTTGTCAACTAAATTGTAGTTGCCTGATTTATCAGGCATAACATCGCCCAATAAATTGGGCAACTACTTGTCTATATTCGCGGGGGCATAATTGGGAACCATTTCTTTTAATTTAAGAATGATTTTTTCCTCGTCCATTATAACAGCAAAATGCTCCAGTTCCCTTATATCTTTCCTGATTTTAGATGGGTCAAGATTTTCAGGAGTGGTTACATATATTTTTCTATGCTTTGTAATTTTATCTTTTTCTTTGTCCAAAAGTATTTCTTCGTAAAGTTTTTCGCCGGGACGAAGTCCAACATATTTAATTGAAATATCTTTGTCTAATTTAAGCCCCGAAAGAGCAATAAGGTTTTTTGCCAAATCAACAATTTTTATCTGCTCACCCATATCCAAAATAAAAATTTCGCCGACGCCAGAACCCATCGCACCCGCCTGTAGGACAAGTTGCGCCGCCTCGGGAATACTCATAAAATATCTTCGAACATCCGGGTGAGTTACCGTTACAGGTCCGCCATCCTCAATCTGTTTTTTGAACAATGGAATTACGCTGCCTGTTGAACCGAGAACATTTCCGAAACGAACCGCTATAAACTTTGTTTTGCTGAACCCTGCTTTTGCCTGCAAAATTTTCTCCGCAACCCTCTTTGTTGCACCCATAACATTTGCTGGATTGACTGCTTTATCGGTAGAAATAAGAACAAACCGTTCAACTTTGTAATGATGTGAGGCATAAATTAAATTTCTGGAACCAATAATATTATTTTTTATCGCCGAGACCGGATTTTCTTCCATCAGAGGAACATGCTTATGCGCTGCAGCGTGAAAAACGACATCCGGCCTGTAAGTAAAAAATATGTGCCTCAATAACCCGACATCCTTTATATCTCCAATTATTGTCTTATATTTCAATTGGGGATAGAGGGTGGAAAATTCAACTCCGAGATAATAAACATAATTTTCGTGGTTATCCAAAAGAATCAAAAGTTCAGGCGAAAATTTCACTATTTGCCGACACAACTCCGCACCAATTGAACCACCGGCACCGGTGACCAAAACCCGTTTGTTTCTGATGTAGGAACTTATTTCCGTTTCGTCTATTTTTACCGATTCCCTGCCCAACAAATCATCCGGCTGAACTTTGCGCGGCTTCACTTCAAGATGCCCGGATATTATTTTATCAAACCCTGGAACGATTTTTATATTTGCATCCGTCATCTCGCAATACGAAAGAATGTCTCTTATTGCTTCGCCTTTCACAGACGGTATTGCCAAAATTATTTCTTCAACATCGTATTTTGAAACCACATCAGGAATAATTTTTCTGCCACCGAAGATTTTCAAACCGAATATAGAATGCCTTTTTTTGGCAGTGTCGTCGTCAATAAAACCGACTATATTCAAGCCAGCGAGCAAATTATTCTGACACTCCCTCAAAACCGCTATTCCCGCCTGACCCGCACCGACAATCAGAACATTCTTTTTTTTTTGTTGTCAGTGATTCCTTGAATCTTTCTCTTATTAAACGGGTAAAAAACCTGACACCCGATACAAAAACAGTGCACAAAATAAAGTCAATTATGAAAACGGAACGAGGAAATCCGAAAAAAGTATGATAAAAAAATACGGTTGCAGCGAAAACGACATTAGCAAGAAAATTAGCGAGTATTATATCCCATAAATCGCCAATACTTACATATCTCCACAAACCTGTGAACAGTCCGAAAAAATAAAAGAAAAGAAGTTTTATGATAATCAAAAACGGAAGAGTTCTTAAAATAACTTGCCAGTTTTCAGGAAAAAATGTAAATTCAAACCGAAGATAAAACGCCGAGATATATGCAATAATGATCAGGCACAAATGAAGCAGCACAATCAGAGGCCTTCGTAAATTAACTATTATTTTTTTTATGTTCATATTGAAATTATTTGATAAGATTTTTTAATGCTGAACACCTTCTTTTCTAATAACCTTCAGAACAGTCAAAAGAATGATGTAAATATCAAAAACAAAAGAGCGGTGATTGAAGTAATACTCTTCAAAAGAAACTTTTACGGGAATTGGTAAGTCATCTCTTCCATTTATCTGTGCCCAACCGGTAACTCCAGGAATCAGGTTATGAATATTTTTTTTAGTTCGTAATGCCACCAGATCATCCTGATTAAATAACGCAGGACGAGGACCAACAAAACTCATATCGCCCTTAAGGACATTAAATATCTGAGGAATTTCATCAATGCTGTATGCACGCAAGAACTTTCCGATTGAGGTCAAGTAAATTTCTGGATCCTTCATTAAGTGAGTTGCCAATTGAGGAGTATCAATTTTCATAGTCCTGAATTTAGCCATTTTGAAAATACAATTGTTCCTGCCAATACGATTTGTCCAGAATATAACCGGTCCTTTGGAAGATAATTTAATTGCCGCGGCAATAACCAGCATAGGGATACTAAATAAAACTATCAAAACCAAAACCAATATTAAATCAAAAATGCGCTTTATCATCACATGCAGCTTCAGAAATTGCATCAAAGATAAGTGGTTACAAAAGAAATATTATTTTTCAGAATGCCAAGAATATCTAAGACAAAAGTTCGGGTAGTCGCCTTAGCGCATCTTCTATGGGAAGAATTGAAATTTTGCCATCTCTCATTTCACGACTACCTCCATATACAAAATATGCCTTTGACATATGGTAATCTGCAAGAAAAGACTTTAACCCTTTTAACATGCCCCCTGAAATCCTATTAGTTCGTTTAATCTCAAAAACACAAATCCCTTTATCCCCGTATAACACAAAATCCACTTCCGCATTGTCAGCCGTCCTCCAATAGTATATTTTATATCCTAGCCCGTAATCGGTATTTGCGGCATTGAGTTCTTGGAAAAGAAGCGTCTCGAGACTGATGCCTTCTATTTCTTCGGGCATATCCAAAGGGCCCGCAGGCCTTAAAGTGCGGTAAACTCCCGCGTCAAAAAAATAGAATTTAGGATGACCAATCATACGTCTCTTTGCTTTTTTGACAAAAACAGGCACCCTGTAAGCCATAAGCAACTCTTCTAATATTAAAAAGTAACTTTCCACAACCTTGCGATCAACGGAACACTCCCTGGCAACCGACGAGATATTAAGGATTGATCCTTGCGAAAAACTTGCTGCTTCAAGGAAACGGGCAAATCCCGCTAAATTTCTGGTTAAGCCCTCCTGTTGTATTTCCTCTTCCAGATAGGTCTTTACATAACTCTCAAGATATGCCTTTGGATCTTTTTCCATATAAACACTGGGCAACTGTCCATATTTAAGCGAATGCCCTAAATTAAAATCTTTACCTAATTCCGATACAGTGAGCGAATGCATATAATAGGTAAGGGCGCGGCCGGCCAGTAAATTTTGTCCTTTTCTCTTTATCTTTCGCGCATTTGAGCCGGTTAAAATAAATTTATATTTATATTTCTCTATCAAGCGGTGAACCTCATTCAATAGTTCGGGCACTCTTTGTACTTCATCTATAATAATCCAGTCCTTAAAACCTTCAGGGATTAAGTTTTCTAGCCGTTGCGGATTAGCCAGAAGGTTATTAAAAAGCTCCGCCTCTAATAAATCCACATATACAGCTTTGGGAAAAGCAGACTTTACCCACGTGGTCTTACCTGTGCCTCGCGGACCAAATAAGAAGAAACTTTTACCTTCAGGCGAGTGAATTAATCT
Organism: Elusimicrobiota bacterium; assembly: GCA_043802785.1. GTDB lineage: Bacteria > Elusimicrobiota > UBA8919 > UBA8919 > UBA8919 > JAZDKR01. The sequence continues at coordinate 58,610 of JAZDKR010000024.1, forward strand.
GGAATACATAGTTCCATTTTACACATATTTTTGGAGTTGTCAAGAGTAAAATTATTCATGTCAATGTCATTCCTCTAACCGTCGCCTTAATCCCCTCTTCAATGGTAAAAGGTGGTTCCCAGCCAAGCATATTTCTAATTTTACTGCTGTCAACAAGAAGAGTTCCTGTTAATTTCTCCAGCTCTTCTGCCTTTCCCGCAATCCTACACAGCGCCTTCAAAATACACGAATGCAAAGAAAATAAAACTGCCTTTTTATTCATCGCAAAAGCGAGCATCTTTATTAAATCCGGAGTAGAAATATCCTGCCCATCGCTTACCAAAAAAGTCTCGCCTGCTGCCAGCGGATGAGTAACGCAAGTAATAATAGCATCCACCAAATTGCCGAGGTAAAGAAAACTATGTAAATTCTTTATTTTGCCCAAAGGAAGCGGAATCCTCTTTTTAATTAGATGCATAAGACGGGAAAAATTCCCCGGAGCGTTTGGGCCATAAACTAATGGCGGTCGTAAAATTACAACTTCCATCCCGGTATTTTTTGCCGCCTTACGCAAGGTTTGTTCAGCCTCCCATTTTGAAACAGCATACGCGCCAACCGGATTAGGAATATTATTTTCGGTAAAAGGTTTTCTATCGGTAAATTCCCCATTTACGCCGATTGAGCTAATATAAATGAACTTATGCACACCTGCCCGAGCACATGCTATAGCAAGACATTCAGTTCCCAAAACATTAACCCGATGATATACAGAAGCTGGATCACTTTCTTGTTCATCCATTACATGTGCCCGGCCAGCTAAATGAATAACAAAATCAATATTTTTAAGTGCATTTGTCCAATCGGTTGACTCATTTATATCTCCCACCTGAATATAATCATCAGCCCCAGTGACATCATGTGCATTATTACGTACAGCCCCTCGGACAATATATCCTTTTTCTTTTAAAGTAGCACACAGATTACGGCCAATAAATCCATTTGCTCCCGTTACAAGCACTTTTTTACGCTTATCTATTTCCATTAAGCAACCTATTCTTCTGTCTTCTACCCTCTACCCCTGCCTGACATCTTCACGAGCACTCTCACAATTCTTTCGGCAACCTTTCCCAATCCACTTCTCAAATTGTGCCAATAAAACATCCCGCGTAAAATGCTTCTCAAAATACGCCCGTCCCCGTAAACCCATTTCTTTTCGTTCTGCACCAGTAAGATTAAACATCTTTAAAACACACTCTGAGAGCGCCACATAGTCATCAGCAGGACACGAAAATCCCGCTCCCGATTCCTGGATCACCTTTGCCCCGTCTCCGTCAAGACACGCCAGAATCGGACGGCCGCATGCCATATACGACTGGATCTTCGCCGGAAGCGTAAGGGCAAATATAGGATCTCTTTTTAGGCTAACCAACAACACATCAGCCAAGGCAAAATAACCCGACATTGTCTCTACAGGACGCTTCCCTAGAAGATGCACAGTATTCTCTAATTTACGCAGCCGGACCTGCTCTTCTACCCAAGGCTTCATCCGGCCATCTCCGATAATAATCCAATGGATATCTGAAAATTTCTTTAATTTTTCTGCGGCTTCGATAATTGTTTTAAAGCCCTGCGCGGCGCCGATATTTCCCGCAAACATAATACGAAAACCAGAAAACATTTCTCGACTTTCCGCTGAGTTTTCATTAACAGCAACAATTTTATAATTATCCTCTGCCCATTGCGGCCAATAATTAATCTTCGATTCATCAATACCCATTTCCTTAATCCGCCCTACAAAACCGGGGGAGGAAACAAGAATCTGATCACAACGTTTATAGATAAAATATACAATTTTTTTTACTACGCTCAAAAATAAAGATGACTTAATAGCACCTACGGCAGAAATAGATTCAGGCCATAAATCTAAGACATATAAGACTAACTGGACTTTACGAATTTTCCTTAAGACGATAGAGGGTATAGCCATGAGAATCGGCGATATACCATATACAAATATAACATCATATTTTTGACTACAAACAAATGGAACAAGCAATGATCCAAATATAACAAAAGACAAATAATTAAGAACTAGATTAAAATTTCCACCTTTTCCTCGTGGAATAAGCGGAACACGAATTACCTGAGCTCCGCAATAGTTTTGACGTGTATTTTTGAAAAAATTATAACCGGAGTAAAATTTGCCGTCCGGATAATTTGGTATTCCGGTTAGGACAGTAACTTGATGCCCTTTTTGTACTAACCCTGTACTTATATCATTAACCCGAAAGTTTTCCGGCCAAAAATATTGAGAAACTATTAAAATCCTCATAAAAGTAAAATATCCTATTTTATGACATCTATATTGGCGCTACTAATGCCCGGGCCAAATTTTGCTGAACGTTTAATGTTTTCCAAGTTACTTTTCATCCAGTTTATAGTAATCTTTAATCCTTCATCAAAATCCATGCTTGATTTATAACCAATAATCTTGTTGGCCTTATCTGTACTTGCCAATAACCGATCTTTGGTATCCCATTTTCTTTTTGAACCAATTATAATTTCGGATTTACTTCCGGAATATTCTACTATTTTCTCTGCCAAATAACCAATCTCAATTTCCCTGCCCCCAGAAAGATTATATGCTTCGCCGATTGCTTCTTTACAATACCCAGAACGCAATAGAGCATCAACCAAATCTAAAACCCAAGCAAAATCACGAGTAGCATGAGGATTACCGGTTATAACCAAAGGTTTTCCTAACAAAGCCCAGTAAATAAAATTAGGAATTACGTTACGATACTGACCGGGTACTTCTCCCGGCCCGTAACTATTGAAAAATCTTGTCTTAACTACGGGTAAATCATAATGATGATAAAAAAAGTTACAGTAAAGTTCGCCTAACATTTTAGTAATCTGATAAGGAGTAGTATGAAATAGAGACATCTGATCCTCTGTAAGCGGTAATTTGCCATGACTACCATAAATTGAACAACCTGAACTGGCGTATACAAAACGTTCGACTTTTTCTGACATACTTGCAAATTGAAGTGTACGTAAAATGCCAAGACCATTTACTTCCAAATCTTTTTCCGGATAATCAAGAGAGTTTTGATTGGCAAAAAGAGCAGCCAAATGAAAAACAATTGTCGGCTTTAAATTGAACACCCTCTTAAGTTCATTTTGATCAACCACACTTCCTTTAATAAACTGGATATTCCTTTCATTAGGAATACTCCATAATTCAGCGCTAGATAAATCATCTAAAACTATAATTCTCTCTGCTTCCAACGCGCTTAACGCCCTAATAAGATTGCATCCGATTGCTCCGGCACCACCGGTTACCAAAACAGTTCTCCCTTTATAGTAAGATTTATACTTATCCATTATTTTCTCCTTTTATATTCCCGACTTTTATTTTCCATGCACCTTCCGCATCCACGCTACATACCTCCGAACGCCTTCTTTGATATCAATTTGAGGATTATGCCGTAAATCTCTGCGGCTTTTACTAAAGTCAACCAATTTCACACGAGTAGTAAAATTCTCCTCTCCTTTATATAGAGCGAGCGACTTATCGGCTTTAGTTTCTTTCAAAATAATTTCAGCAAGCTCTTCAACGCTGATTCCCCAATCTTCCTTTCCTCCTATATTATAAACTTCTCCGGGAATAAAGTTGTCTACGATGTTTGCAAAAGTTCGACAGGTATCTTCTACATAATCAAAAATACGCATATGTCCACGATAAACGGTAAATTTTAACCCATGCAAACAACTATATACTATAATGGGAATCACACCCCGATAACGGCTATAATATTCATGCGGCCCATAACAGCCAACCGGCCTAACCCGCACAGTCTCAGTATTAAACATTATCTCGGAGTTTAAACACTGCAATTCTCCTGCCCACTTTGATATCGCGTAGTCATTCATCTGTTTTATTGCAACTTTCTCCATTACATCTTCGGTCATCAATTTATCATAATCACCATAAACTTCAGCGCTACTGAAAAAAATCATGCGAAAATGATGGATTTCCTGAAGACGAAGCATGTTTTTAGTGCCGATGACATTAGTCCGCCAAAGATTCTCATAGTGATCTTCGCCATTCCAACGGCCATACTCAGCCGCTAAATGGTACACATAATCAAATTTATGATTGCGAAAAATCCAATCCATCTGCTGATAAATTCCTGTATCAGCCTTGAAGTGTTTAGGGTCTGCTCCCTGAAGTATGTCGCAGGTCCAGACATCATGCCCGCGTGTGCGTAATTCAGAGACCAGATTTGTCCCGATAAAACCTAACCCGCCGGTAACTAAAATTTTTAACATGGCTTCATTTCTCCTTTGCTTAAATTTCTTCTGCCGCGCGCATATATTGAACAGTTCGCTTAATTCCGGTTTTAAAATCATACGGTAAAGGTGCCGCAATATCCATAATCGGCTGAAGATTAAACATATATTCCGTGCGGATGTTATTAAGCCTGAAGCTGGTTAAGGGAAACTTTTTCCATCCCAAAGATTTAACTACATCCCCGCTTTTTGCTACTAATTTAACGGACCAAAGCGGTAAATGGCGGATTTTTCTTACCCCTAACACCGATTGGACTTCATTGGCAAATTCGTACAAGTCTACCGGAGGGCTATCCCCTAAATAAAAAACTTTTCTGTCTACCTTCTCAACCGAAGCCAAAAGTAATTGCTGAATTTGATAAACCATATTTTCCACATACCCCATTGACCTTTTATAATGCCCTGAGCCGATATGAAAATACCAATTACGAGATACTGACTGAAAAAAGTTTTTGTAAGGTTCTTGTGCATACGGCCCCCAGACTGAAATCGGCCGGATGATTGTCCATGTATAAGGTAAATCCTTCGCCGAACGGACAATCTGTTCTCCACGAACCTTGCTTTGTCCGTACAATGTAGTAGGATTATATTCACTATCATCTTTAGGAATATACCCCATTTTGCAGACAAGCAGTGATGAAGTAAATATAGCACGCTCAACAGACGGCACTTCCCGCAAAATCCGCACAATACTCTCCACCCCATTTATATTTGCCGCAAAATCACTTAATAGTTTCTCATCCAATACAGTTTAAAATAACTTCCGGTTTAGTTTTACCAAAAACCTTTTCAAGATTAGGAAAATTCAATACGTCAATATTTTCTATCACCTGATTCGCGTTTTTAAGCAAATTAAAATTCTCATAATCATCACGGCAACCTCGGATTGTAGCATATGTCTTGGGAAAACGAACAGACAAATATTGCCACAATTGATGACCAAGCATTCCGCTTGCGCCTAAAATTATTATGCGCATTATCTGTCCTTCCTACGAAAATCCTCTACCCAATTATTTAGGGTCTACTGAAAAATTGTTTTACTCTTAAGTTTGCGTTAGTATATCAGTAAAGATTCTGTCATTTTCCATCTTTTCTGTTGATAACTCGCTTCGCTTTTGTTAGATTCTTGTCATAGCTGTTGATAAGTTCATC
>JAZDKR010000025.1:0-16293 GCA_043802785.1 Elusimicrobiota bacterium
ATTGAGATGAACGGAAAACTTATTGAGTTTATCAATGAATACAATATGTCTAAAAGACTTAGAAAATTAAATTACAGAACACCATCTCAATACGTAAAAGAAGAAAAGAACACTATCATAGAACGTATCGTTATCTAACACCTATTATATCATTTTTCCGTCATTATTTCAATGAACTTTTGCATTTTTCAGTGCACCCTATCATAGAAATTGTTTGCCCGATAAAAAAAAGCCGGAAATTTTTGTGCCGTAATGATTTGAAAATGCCGTTATTCATACCTGAGAGCGTCTATTGGATTAAGTTGAGATGCTTTTTTGGCAGGCCATATACCGAAGATTAAACCAATTGCAACGGAGAATGTAAACGCTAAAAGAACCGACGACAAAGATATTTTTGTTGACCATCCGGCGAATTTTGAAAGCGCAAATGAAATTAAGGAGCCGAACATTATCCCGATGAGACCGCCCAAAATACATATAACGACCGACTCAATCATAAACTGGAAAAGTATATCGCTGTTGTCTGCACCGACGGCTTTGCGCAGTCCGATTTCTCTCGTTCTTTCTGTAACCGACACCAGCATAATGTTCATAATTCCAATGCCGCCGACAAGCAAACTTATAAATGCGATTGAACCCAAAAGATAAGCAAATGTTTTTACCGTCGCAGTAACTGTCTCCTGAATATCAGCCATATTCCTTATTTCTATTGTGTCACTTTGTGATTCTGGCAGACGATGAAGTGTAAGAAGCAGTTTTTTAATTTGAGCGCTGACAGTATCCATCAAATTCGCATCACTTACCTGAACACCTATTTGGTCAACATATTCTTTGCCGAGTAGCCGATACATCGCAGTATTTAATGGAATAATAATTTTATCATCTTCATCTCGCCATCCGGAAGAACCTTTTGCAGGTAAAATACCAATCACCTGAAAGTCAATTCTTTTTATTTTAATGAATTCACCAAGCGGATTTTTGTCGCCAAAAAGTTGTTTTACAATTGTCTGCCCGATAACAGCAACTTTTGTTCTGGTGATTGTCTCGTTTTTTGTAAAAAATCTGCCAGTTACTGGATGGTCATTTCTCATATAGGGATAATCTTCTGTCGTTCCCTGAATTTGCGTATTCCAGTTTTTACCTTGATATACAACCTGCCCACGACCTATTACATGTGCAGCAACTTTATCAATACCTGAAATTTTTTCCATGATTTCATTTGCATCCTCTATTGTGAATCTCGTAACTGCTCCGGATTCCATTGAGACACCACCCACACGGTGCGATGACGCTCTCACCGTTAGAAGATTTGAACCCAGTGACGAAATTCTTTTTTTTACATCTTCTTTCGCACCTGTCCCCAATGCGAGCATCGCTATAACGCTTGTCACTCCGATTAAAACACCAAGTATTGAAAGTGCCGAACGGGTCTTGTTTGACAAAAGCGATCTGAGCGCCTGAAAAAAATAACTTTTTATGCTTTGGAATTTGAAAACACGCACATTAAAGGGTGCAGCTACCAGTAAATTATGATGGTAGTCACTCCGATTTATCGGAGCGTTGGATTTGTGAAAAGTCGGCTGCGATTTATCGGAAATAATTTTGCCGTCCTGTAAAGTAATAATTCTACTTGCAGCAGATGCTAAATCCGGCTCGTGGGTTACCATAACAATTGTGATGCCTGCGTTGTTAAGTTCTTTAAGAATTTCTATTATTTCCAACGCTGATTTTGAATCCAGATTTCCAGTTGGCTCGTCGGCAAAAATAAGAAGGGGATTGTTTATCAGCGCACGGGCAATCGCTACTCGTTGCTGCTGTCCGCCTGAAAGTTCATTTGGTTTATGATAAATCCGCTCTGCAAGACCTACTTTTTTCAACACGGATATTGCATCGGCGGATTTGTTATCGGATGAGTAAATCAACGGTAATTCCACATTTTCTTTTGCGGATGTCCGTGGTAAAAGATTGAATTGTTGGAAAACGAACCCGAGAAATTTGTTCCGCAATGTTGCCAGTTCGTTATCCGAAAATTTGGATATCTCTTTTCCGGAAAGTTTATAACTGCCAGAAGTGGGTTTGTCCAAAAGCCCGAGAATATGAAGAAGGGTGGACTTCCCGCTGCCCGACGCACCCATTACAGAAACAAATTCGCCTTCTTCTATTTCAACAGACACACCATTAAGGGCAGGAATATCAAAGCCGCCCATAAGATATGTTTTGGAAATATTTTTTATTTCAATAATGTTCATTTTTTTAATTAAACACGAATTGACACTAATACAAACGCATTTTGTATCCTGATGCCTGTCATTGCGAGAAGTGAATGAAATGAACGACGAAGCAATCCCACAACGATGTCATTGCGAGAGCCCCGATGTCCATCGGGGCTCGTGGCAATCCCGGTGTCGAGACATGAGATTGCTTCGTCGCTTCGCTCCTCGCAATGACAGAGCATGGATTCCCGACCTGCCTACCGCAGGCAGGTAACGACATTCGGGAATGACAGTTGTTAGATTGCTTCGGCTACGCCTCGCAACGAAATTGTAGCGTCCCGATGTAACATCGGGACGATTGATTTACGTCCTTGAAACGAGCCTGAAGGCTCTACTCCAAGGCTCTACTCCAAGGCTCTAATCTCACTATCCACTTTACCACTATCCACGAGCCACGAGCCTGCCCCTTTCAACGGCCGCCACCAATACCAGGAATACCACCGACTTTCATCTGCGAACTCCTGTCTCTTTTCTGATTTTTTATTGGACTTAAAATTATATCGCCTTCCATAATGCCTTCTGTAATTTCTATTTTTTTACCGTCGCTGATACCTACCCTGACTTCTTTTAACTCAGGTTCACCACCGGCAACTTTGATATTGACAAATTTTTTGTTGCCATTTTCCGTAATTACATCAACAGGCAAAAGCAAAACATTTTCTCTTTTGTCTGTGGTGACCTCTATCGTCGCGGTCATACCAGCGCGGAAATTTTCCTGAATTTCTAACGGACGGATTTTTACCTTATAGACGACTACATTATTGATTATGTCGGACTCGTAGGCAATATGCTCAATAATACCGTCAAAGTCCTTATCCGGATACGCATCTAAAAAGATTTCTACTTCTTGACCGAGTTTAAGATGACGAAGGTCTGTTTCATCAACATCCGCTTCAATAATAAGTTTATCAGCCATAACCAGAATTACATCACTAACCGATACACTCTGACCCGGTTCTTTACTTCTTGCTATAATAAAACCGTCAAGTGGTGAGATAATAGGCGTTGGTTTGTAGGCATCCGACCATTTCTTAAATTCATCTTCGCCTTTTTCACGAGCAACATCTAAAAGTGTCGCACGGTCTGTTGAACTCATCCAAACAAGAACCTCACCTTTTTTTACCTTCTGCCCTTCAACAACGAGAATATCTTCAAGTCTGCCGGCAACCTGCGGTTTTATCTCAAGACGGTTTCTGGGACTGACGGTGCCAGTTTCGCGAAACTCAATAGCGATAGAACCTCTCGTTGGACTGATTTCCTGAAACCCGTTATTCTTTTTGTTTTTCTTAAATAAAAATATTCCACCGACTATTAAAATCAGCACGACAACAAAAATAATTATTTTTTTCATTTTCATTCTCCTAAAGTGTCGTTTTTGAACGGTCTATGAACGGTCTAAAGATCGTTCACTACCATTTCTTACTGGTAGCACGGGGTCTTTAGACCCCGTTAAATTATATCTTCAATTTTGTAATCCAACGAACCTAAATATCTATATTCCCGAAATTCTTTTACTAATTTTTTTCTTACAGGATTTTCAAAAATATATTTTATGTGTTCTCTTAATTTATCATCTTTTCTATGAATATGGTCATAAAAACTTTCTTGCCATGTTGTATTAAAATTATGTTTTAACCAAAATCCTGATTTTTGCTTAAACAATTTTATTGCATCTAATATGTTGCTTTTTTCATTCCTACCTTCCAGAACTAAATGAATATGGTCTGACATAAATACATATGCCCAATTGACAATTCTTTCTTTTTGCAGTTCTTCTTGTAAAAACTTCAAAACAGCATTACAAATCTTGTCCTTAACAAAAACTGTTTTTTTATCCTTAATACATATAGTAATTGTAACCCTAACAAAACCGATATAACAAGATGGTTTTAATCTATGTTTTTTCCGAGTAAATTGTTTCATATATTTTGAAGGGTCTAAAGACCCTTCACTACCAATTCCTCTACCTTTTATTCTCACTCTACCATGCCAATAACATTCTTCCAATTGGCTTCGGCAATCACGGCATTTTTTTTGGCATTTAACAATGACCGCTGAGAATTGGTAAAGTCATTTTCAACGGTGTACCAGTCCTGATAAGAAGTAAGCCCGTTGATATATTTTGTTGAAGTAATTTTTGATTGCTCCTGGGCCGCCAAAAAATACATCTGTGAAACTTTTACACTTTCAACTGCGTTGATAAAATCGTTCCAGACGGAAGAAAGCGTAGAAACGAGTTGCTGACGCGTTGAACGGAACGCTTCTTCCAAAATCACTTTGTTGGTTTGAGATATTTTTATATCGTAGTAATTTCTGCCTCCGGGGAAAAACGGGTAGGATAGCCCCAAACTTACCGACCGGTTATCGTTTGACAGCGTCCAACGGTCACCAGTTTTTGAAGCACTGCCGGAAAGAGAAATTTCGGGATAAAGTTGGCTCTTTGCTGATGTCAAATCATATTCTGATTTTTCCAGATTATTTTTTGCAATAACATAATCCGGTATATTGAGAAGCACCTCGCCGAAAACCGGAACGGGCATGGACTCATCTAATGTAAAACTTCCTGCAGCGGTCGGTATTTCCGATACACTGTTCGAATCCCTTCCCATATCCTTCAAAAGTTCGCTGGAGGCAGAAACAACGCTTCTTTTTGCTTTTGACAGTTCATATTCCGCCTGATATTTGTCCGCCTCCACCCGGAGAAGAGAACCCCTGTCTTCTCTCCCGGCATCATATTTAAATTTAACCAGTTCGTAATTTTCTGTGCGCCTTTTTAGTATCTCTTGGGCAAGTTTTACCGACTCTTGGCTCCACAATAGTTCCATAAAACTTTTTTTGAGATTGAAAACGGTGTTGGAAAGGGTTTTTTTATAGTCGGTTTCCGCAATTGATAATTGGATGTTTTTTGACGAGGTATTACTGATGTCTGAAAAACCGGAAAAAACGGAAAGTTTTCCGGAAAATCCGTAAGAATAACCTTTTGACCAACAGGAGCCGTCCGAATCCGTTTGCGAAACACCGGCATTCGCAGATAACTGCGGAAGAAAATTAGTGAATGAACTTTGGTATTGCAGGCGGGCTAACTTAACTGATTTTTCTGCTTTTATCAAAGTGGGATTGTTTTTTTTCGCCTCAATTATCACATCCCGCAATGTAAGTGGTTGGGAATAGAGGTAATTGTAAATTAAAAATGTTAGGCAAAACAAAATCCTGATTGTTCTCGGGATAAAATTAAAAAATTGGTAGCACAGGGTCTTTAGACCCTGTATATCAAGAACCATATTGTCCTTTTTTGAACGGTTTGTTTTCTGAGCGGTCTGAAGACCGCTCACTACCAATAACGGCAACAAAGATGTCGTTGCAAGAATGCGAAGCACTCGCGGCAATCTCGCCGTTGATACTTCCCGTCCCCTGACCTCTAACCTCTGGCCCCTGTTCTCTATCTACCGCCCCTCGGCTTCTTTTTATCTTTTTTTCATTGTTGGCAATACACCTTCTAATGTGCCCATCATAGCAGAAACCGTCTGCATAATCGCACTATCCATATAGAATGAATCATATGTATATGAACTTGCCCAGATAACTACACCACTCTCTACATCAACCATTCTGGCACTGATGCCCACTTCGGCATTTACTATAAATATTTCCTCTCGCAACTTGTCCTGCTCACCTTTTAAGTAAAATCTTTCCTTTCTATCCGGAATATACTTGGTTACTGTGCCAATAATTAAAGCATCTACGCCCAAAAGTTTGCCTATTTTTTTAACTGTTGCGGAATCTATACTTCCGCTTTTCCATAGATCTTGTTCTTTCATTATATTTTCCAAACGAGAGCGTTCTATCACCATAACGTCCCTGTCCAAAAGTTGAAGTACAAACTCATCAGCCACCGCATTCCCCGGATCGTAGGAAGAAAAACAACCGACTTGCGAACTGTCAAATTTTAATACACCTATACGCTTAATCTGATTAAAATCATAGCCCCGTCTGATTGATACTCTTGGTCCACAACCGTAAAATGCAACAATCAGTAAGCAGAGAGTAGACAAAATCAGGATGCAATTAGTTCGTTTTTTCATTTTTTCGCCTTTAATCTTGTTAAGTGTTTTTTTGCTATTTTTGAATGTTCATCTTTTGGATTCAAAGTGAGAAATTTTTCCCAGGTTTGAATTGCATTTTCATTCTCTTCTAATTTTTCATAGACCCTGGCTAAAACAAAATAAGCCATTTCTTTCTTTGGGTCCAACTCAATCGCTTTTTTCAATAATTCGGTGGACTCTCTGTCCATTTTTTTGTGAGCATATACAACACCCAAAGCAAGATAGGCACTATCGTAATTTTTGTCACTTGTAATTACATGGGTAAATTCCTGAATAGCTTTATCATACTTTTCTACATTGGTATATTCTACTCCTCGCTTAAAATGTTTTTCTGTCTCATCATCGCTTCTACCCAAAATTAGTACTCCTGAAATTACCGATAAGGTTAAAAGTACTGTTCTTGTAATTTTTTTTTTCATTTTATTTATTCAATCCCCCCATCAAAAGACAAGCAACAAGATAACATCCGTAAATCGTAACTGTTGTCATTGCGAGGAGTGAATGAAATGAACGACGAAGCAATCCCACATTGTCATTGCGAGAGCCCCGATGTCCATCGGGGCTCGTGGCAATCCCGGTGTTGAGACGCGAGATTGCTTCGGCGGAGTTTATCCCGCTTGTTGCGGGACCTCGCAATGACAGCACGGCGAGATTGCTTCGGCGGAGTTTATCCCGCTTGTTGCGGGACCTCGCAATGACACGACGAGGGGATAAACCCCTCGGCTACAAACGACATGTCATTCCTGCGGAAGCAGGAATCCAGTTTGGATTCCCGATTGAACCATTCGGGAATGACAGGCGGCTACGCCTCGCAATGACAGCAACGAGATTGCTTCGGCGGAGTTTATCCCGCTTGTTGCGGGACCTCGCAATGACAGCACGACAGTGGTAAGTGGTAAGTGACAGTTGGCAACCCCAAACCCCAAACCCCAAACCCCAAACCACTATTCTCTATCCACTTACCGATTATGAACGCATTCCATCCTCTGTCATTTTTTCTCACAGGTTTTATTTTTCTTGCAGTTTTCTTTTCTCTTTTTTTTTAACTGCGGAAGTTTATCTTGCTGTTCTTTTGTTAAAGCATTGAAACCGCTTTCCATCGCATCAATCATAGCAAATTTTGATGTCAATTGCAATTCCGATATCTGCTTGATTTTTGCACGGACGGAGACAAAATCCGGTTTTTCCTGTTTAATAAGTTCTCTTAAATCCAGCCTGGCAAGTTTTATATCCGCTTGTCTTTTTATTGCGTCTCTTTTGCAATCCATGCGGATTTTTTCGAGTGATTTTACCTGCTCGTTTGTTAAGTTCAGTTCAGCACTGTTTTTGAGATACCATTTAACATTGCCGACATCTTCACCCCGCCCACCCTTTTTGCACATCATCTCCTTTTCATGCTTCATTTCTTTGCCGTGCTCCATCCCTTTTTCACAAGACACCTCGGCAAAAACAAAACCAGTCCCTAACATCAAAAAACCAACCAATAAACCCAAAAACCTTTTCATAATCATCCCCCCCCAACGCTGAATCGTCGGCTTAACCCCGCCTTTATTGGTATAATTCCGGTGTATCAAAATTTGAAAGATAAGCAACAAGTGCCTCCGTGTCAGATAGCACAACATTCTCTTGAAATTTTTTCTGTCGTAGATCCGCCTTGGCGGAATGATAATATATGTAACCTGCGATGAAAACAAAAAAACTTAATGCGAATGCTAATGCGGGTTTCCAAAAAATAAACTTTTCCCTTTCATAAATACCATCTAAAATTTGCTCAGCAAAAAAATCCCAATTCTTTCTGGGATATTCAATTATAGTTTTATTTATATCGCCGAGCAATTTTACGAAATTATCGTGCAACATACTGCATCCGGAACATAATTCAAGATGTCTTTCAACCTCCGGTTTTTTCACGGCATCAATTTCATCAGTGATATACAAATACAACTCTTTTTTTACTTCACTGCACCACATAGAAATCCTCTAAATATTTTTTTAGATTTTTTATTGCCTTAAAAATATTCGACTTAACACTGCCTTCCGCAATGCCAAGCACTTCTGAAATCTGATTTATGGACAAACCGTTCAGATGTTTCATCACAAAAACTTCTTTCTGACGAAAAGGCAACTTATATATCGCTCTATCAACCGTCTTTTTTGCTGCTTCGTTTTCTACGGCTTTTTCCGTATTTTGCGTCCCATCTTCAATGTCTTCCGTTTTCCCATCTGCATCATAAAAAAATGATAAAATTTTTCTTTTTCTGAAATATGACCTTACATTATTTAAGGCAATTCTAATAAACCATGTCTCAATTGAAGCATCACCGCGAAAGTTTTTTAGACCCTTATATGCACACACATAAGTCTGCTGAACAATCTCATCCGCATCCACCTCATTTCTTACAAGAGAGAAAACAACCTGGTAAATTTTCTGCTGATACCTTTTTATAATTTCGCTAAAGTCCTGCTTCTCCATATAGTTAGACGCTTCAAACAAAAAAAGGTTTACTATTCGCTTCGCGAATACACTGAACTGACACGGAAATAAGCGGGTTAGAAGACCCGCAAACCTACCCACACCACATTGAAATTCCGATATAACAAGGTAGCACGGGGTCTTCAGACCCCGTTAAAGAATATGAGCGGTCTGAAGACCGCTCACTACCAACTACCGAGTATTCTTTTCCTCAAATAATGAATAAACAACGGGAATAATTACAAGTGTAATAAGCATTGAAACGGCGAGTCCGAAGATTACCGTTACACCGAGAGAATTCCATGTTTCGGAACCTGAACCGCGGGATAAGGCAAGCGGAAGCATACCAAAAATCGTAGTGAGAGATGTCATCAGAATCGGACGCAGACGAACCCGTCCGCTTTCCAACAATGCATCATATACGGGGATTTGTTTATTTCTTTGCTGAATTGTGTAATCAATAAAAACAATTGCATTCTTCACCACAATTCCAACAAGCATTATAAGTCCGATAAACGATGTTATGTTGAGCGTCATACCAGTAATTAAAAGCCCCCATATTACCCCGACGAACGCAAACGGAATTGAAAACATTATAATAAACGGGTCGCGGAATGACTCAAACTGCGCCGCCATTACCATATAGGTTAGAAATATTCCTAAAAGCATCGCTAAAAACAAGTCCCTGAATGATTCATTCTGTTCTTTTATTGAGCCGCCGTATTCTATCGCCACATCTTTCGGAAGCGGAATTTTTTTCAGTTTGCTTTGAAGTTCGGATGTTATTTTTCCGAGTGAACGACCGAGTGTATTTGCCTCAACTCTCATAACCCTCGTCTGGTCTTTTCTTTCAATATCCACAGGTCCCGTTTTTTTCTCAATTTTTACAAAATTTTTAAGCGGTACAAGTACGCCCGCCGGCGTCCTGATATTCAACCCATCAATATCGGCAAGAGCAATTCTATCGCTTTTCTGCAACCGGACAAAAACATCATATTCATCCCCTAATTCACGATATACCGTTGCTTTTTTACCGGCAAAGGCATTGTTCGCTATATCTGCAATTGTGTAAATCGGCAGACCAAGAGCAGTTATTTTCTCTCTGTCAATTTTTATGCGATACTCGGGTTTCCCTTTTTCCCGGGAAATAGATACATCCGTAAGTCCTTTGATACCCTCCATTGTTTCTTTTATTTTTTCGGATATTAAGTCCGTCTGCTCATAATCAAAACCCAAAACCTCAACCACCACAGGTTTTGCCGAACCAAGCATTCTTTGCTGCATCGGGTCGCCTGTTGCAAAATTTAACTTTGTAATTCCCGGGATTTTGCTGAATTTTTTACGCAGTGCTTCATTTATATCCCTGATACTTCTTTTTCTCTTATCCTTATCAACAAGTTTCCCCATAATACTACCAATACTTGAGCCCTGTTCCATACCCGACATGCCGGCAGATCCGCCTCTTTCTTGCCCGCTTGTTGCAAAAAACATTATTTTCTCAGGAACATCTTGAGCAACAATATCCTCAAGTGATAACAGAACCTCGTTTGTTTTGTGAACATTAGTGCCAACCGGTGTTTTAAAAGTAACGGAAAGAAAACCGGCATCCTGTTCAGGCATAAACTCGGTTCCGACAAGCGGGATTAAAAGCAAACTTCCCAGTAATACCGCACCGAATATCCCGACCGTTTTCCACCTGTGGTTTAATGCTTTTGAAAGTAAAATTTCATACTCCTTCTCAAGAAATAAAAAGAACTTATCAAGTTTTTCAATACCCTTTTTTGGCTCCAGAAATCTGGATGACATCAGAGGAATAAGTGTCAGCGAAACAAGGAGGGATGTTAAAAGCGTCAAGGAAATAATCGTCCCCAACTGCTTGAACATTATTCCTGCAATACCGCCGGTAAAAATCAGCGGGAGAAATACAACAACTGTTGCAAATGTTGCCGACGATACGGCAAGGACAACCTCATTTGTGGCTGAAACACTTGCCGATTTTTTATCTTTTTTTAATTCAATTATATGTCTGAATATATTTTCTAAAACAACAATAGCGTCATCCACAACCATTCCTATCGCAATTGCCATAGCGGATAACGACATTATGTTTATAGTGTAACCCATAACATAGAGGAAAAGGAACGAAATAATCAACGATGCCGGAATTGAGACGCATATAATACCGGCTGCTTTGAAATTTGATAGAAAGAAAAATACAACAAGTATTACCAAAATACCGCCGATAATTACTGTGTCCCTGAGATTATTGATAACCCTCTTTATGTCGTCGGATGTATCCATCGGTATGGCAAGTTTAATATCGGGCGGAAGGGTTTTTTTGAGTTCTTCAATTCGTTTTTTTACCGCCTCGGCGACCGTCACCGTGTTAGCGCCTGACTTTTTCTGTATCATCATCATAGCGCCCTTTGAACGATTCATCCGGATATACTGTGTTTGTTCCTTGAAACCATCGGATATATCCGCCACATCTTTGAGATATACCACTCTGCCTTTGTAATTTCCGACCGGAATTCTGGAAATCTGCAAAACATTTTCAAACTCGCCGGGAATTCTCAATAAAAACTCCTTGCTTGCAACTTCCATAGTCCCTGCGGGAAGCGTTATGTTGTTAAGACGCAATGCATAGACAACATCGCTTATTACAAGCCCTCTTGCCTGCAGTTTGAATCTGTCAATATCAACATTAATCTGTCTTTCAATCGGGCTTCTGACAATAATATTTCCGACGCCGGGGATTCGCTTTAACGGGTCGGCAAGTTTTTCATCCAGGATGTCCTTGATTTTCGGATATGATTCCTTCGCTATTGCCGTGACAAAAAGTATGGGTATCTGGTTCATATCAAACTTCATAACCGTCGGTTTTTCAACATCTTCGGGTAAAAATCTTTTGGCGAAATCAAGACGGTCTCTGATGTCGTTTGTGGCAGCATCAAGGTTGATACCCCATTCAAATACGAGATTTATCATTGAAACATTTTCTTTAGAGACGGATTTCATCTCTTTTAAGTCGGGGGTAATGGCTAAGTTGGATTCAATAATTTTTGTAATTTTTTGCTCAACCTCTTCGGGACCTGCTCCCGGATACTGGGTAATAACGGCAATTGCAGGCATTGTAATTTCAGGAAACATATCCAGTGCGAGACGGGATAGTGCAACAATTGATAGAACAAAAACTGCTATGTAAAACATCACCGTTGCAACGGGCCTTTTAACCGAAAATTCAGGAAGATTCATTTTTTTTGTCTCTCCTTTTAGTCCCCTCTATTAAGAGGGGATACAAAGATGATAGTCCCCTCTATTAAGAGGGGATACAGGGGTGTGTTAAAATCCACTCACGAATCTTGAAAAGTACGGCTTCCATGTTTTGCTTTACTTCAAAATCCAAAAACCTCAAAATATGAAAACCCAACGATTCTAATCTTGATTGCCTTTTCATATCTTGTTCAACTCTTTTATCAATATGAGTTTTACCGTCAATTTCAATAATAAGATTTAATTCGGGACAAAAAAAGTCAACTATGTATTCATCAATTGGTTTCTGCCGATGAAAATCGTAATTCATCATCTGCTTATTTTTGAGCTGTTGCCATAATAATACCTCGGATAAAGTGCTATTATTCCGAAGTTTCCGAGCAAGCTCTTTTAGTTTCGGGTTATAATAAACTTTCATTACACACCCCTTTGTCCCCTCTCGTAAGAGGGGATTTTCAACTTCATTCAACTACTTCAACTTTTAACCCGTCTGAGAGATTCTGCCAGCCGACGGAAACGATATTATCCGATCCGGAAATGCCTGTTAATACTTCAACAAAATTGTTCTGTGAAATCCCGGTCTTTATTATTTTCTTGTGGGCGACCGCACCTTCTATCACATAGACATATTTTTCCGAATCAGTTTCCCCGATTGCATCAACCGGAATTGATAAAACATTTTTATGCACAGAAAGAATCAATTCAATTTTTGCGAACATTCCGGGTTTTAGTTTCCTGTTTTCATTTGAAACGGCAATTTCTATCTGCGAAGTCCTCGTTTGTAAATTAACCGTCTGGCTAATTTTAGAAACATCGCCATAGAATGTTTTTTCAGGATAGGCATCAACGGTAAATCTGGCAGGCAAACCATTTTTTATTTTTGGTATGTCCTTTTCTGTGATGCTCGTTGTAATCTTTATCTTGTCAATGGATGCAACTTCAAAAACCGGATTTTGAGGCGTAACCGCTTCGCCTATATCTAAAAAATACTGAGTTATAACACCGCTTATGGGCGAATTAACTTCCGACGGTTTGTATTCAAATGCCGGTTCATCCCTGTCAACAAGGGCAACAACATCATTTCTTAAAACCGTGGCACCGACATCCTTTTTTTTCTCTTGTAATTTCCCGGAAACTTTTGAATAAACTTTCGCCTCGGAAAGCCCTCTGACATCACCTGTAAGTTCAAGCAGCTCTTCCATATTTTTGTGGACGGGCCTAACAGTTTTTACAGGAACAGCGTTTATGGTTCTTTGTGGTTTTGCTACGAAAAACCTTGATACCCGTGCCAAAATTGCAACCAAAAAAACCATACTTACAATTAAAATCAATTTTTTCCGTTTACCCATTTTTTTACCTCCCGACTACTTGTCTAATTTTTCCCAATCTGGTTTTTCTATGTCTGGATTGTTTTCAATATATTTTCTAATTTTGTCTAGTGCTTTTTCGTTACGGATAATATGCTCATAATAATTTGATTGCCATATTGCTTGTTGCAGTTGTTGTTGCGGCAGATGTAAATCTGCTTGTTGTTGTGGCAGATGTAAATCTGCTTGTTGTTGCGGCAGATGTAAATCTGCTTGTTGTTGCGGCAGCGAATTGCCATTCACCGTTACAATTTTTGTAATTGCTGATTTCATAGCGGCAACAACACGACCTAATGTTCGTGAACAATCCTCTAAAACAAAAATTATATGGATGTGATTGTCCATTACAACAAACCAATCTATTGACACGCCGCTGATAAATTCTGGCAACTTTTTTATGCATTCCACTATAGCGGATTTACATCCGCCACTACAACAAACGGATGTACTTCCGCCACTACAACAAACGGATGTACTTCCGCCGATACACAATAATGGCAAACGATTGTGAGTCACTATTGTCACAAAATAATAGCCGTTTGTTTTGTAATCATAATTTTTCAATCTGATGTTTTTTCTAAACTTCATTTCCCGATTGCTTTTTCCAAACTCGCTATCGCTACATTGTAATCATATAACGCCTGAACATAATTTGTCTCTGCCTGTGCCAATGAAAGCTGCGTGTCCCGAACCTCTATATCGGTCATAAGTCCGAGTTGAAATCTTTTTTGGGCAATTGCCAGATTGTCCTTGGCGGCATCTACATTTTCCTTGTTCGCCTCAATTGAGTCCTTCGCCTGTTTGTAATTGAGATATGCCGCGCGAACCTCAAATTTTATCCCCTCAGAAAGCGACTCCCTGCCCAATTTGACTTGCTCCAAATTTGACTTTGCCTGTTTAATTCTATGATATGTGGAAAACCCATCAAAAATAGGCATGCTTAAAACCGCAGATATAGCCCACGAATTATACCAATTTTTTTCTTCCCAGACGGTGTTCTGCCATTCTGTATAACTGGTAATCGCTATGTTTGGTTTGTTCCCGCTGGATACAAGTTTTATTAACGATTTACAAATATCCTCTTGAAACATAATCTGTTTTAACTCCGAACGGTTACACATTGCATCGTTCAGCATACTGTCAAGATTAATATCTGACGGAACATATTCCAAATCACCCGAGAAATCAACATTTTTTTCCTTAATATTCAGAATATTTATCAGCAACTGCTTTGCTAATTCAAAACCGTTCTCAGCCCGTATCAGATTTGTTTTCGCATATGTAAGCGAAACCTTTGCACGGGAAACATCGTAAGATGAAAAACGCCCCTCGTCATAAAATTTTTCTACGACTTTGAGATGGGCAGAGGTTACATCAAACGCTTCTTTGGAAATTGAAACCATCTGCTTCACAAGAATATATTTGTAAAATGCTTCCTTGACTTTATAAGTAATTTCCTGTTTTATCTTGCGATATTCCTCCTCGGTATATTTGTGATTTAAGGACGCCTGCCTGTTTGACTGATAAATTTTCCCCCACATAAAAACAGGTTGGGTCAGTGTTAGTTTGTTGTCACACATCTCATCCGCAAAAGAAAATCTAAAAGTTGGTGAAATAGAAGTGATGCCAGAAAATGCCGATGCACCTTCTGTTTTGTTTTTTTTGATATAACTTAAACTTCCTGAGACATAAGGCAGATACCCCGCAAATGCTTCCTGTTTTTTTGCTTTTGCTGACATAAGTTTCTGTTCGGCAATTTTTATTTGTGGATTTTCTTTCAGCGATATTTCTATACATTGCTGTAGATTAAGCGATTCCGCAGAAATGCAGTGAACAGCAAGTAGAAAGTGAAAAGTAGTAATCAGTAAGAGTCGGCGTAAACCGAATTTAGCAAATCTACATTCGCCGATACAGGATACTTGCCGCTTGCTATGTTTATTTCTCATTTTGAAATCCCTTTTGAAAAAACATTCCACATAAACTGTGGCGTGATTTTTATCTCTATCATTTTTTTATGAACATCTATTTTTTGATGCATGTTGGCAAATAATAAAGACAAATAAAGCACGGCAATGGATTGGGCTGGATAATTTTTGAATTCCCCGTTTTTTATTCCCTCGTCAATAATTTTTGTTATTATACCTACTATTTCGCCGAATTTTTTGTGCAATTCATCGTGATATTTCTCTTTATGCGGTTGAAGATTTTCTCTCATTGTCAAAAATATATTTTTATTCTTTTCTACAAAAACGGAATGTTTTTCCAAAAACAGAAGTAACTTTTTATTGGACGACACGGCACTCTTCTGAATTTCATTTACAATTTCTTTTACTTTATCAACCAGCATAAAAATTATAGAAAGATAAATATCTTCCTTGCTTTTGAAATACAAATATACTGTCCCCTTGGCAACACCTGCGCCTTTCGCAATCTCATCAACAGGACATTTGTAATATTCCTTTTTGTTTAGAATCGCAATTGCAGAATTCAGTATTTTCTGCCTTTTTATTTCAGGATTCCATCCTTTTATTTTTGCCATATTATTTAGGGGCTACTGAAAAATAACTTTTTTGATATTTTTATGTTGCGAACTTGTTATCAGTTTTGTCGCTTTTTTCTTTTCCATTAATAATCCGCTTCGCTTTTGTTAGATTCTTGTCATAGCTGTTGATAAGTTCATCGCCAATAAGCCCAACCTGATATTTAACTCCTCGTTTTTGTATAGCAACCGCTCCAATCCGTAATGAACTTTGGAAATGCCGATGAAACCCTCAATCTGATTTCGCTTTTTTTGTTTCTGTTTG
>JAZDKR010000026.1:0-44562 GCA_043802785.1 Elusimicrobiota bacterium
CAAACAGAAACAAAAAAAGCGAAATCAGATTGAGGGTTTCATCGGCATTTCCAAAGTTCATTACGGATTGGAGCGGTTGCTATACAAAAACGAGGAGTTAAATATCAGGTTGGGCTTATTGGCGATGAACTTATCAACAGCCATGGCAAGAATCTAACAAAAGCGAAGCGAGTTATCAACAGAAAAGATGGAAAATGATAGAATCTTTACTGATATACTAACGCAAACTTAAGAGTAAAACAATTTTTCAGCAGACCCTAATTATTGTTGTTCAATAATTGTAATACAATAATACCGATTTGGGGAGGAATAACATGAGAAATCCTTTTTATCTGAAACCATTGCCTCTGACCGTTCCGTTTTGCGATAGGGAAAAAGAAATAGATGATTTGGTAAGGCATTCTGAGAATTTAACGAATGTTGTTCTTTCTTCTCCGAGAAGGTACGGCAAAACATCGCTGATTAAACGAGTACAGAATATACTGGGTAAAAAAGAAACCGTTATTGTTTATGTGGATTATTTCGGGGTTACTTCGGTTGATGAATTCGTTTCCAGATTTGCCAGCGGGGTATATTCCGTCATTTATGAAAAGAAATCAATTTTCGAAAAAGCAGTAAAGATATTTACAAGTTTACGTCCTGTAATCAAACTGGATCCTGAAACAGGATTGGCTATCACGGTGGAAATAGCAAGAGGAAAGTCAGGTATGCAATTGTTAGAAGAAACGATGAGAGGATTCGGAGAATTTCTGAAGTCAGGCAGAATAAAATGTAATGTCGCATTTGACGAGTTTCAGGAAATAACGGAACTAAAAGAATCAAAATCCATTGAAGGGACGATGCGTTCTTATATTCAGGACCAGCAAAATGTTTCCTACTTTTTTATTGGAAGTCGTCGGCGGATACTTTCGGATATTTTTAATGACAAGAAGCGCCCATTTTATAAAAGTGCAATCAATTATGTATTGCCGCCTTTGCCACTTGCGGATACCGTAAAGTATTTAGGAGCATTGTTCAAAAAAAGCGGGAAAAAATGTCCGGAAGATATTGCTCAAAAAATTCATGACTTATCCGCGGGATATCCTTACTATGTTCAGAAATTATCTTATTTTATTTTTGATACGACAAAAAATAAAATCAACGACAAACATTTTCACGAAGGTTTGATGCAAATGTTGTCAGAAGAAACACCGTTGTTAGAAATGATGCTCCAAAATCTCCGTCCAGGTCAAATTTCTTTTCTTTCATCTCTTGCAAAGGAACCGACGGATGCGCCTTTTACTACGGAGTACATAAATAGACATCATTTGGGTTCTTTAGGTGGTGTACAGGCAGCAATAAAAAAACTTTTGGAAATGGATTATATAGAAAAAACATCTTTCGGATGGAAAGTAGTTGACCCTATTTTTGCATTGTGGTTACGAAAAAAGGAAACGATGGAATAATGTGGAATTATTACGGCATGTTCATATCTAATTAAAGTGATTGGTATGGGGCAAACGGTAATGTTTAACGATTTTTTGAAAAAGATAGTTTTGGTTTTTGCGGTTTTTCTGTCCGGTTGTGCTGTCGGAGTTAAGGAGTTTTCGGAAACAAAACTTCTGATGGGAACTACCGTTGAAATAAAGGTTTGGTCGTTTGATGAAGCGATTGCCAGAAAATCAATATCTAATGCCTTTGACGAAATTGCCCGAGTTGAAAACATTTTTTCTGTCTATAAGCCTGCCTCTGAAATTTCGCAACTAAATAAAAACGGTTCAGCAGTTGTCTCAGATGAAGTAGTTCAATTAGTAAAAAAGTCAAATTATTTCTCTGAAACTTTTGGCGGTGCGTTTGACATAACGGTTTTGCCTATCATTGAACTGTGGAAAAACGCTAAAAAGGTAGGGAAAACACCGGAAGAAAAAGAAATCAAAAATACATTAGAACTTGTTAGTTGGCGTAATATTCTAATTGACGACTTCATCAAAAACGGAAAAATTACCTTTGCAAAAAAAGGAATGAAAATTGACCTTGGTGGCATTGCGAAAGGTTATGCGGTTGACTGTGCTGTTGATGTGCTGAAAAAAAACGGTGTCCAAACAGGTATGGTAAATGCCGGTGGTGATGTAAGATGTTTTGGCGACAAAATATGGAAAATTGCACTTCAGAACCCCCGGAATAAAAACGATTTCATTGCTGTTCTGAAAATCAAAAACAAAGCGGTTACAACATCCGGTGACTATGAAAGGTACTTTTTCCTTGACAAAAGAAAAATTTCACATATAATAAGTCCGTTTACAGGTTATCCAGCAGACAAATCAATAAGTTCTACTGTTATTGCTGAAACTTGTACAGATGCTGATGCACTTGCGACGGTAATTTTTGTGCTTGGCTATGAAAAAGGTATTGAACTTGTAGAAAAATATAAAAACGCCGAGTGTTTGATAATTGATTCGCCAAAGGCGAACCTACTCGGTAAAGAAAGAAAAATTTATAAAACAACGGGTTTTGCACATTATGAATAGTTTCATTGGCGGGGTTCATCCTCCACAATCAAAACATACATCACAAATACAGACGGAGAAAATACCGCTTCCCAGAAAAGCGGTTGTTTCGCTTTCACAACATACCGGTTCACTTTCAAAACCAATTGTAAAGGTCGGCGACCTCGTAAAAACCGGACAACTAATTGCCGAGGCGACCGGATTTATCTCAGCGAATTTGCACTCACCCATTTCAGGAAAAGTTTCTGCAATTGAAAGCCGTATTCATCCTAACGGATCTAATTTTGAGTCAATAATCATTGATTCCGACGATAAGGACGAGACAGTTGAACGGATTGGTACGCCGAAAGATGTGGAAAAACTAAATTCTTCTGAAATCGTTGAAATCATAAAAAATGCAGGCATTGTCGGGCTCGGTGGTGCCGCGTTCCCGACATATGTGAAACTTTCTCCCCCGAAAGGGAAAAAGATTGATAGTGTTATATTAAACGGTTGTGAGTGCGAACCGTATCTTACCTGCGACCATCGGGTTATGATTGAAGAGACGGAAAAAGTTGTCGGTGGGTTGGAACTGATAATGAAAGTTCTTGATGTCCAAAACGGTTTCATCGCAATTGAGGATAATAAAGAAGATGCGATAAAGAAACTTAGTAGTTGCCTGATTTATCAGGCGCCGTTGATAAAAACGTTAAAAACCAAATATCCGCAAGGTGCGGAAAAACAACTAATAAAAGCAACACTAAAAAGGGAAGTTCCGTCTGGCAAATTGCCGATGGATGTTGGTTGTGTAGTTCAAAATGTCCAAACGGCAAAAGCGATTTATGAGGCAGTTTACGAAGGAAAACCACTTTATGAACGAGTAATTACTGTTGCAGGTGGTGTCAAAAGACCATGCAATCTGAAAGTTCGCATTGGGACATCACTATCGGAAATTATTGCTCATTGCGGCGGTTTCGTAGGAAATGTCCAAAAGGTTATCGCTGGAGGACCGATGATGGGCATTACACAGTTCACCCTGGATGTGCCAGTCGTAAAAGGTTTTTCCGGACTTGTTATTCTTACAGAAAAAGAGTCAAAACTTTATGAACCTTCAAACTGTATTCGTTGTGGAAAATGTATAGATGTTTGTCCGATGGGACTTGTTCCAACGGTAATTTCGCGTTTAGTTGAAAAAGAGAAATACGAGGAATTAAAAAATTACAACCCGCTTGATTGTATGGAGTGCGGGGCTTGTGCTTACGAATGTCCGGCAAAAATTCATATAGTTCAGAATATAAAATTAGCAAAAACATTAATACAAAATAAAAAATAGAACGCAGATTTTGTAGTTGCCTGATTCATCAGGCATATGTAGTTGCCTGATTCATCAGGCATATGTAGTTGCCTGATTCATCAGGCATATGTAGTTGCCTGATTCATCGGGCATATGTAGTTGCCTGATTCATCAGGCATATGTAGTTGCCTGATTTATCGGGCATAAACATAAAAGGCGCTCAATAAATTGAGCGACTACAAGTATAAGGGCGACTACAAGTCAGGCATGATAACAAAAAAGAAAATATGAAATTTACTATTTCACCGGCGCCACACATTAAGTCAGAAACAACAACGACAAAAATAATGTTGTCGGTTTTTTTGGCATTGATTCCTTCGGCTTTATGGGGTGTTTATAAATTCGGAGTCCATTCGGGCTATGTAATTTTAACATCAATTTTAAGTTGCGTTTTGTTCGAGTTTATTTCGCAAAAATTTATTTTTAGAACGAAAAATAAAATTAGTGACGGAAGTGCCGCCCTTACTGGACTTTTGATGGCTTATTGTCTTCCGCCGGATATTGCTTTATGGCAGGTTTGTATCGGCTCATTTTTTGCGATTTTTATAGCGAAGGAATGTTTTGGAGGTATTGGTTTCAACATTTTCAATCCCGCTTTGGTAGGTCGTGCCGTTTTACTTTCTTCGTTTCCCACCGTTATGACCACATGGCAGATTGACGGAATAACTTCGGCAACGCCGCTCGGTATTTTGAAAGAAAAACTTGCAGAACAACTACCTTCTTATACGGATTTGTTTTTTGGCAACATTCCCGGTTCTATCGGTGAGGTGTCAAAAATTCTGCTTTTGTTGGGTGCGATATATCTTTTTTACCGTCGGATAATTTCTTGGTATGTTCCCATAACATTCGTTTTGACCGTTGCGGTTCTTTCAATTCTTTTTAAGCAATCTCCCGTTTTTCAGATTTTGTCAGGTGGCGTGATTTTGGGCGCATTTTTTATGGTGACCGATTATGCTACAAGTCCGCTGTTTAAGAGAGGAAAAATTATTTTTGGATTTGGTTGCGGACTCTTGACCGTTTTGATAAGAAATCTCGGTGCTTATCCCGAAGGTGTTTGCTATTCAATTTTGATTATGAATATACTTGTGCCGATAATTGACAAATTTACAAAACCACGAGTTTTTGGAACATCGCTCGGAAGCAAATTTTTTTGAAACGCTCGTTAGAACTCGCCCTGCAATTTACTCATGGAACGAATAAGTCGTAAATTGAGGCTCTTCAAAAATTTCTTCCTCGCTTGCGATTTTGAAATGGTTATGAAAGAAACGATAAAACTCGGAAGATATCTTTTTATAATTTGTGCCGTTGCTGGTATTGCACTTGCAGGTACAAGTTATTTTACTTCATCGGAAATTAAACTACAAAAACAGAAATTAGAGAATGATTCTCTAAAAGAGGTTTTGCCACTTGCTTCTGTTTTTGAGACGAAAGATAGTTTTCCAAAAAACGGTTTTGACGATAAAAACAATGTAGTTGGTTCCGTTCTGAAAGTAACCGCAACTGGTTATTCAAGCGAGATTTCAGCATTGGTCGGAATTGACAGGGACTTCAAAGTAACCGGTGTAAAAATACTTTTGCATAACGAAACGCCGGGTCTTGGAGCAAAAATATCCGAGAAGAATTTTCTTTCGCAATTTATTGGGAAAATTTCAGAAAAAATATTATTAAAGAAAGATAGTAAAGACGGTGAAATAGATGCTATTACATCTGCTACAATTTCTTCTCGGGCTATTACGAATGCCATAAGGGAAAAAATAAATGAGTTCCACAAAGAGAAAACTGTTAAATGAATTTACGAAGGGTATAATCAAGGAAAATCCTGTTCTGGTTCTGATGCTTGGGCTTTGCTCGGTGCTTGCAGTTTCAACTGAGGCAAAGAATGCAGTTGGAATGGGTGCGGCTATGACATTTGTGCTTTTGGGTTCCAACATTTTAGTATCACTTTTGCGTAATTCAATACCGGGTAAAGTGCGCATTCCAGTATTTCTAATCATAATCGGTTCATTCACGACAATTGTGGATTTAGTGATGAATGCATATGCTCCCGCTATTCACAAAAATCTTGGGATTTTTATCCCACTGATTGTTGTCAATTGCATAATTACTGCTCGTGTTGAGGCGTTTGCAGCAAAAAAGCCGGTTTTGGATTCCATAATAGACGCTCTCGGAATGGGATTTGGATACACCCTGATTTTGTTTATCATAGCAACTATAAGAGAAATTTCAGGTAATGGGACTTTTTACGGAGTAAAACTTTTTTCTAATTTTAATCCCATTCTGATTATGATGCTTCCGCCGGGTGCATTCATAACAATTGGATTAATGATGGCACTGCTGAGGGCGACCAAAAAATAAGGGCATTCAAAAGGCAAAGGCGTTCACTATGTTTATGTGCAGTTGCTATAATAATTTCACCCCTACGGGGTTTCATTCTAATCATAATCCCGAAGGGGTGATATTATTGTAGATCTTGTTAAACAATATTACAGTCAAACCCCGAAGGGGTGATATTATTGTAGATCTTGTTAAACAATATTACAGTCAAACCCCGAAGGGGTGATATTATTGTAGATCTTGTTAAACAATATTACAGTCAAACCCCGAAGGGGTGATATTATTGTAGATAAGATTAACGAAGTGGTGCCAAAATATATGAAAGAATTAATACTTCTTTTACTCAGTATGATTTTTGTTAATAATTTCGTTTTTGCGAGATTTTTGGGCACCTGCCCTTATATGGGTGTTTCCAAAAAAATCTCCGACTCAATCGGCATGGGACTTGCGGTTATTTTTGTACTTCTTATGTCCGCGGTTTTTTCGTGGTTTATACAATACGCTGTGCTCAATCCTCTTCACATTGAGTACCTCCAGACAATAGTTTTCATTCTTGTGATAGCCGCACTTGTTCAGTTCGTTGAGATGGTGCTACTGAAAACTTCGCCGGCACTTTATAAGGCATTAGGAATTTACCTTCCTTTAATTTCTACAAATTGTATAATTTTGGCGGTTGCGATATTAAACATCAGAGAAAATTACAATTTGATAAAAACGGTCGTTTTTACTCTCGGTGCTGGACTCGGTTTTACGCTTGCTTTGATTTTGATGTCTGGAATTCGGGAGCAGATCGAGTTGGCAGATGTTCCAAAAGCATTAAAAGGCGAACCGATAGCGTTCATTATTGCGGGGCTTATTGCAATAGCATTCTTTGGTTTTTCAGGTATGATGTAGGGGAAAGCAATGGAAAATTCAAAATTAAAAATTAAAAGTTCATATGTAGTTGCCTGATTCATCAGGCATATGTAGTTGCCTGATTTATCGGGCATATGTAGTTGCCTGATTCATCAGGCATAAAGAATTATGTAATGTTAGTCCCTTGTTGGCGTTCTTCCAAAAGTGTCATTTCCCAATCAAGTTGAGGACAGGTCTTTAATAAAGCACTGTGAAATGAAGAATCTCAAAAAGTTGTCATTGCGAGGTTGTCTGTGGTCCGCCTTTGGCGGAAAGCAATCTCATAAGATGGGATTGCCCCATGCAGTTTCGATATATCGGAACTACCGCAGGGGCAGGCCACGAGCCCCGATGTTCATCGGAACTCTCGCAATGACATTTCTACTTATTACTTATCACTTATCACTTACCACTGTCGTTTTCGCTGTTCCCCACATCAACGGTAAAAATCCTGGTCCAAAAGAATATGTTCACCAACTTCCCGATGTCCAAACACTTCGTGCAATGGGGATAAGTTCTCAAGCAATTGCAAAAACGGTTGTGACAACAGGGACAAGAAAAATTGCTGTAATCCTTGTGAATTTTTCCGAGGCGGGCACGAATACTTCCGAATATCCGACGATGTCTTCAACCGATATTACCGGGTTTAATACCACCTTTGACTACCTTAAAAACTTTTACAAAGAGGCATCTTACGGAAAATTGGATTTAGGATTCACATTTTTTTATTATGGAGGTTCAACCTCCATATTATCAGGCACGGAAACACCGTTTTTACTGACAACGCCGATGTCCACTTACGGTGTCGATACTGACCAATCGCTTTCCCAACTTGTTATTGATGCGATTAGTGCTGCTAATGGTGCTGTTAAGCACAGTGACTACGACGGTGTAATTGTTGCCCATGCCGGCTATGGGAACGAAACAACCGAAAAAGCCGGCGATATTTGGGCGGCATATGTTGGTCCATTTACATCAACCTTTGGTTTTACGGAGGGTACAAATGTTGCCGCAAAAGAGTTAAGTGCATCTAATACAGGCGTTGCCTGTCACGAGTTTGGGCATCATATTGGGTTGTGGGATTTGTATCAGACAACTGGCGACGGTTCTTCACAAGTCGGTTGCTGGTCACTGATGGATTGTGGTGTCTGGCTTGGAAGTCCAAGTGGTTCAAAGCCGTCGCATCCATCCGGTTGGGAAAAAGAAAAACTTGGCTGGCTTACACCGATTGAAATTTCATCCGGAACTAACAATTTAACTTCCTACGCTTTTGAAACATCCTCAACTTCCGTCTATAAATTAAAAATACCAGATACCGTAACGGAGTATTTTATTGTTTATCACACATCCAAAACAGCGTACTCTCCGTCAGCACCCGGCAACGGACTTCTTATCTGGCATATTGACGAGGGAACAATTGACGGCACAACTTTTGTTCAGAGAAATACGAATAATTCACTTAACAATTATTCTCACAGAACCGTTGATGTTGAAGAAGCGGATTCTACTGACCCGTCAGTCAATCACGGTGATTCAACCGACCTTTGGCCCGGAACGCGAATTAATTTCACTCCAAGTTATTCAAACAAATATAATGGTCAGCCGAGCATGGTCAATGTATTAGGCGTTTTCAATTATACCCAGTATTCATCATTTTCCGTCTCATATAAACCATTTATCAGCGGCTATGTCAAAGACAGTGCTGGAAATGGTATATCTAATGTTGAACTTTATTCGACATCAGGCAGTACTTCTATGAGGATTTCTACCACCGACTCCAACGGTTACTTTTCATTCACCGATTTAGATGATTGGACTTATACCATCACACCCTCAAAAATCGGTTATAATTTTTTACCGACGAGTAAAGATGTAGTTATATCCGGTTATTATTCAAACAACAATAATTTCGTTGGAATTGTCGCTACAACTTATTCCGATTTGAATAGTAAACCGAACAACATAAAACCGGTCAACAATCTTTTTACTCCCGGTGATAGCGATGGGAAAACGACTATTTATTACAAAATGGAAAAAGACGGAACGGTTACAATTAAACTTTACACTCTTGACGGACGGTTTGTCAAAACACTTTTAGATGATGATGTTGTGGCTGGCGTTGGTTCGGTTGAGTGGGATGGTCTTAACGAAGATAATTCCGTCGTATCATCGGGAATTTACCTTGTTCAGATAACAGCGCCAGGTTACAGGGAAATAAAAAAAATATGCGTGATAAGATAAAAAAGACGAAGATTAAGAAAATAGAGATTAAGAGATTAAGGTTTTTGAATTTTCTATTTTCTATTCTCTATTCTCTATTCTCTGTCGTTTATGCTTCAGGCACTGGCACAACTACCGGCACTGCTTTGCTTTCTGCCGTCGGTGTTAGGCAAATGGCACTTGGGAACAGCGGCACAGCCGTCTCTGGCGATGTTTACTCGGCATTTTATAATCCCGCTCTGCTATCCGAAATTTCTTCCGATAGAGCGGGACAACTTTCAACATTTTTTACGACGGGGTTAAGTGATGATTACAAGGCGTCAATTGTCTACGGAGTGCCTTTGCCATCTCGCCCAAGTGGTGGAAAGTCATCTTTGGCAGTCGGAATCCTTCACTTAAACGGCGGTGAAATGGAAATAAATTATGTGGACGGCACATCAAAAAATGTTGTTGCACAAAGCGATTTTTTAGTTTTTTTGGGTTGGGGCGGATATTCGTCCAGAAATGTTTCGGTTGGTTACAATTTCAAATATCTGTCCACGAAATTGGTTGAGGAATATAGTTCCTCCGCTATTGCCTTTGATATGGGAATGCAGATTAAATCATATAATGACAGGTTCATATTTGGCATCGCGGGACAAAATTATGGAACATCACTTAAATACAGAAATATGGAAGAGTCGCTTCCGTTTCTAATTCGCAGCGGTTTTTCTTACCGCTTATTCGCCACAGGCGAACCTACTCGGCCACGTACCACTTACCACTTATTACTTGCCGTAATAGACGGTTTTTACATAATGAAAGAAAAAAATGTTTATTCGTCGGCGGGCTTGGAGTACTCAATACACAATAGATATTTTTTGCGTGGCGGATTAAAAATTATGCCTACCAAACTTGATAGACACAATTTTACTCTCGGGGCAGGTTTTAGATTTTACGACAGATATTCTATTGATTGGGCGACAGAACTCTCTGAACTTAACAACCCGCACAATGTAGCGTTTACTATGAGGTTTGGTTCAGAAGGGAATGAAATCCCACAGCAACAGGAAGTAAAAAAACTTAAAAAACAGAAAGAAAAACCAAAGAAAAAAGTAGAAGAAAAAATAAATCTTGCGGTTGCTGATTTTGTTGCTAAAAACGTTTCCCAGTCAGACGCATCTATTGTTGCTGATTTTGTAAGGACAGAACTTGTAAATATTGGTGTCTACAAAGTAATTGAGAAAGCAAGTATGGATAAAATTTTGGCGGAAGCATCATTTCAGCAGACGGGTTGTACGGAATATGAGTGTGCGGTTCAAATTGGAAAGATATTAAATGTGAAACAGATGGTGGTTGGCTCACTTTCCAAACTTATGGACACATATTTTATAACGGTAAATCTTGTAGATGTTGAGACAGGTGAGATATTAAACTCAGAAAATATAAAAGCACATTCTGCGGAAGGTCTTATAGAATCCTGTAACGCCCTTGCTAAAAAATTAACTGAATAAGTTCCATAATAAATCCATTTGTGTTTCCAAAGCATAGAGATATTTTGGGTAAGGTTGAGGAAAAAAGTTCTTGACAAAATTATATTTTTTTGTTATTATTCGTAACAATCGGAGGTGAAAATTAATGCACGAAACAGGAATTGAAGTAAAGTTGCAAAAGCTTCCTGTGGTTTTCAGGAGAGAAGTGTTGGATTATCTGGAGTTTTTGACAAGCAAGTATCAAAGTAAGAAAGTTACTCATAGGAAATTCAAGTTTAACTGGGAAGGTGGATTAGCAGATATAAAAGAGAGGTTCACTTCTGTCGAATTACAACACAAGGTTTTGGAGTGGAGATAATGTTTTTGGTAACCAATGGATTTGTATAAATTGGTTATAAATGTTAGGAAGAGTTTGAATTTGGATTTTGATGATGCTTACCAATACAGTATAGCCAAGTATTATGAATTGGAATTGGTTACAATGGATAAGGATTTTAAGAGGATTAAGGATTTGAAGATGCTGTTCATATAGGATGTTGTATAACAAAGAATTGCAACGCGAGTTTGTAGAATTCCATGGTTTTTTTTACCTGCCTATCAACTGCAGAATAATATTTTTTTCCAGCAGTTTCAATTCGCTTTTGTCTTCCAGAAATCGTTCAACATCTTTTCTCACATAGTCAAAATCTATTTTTTCAATCCTTTTACCAAGAAACTTCCTAAAATTATCCGAATCAATTTTCAAGTGTTTGTTTTCCGTTTGCTTTATAGCATTATTCAGTAAAACAAAATTTGGCTCAATCTTTTTACCAAGATACCAGACAAGGTCGTAAAAGTCCCTGCCTTTTGTGTATTTTCTGTAAAAACAAGCGTGCAGTTTGGTCGCATATAAAGACGGTAAATCAAATTGCCTGACAGCAAAAATAAACGATTTGCTTATCGGTGTAAGCAATGTTTTCCATCCATCAGGAGAATTGGTATCAACCTCAATTTTTATTGAAAGTTTTTGTCCTTTGATACTACTGATTTTCAACTCATTTAATAAATCAACGAATTTCAACATACAGGCATTTACAACATTGCTTTCTTTTACCACCAATTCCACTTTAAGTCCATATCGGTTTAATCCCTTTTCTAAAACATAGACGACATCTCTGAATGAATAATCTTTCTTGTTTATCAAACTGAAATCCAAATCCTCGCTAAACCTACGCAAACCATAAATAATTCTTAATGCAGTGCCACCGACAAACGCTACTTTTTCAAAAACCTGATGATCAAAAAGAATCTTCAAAACAAGAATCTGCAAATATTCTCTCACATTGTTAGATTTTTCTTCAACATCTATTACATTTTTGAATTTTTCTTTTAAGAGTTCGTACATTTTAACAACCCTAAAAATCGTCTAACTTCAAGAATTCCTCAGCGATTTTATTCAGTTTCGTGTTGGAAAATAACCTGACATAATTCTTAAACTTTCTTTTATTTAAAGTTCCGACATTCTGGAAACGAAACGATTCCCGCAAAACATCACCATGGTTTTTAGAAAATCTGTTTTTATTAAGATATAAAAAATCCACAATGGCTTTTTCCGGAACAGCAATAAAATATGTTAGCCCATTTTCATCTTTCCTTTCAATAAAGCCGGTAAAACAGTTTTCCTTAATATGCTGATAAGTAAAAACACCCATTTTATTTTCAAACCCGGTATTTTTTTTCGTAGTGATTGAAGTAATATCAACTGTTCTTTCAGGAATTAAACCGTAAATAGAAAGAGCGTATTCCAAACTAACATATGAAGGGTTGTAAATTTCCTTTGCAATAAACATTTTTGACGAGTTGATTTTTCTGTTTTCACTGTTCAGCAGATAGAAGTTTTTTCTCAACCGAATAACATAACCCTTATTTGACCATCTCTTCAACTGCACATTGAGAAAAGGATAGTTAGCATTGGTTTGCCGTAAATATTCACCTTTAATAATCGGTAAATTTACTACTATTTTCTTAAATTCTTCAAATCTCATATATTTCCTTAACTATACAAAAATGCATACTTTCGGAAATAATTATACAGCAAATTTGCATTTTTGTCAAGAGTTTTTTTGTTCTTTGAATTTTACAATTTTTCTGTTTTGTAAATCAGAATTCCTGCGATAAACAAAAATAAGATATTTGGAAGCCATGCAGCAGACAATGGATTTATTGTCCTATTCATTCCCATCGCAAGAAAAAGAGAAACCGTCCCCCAGTATAAAAACCCTGTCCAAATTGAGACAGCGAATGAGAAAACTTTCGCCGTTTTCGCAACCTTTGTCGCAAAAGGAATTCCCAGAAGAATCATTATTAGAATAGCGACCGGTTTTGCCAATTTTGAGTGTTTGTGAACTTGCTCCTGATGTGAAGGAATTCCCGATTTATCTAACCGTATGATCAAGTCCGATATTTCGCTGTAAGACATTTCATCGGGATTTTTTTTGGTCCGCCACAGGCGAATGAACTCGGAAGGTTTTTTGGCGAATTGAATAATTTTGTGTGGGAATTCTTTTACGATAAACCCTGTTAGAGATACCGTGTCACGGTGTGACATCTCTAACAGGGTAAAATTATCGCTCGTAAAATTGGCTACTGTTGAATCAGTTAATTCCAGTCCCTTATCAGTCATCGTTGCTTCTCTTGCCGTGATTTTTTCTTTAAGGTTCATCTTTTCATCTAATTGCAAAAGAATAAGCCACGTAATTTTTTCTTTGTTTCCGTCAATAAATTTTGCCGAAAAGATTTTATCCTTTTCAATCTGAACGATATTAAAGCCCTCATTCTGCGGATAGGACTGCTTTTTTATTTTGTATTTCCAGACCGATAGATATTTTTTGTTTGACTGGACAAGTACCGTGTTATCAAAAAACGCAAAAAAAGTGGACAGAATTACACCGGCAAAAATCACAGGCAATGAAATACGCCAAATGCTTAATCCCGAAGTTCTCAATGCGGTAATTTCATTGTTCCTTGCCAAATCACCGATGGAAAAAAGTACTGCAAGAAGCGATGCAACCGGAAATATCAGAGATAGCCAACACGGGAAGGAATAACCCATTGAAAGTATAAAAAGGGATATGGGGGCGCCGAGTTTGAAAACGGTACTTAGACGGTCAAAAATATATGTTATGCAGATAATAAAAGAGAAAACCACTACTGCGAATAGAAGTGATTTTAGGAATGAGACCGTGATATATTTGTCAATTATTTTCATAAAAACAACGCGAATATTTGCGTTTAATTAGCGTTAATTCGCGTTTATCCGAAACATCAAAATAATTCCCGCGATTCCGATGGCAAAATTGGGTATCCAGACCGCAATCAGTGGATTTAAGAAATTTCTTTCTCCTGCTGTAGTTCCCGCCGCCAGAAGAATATAATAGATAAAAATCATTCCGAGCATAACCGCAATTCCGAAACTTTTCGCCCGCTTTTTTGCAATCATAGAAACAGGTGCTGCTACGAATATAAATAGAAAACCTGCGAATGCGAGTGCAAACCTAACATGATATTCGGTCCGATAAAAATTTTTTATATTGTCGGGTATAATTCTGATTTTTTCAAGGAGCACTTTTGACGATAGTTGTCTTGCACTGCCATCGGTTTTCTTAAGAAATTCTGTGCTTTCGTTAAGTTGAAGTACCATTTCGTTATTTGTAAAACTGCACAGGTTAAAATCGCCCGGCTTTTTATAATTCTCCTGAAAAATCTTTCCATTATTGAGGCGGAACAAAATTCCCCTGTCTTGTACAATTGCCATCTCCGCCGTTTCTGCGGTTGTTATTGTCGGAAACCCTTCTTCCCATTTATAAATTAGAATTCCCTTTAAGATATTATCGTTGGTGATTTTTCGTACATAGACATCGTAATTTTGCAGTTGGACAAATTTTTTTTCTGAGAACTGCAATACCGGATTTTTGTAGAGTATTTGGTAGTAGAGCATTTTGAATTTGTAATTTGAGACGGGTGCGATGGTTGAGTTAAAATAAAGCATAATAAAAGAGATGAACATTCCAACCAGCAGTACCGGTTTCATTATGGAGACGGTTGATATTCCTGCTGTGCGGATAGCGGTTATTTCGTTATCCTCGTTCATACGAGAAAAAAGAAGTACCGTTCCAGAAAGAACTGACATTGGTACGGTGAACATAAACAGCGACGGCAGAATATATAAAAAAAGTTTGGTGGTATTGAGTATTCCCGCCCCTTTGTTTAAGAGTAAATCCGCCAGATCAAACAATTGGTCCATCAGAAGTATAAATGTCAAAACCAGAAGTGATGTAAAGAACTTCGGAAAGAATTCTTTGACGATGTAGCGGTTAAGTATCTTCATAGAAAAACGCTAAACTGACGCTAAACAGAAACGCTAAACTGACGCAAAATTCACCCTGTTAGATACAGAATCTTAATCTAACAGGGCAAGTTTAGCGTCGGTTTTGCGTGTAAGTTCTGCGTCTGTTCCGCGTTCATTATACAAAAAGTCCTTGACGAAATCAAGTTTTTTGTTGTTTATTTTGTAAAAAATATGTAAAATGAAATCGCTGTCCGAAGGAGTCCTTTTGGACAACAATCTCAAAATAACAGAATGCGGATTACACAGATGAAAAAATATAATAACAAGTGGTTATGTGATTATGTGATTAAGTGGTTAGTTATGACTTTACTTATCCACTTATCCACTTATCCACTTATCCACTGTCTCTATTCCGAAGATTTTGATATTGATGAATGGAATCAGATAAGACAGCAAAAGGAAAAAAAAGAATTTAAGGAAGAGCAAGTAGAGACCGCAAATCCCGAGGCATTTCGAACAAGTACACCCACCATCACATCTGAACCTATTGTGCCTCCGATACTTTCGGAAGGCATAGAACTTCCTTACGAGTCAAAACTTGCTATTTCCGGTAGAAAATTTATCGGGATGAATTTTACGACTTCAAAATATTTGCATAAACGGGATGATAAAAAAACACAGCCAACTGCCACAGGGTTTGAACTTACTCAGCAGTTGCAGGTGCGTGTCAAAGGAACGGTAAAAAGAAAAATTACCGTCAATGTTGATTACGATGATACTGTTGAAAACAAGAAGGATATTTCAATTATGTATAGAGGTGATCCCGACGAATTAGTTCAGGAAGCGGCATTTGGGGATATAACGCTTTCACTTCCAGGAACAGAGTTTGTTTCATATGGTAAGGCGGCATTCGGTGCTATGGCAAAGTTAAAACATAAAAAGGCGAACTTTTACGGCGTGTTTTCCAGAACGAAAGGAACTACCGAGACAAAACGATTTCGTGGTTCCACCACCTTTGAAAAAAAGGACATCAACGATACAAATTATTTGAGAAGGAAATATTATGAACTCGCCCTGTCTACCGCTCATCTTCCCATAACGCCCGGCAGCGAGAAAATATATGTTGATGATAAAAATGCTACAAACAATACTATTCTTACCTCTACAATTAGTGTCTCACAATACGGTGTTGCCGCCGGATCATCTTCAGCAACCTGCGATCTTTTATATCCAGGAAATGATTATACAATTGATTATGAACGGGGTGTTATCGTTTTCAGAAAATCAATCAGCCAAAATTATGTTATTGCTGTTGACTATGAAAAAAAAGATGGCACCAGAGTAATAAATGATCTGTCTGTTGGTTCATATAAGTTGATAAAAGACGAGACGGAAACACTTACACAAGAATTAAAAAATTACTATTCAATAGGAAGAACAAAAATTATCCGTGATGATAACAGAGGCAATTTTATATTGAAAGTTATGGATTTGTCCAGAAAAGATACACCCGAAATAGCAAAATATCCAGATAATGTTGAGGTGGATTTTGAAGCGGGGATTTTCAGATTTACCGACGGTAGCGGTAATGATAAAAGTCCGTTTCCGACGCCAACTACTTATGCAACATCACCGACGAGAAATTACATAATTTACACCGAATACAGATACCGTGCGAAGTCGTATCTTGTGCGTGCCAATATAGTTCCGCAGTCGGAAAAAATTGTTATGGACGGTCAGCCGCTTATCAGGGATATTGACTACTTTATGGATTATGACTCCGGATTTATCACATTTCTGAATGAGGAAAAGATAAATGACACAACCCTTATTGATATAATTTACGAATGGGCGCCGTTCGGAGGGCAGATGGACCAGACGGTTGTTGGCACTCGTGTTGAATATGTCCCTTACAACAATTTTTCTTTCGGTTCAACTTTTCTGTATAATTTTCCAGCGAAACCCTTGACATCCCCAGATGTCCATTCAACTCCCGAGAGCATTTCCGTTTGTGAATTTGATACAAAAGTATCATTAATTAACTTGCCGCTTCAACCAGCATTTTCCGGCGAGTATGCGTCAAGTGTCCGAAACCCCAATATTTTTGGAAACGCCTTAATTGAAAATATGGAAGGTATTAAACAGGCAGATACAATGTCATCCGACGACGAGTCCTGGAAATATTCTGCCAATCTATCTGCTGCTGCAACTGTAAATGGTTCAATTTACTGGACAAATGTAGATGTCAAACGCAGCGAAATAAATTCGTCGGTGCCGGATGACGAAAAGGATTCAAAGCAGCAGGTAATCAACATTTCATATAAATTATTAAACACTCATCAGGAAGCGTCAATTATTTATTCGATTTCCCGTCTCGGTACCGACTACACAAAAAAACTTTTTTTGGATTTCTGGATGAATGGAGATAGTTCTGGCGATGAAATAACATTTTCAATCGGTTCGTTAAATGAAGATGCCGATGGTGACGGAGTGATGGATACTGAGGATAAAAACTCCGACGGAGTATTAAACCCGGGCGAGGATATTGGAATTGTGTTTGACCATCCAGACGGAAGCATAACAACAATTGGTGCGGATAACGGAAAAATTGACACTGAGGATTTGGACGGTGATGGTGTTTTGAGGAGAAATGACAATCTTCTTGGCAGTTTTAGCATGGCAGCTGGCGACGGTTTCAAAGACGAAAGCGGAACAAATCACACAAATATCGATTGGACGGGCTGGAAACATTTGAGCGTTCCTTTGGGCGTCGTAACAACATGGGAAACGGTAAAACAGATAAAATTGACGGTGGAATCCCCTTCGGGCAATTCTTCCTATCGTACTATGCAATTTGCAGATATTTCAATAGTTGGAAACAAATGGGAAAAACCCGTTGTTACAGGAACCGACGAAATGACGGCCACTGCCATAAACAACATTGATAATACGAACTATACACCACTTTACAGTTATTTTCCACAGGTATTCAGAGAACTTTACAATCTTGAAAGCGTGGATCTGGAAGGCAAAAAGGAGCAGGCACTTCAATTATCATACACGATTGCAGATGGCTCCACTGCGACTACAAAATCCGTTTTTTCCCGTGCCGCCGATTATTCCAAACACAAGGAACTAACATATTATCTATGGGGGGGTGATAATTCAAAGGGTGCAACATTTGCAATTCAGTTCGGCGCAGAGTCAGCATATTACGAGCATAAAATTACGCCGGACTGGGTTGGCTGGAAAAAAATCATGCTTCATTTTGTTGACATTAATAAAGACAGCAAACCGGATAAAATCGTTGCGGACGAGGGCGAAGGGATAGTTACGCCTGTTGGCAATCCTTCTCTTACAAACATTTCACAAATAAAAGTAATCGTTAGAAACGAAACCGGCGCACCAATTGCAAACGGCGAGATGTGGCTTGACGAAATTTATTTGGACGACTCGTGGAAAATTACCGGCTACGCTAACAGATACAATTCCGATTTTAATATTCCTAATTGGGCAACCTTCGGCGGAAAATTTAAGTTTATCAATCGTGATTTTCAAACCCTTACAACCCAGATTTCAAATCGGGATTACGAAGAAATATCCGGTTATTTTGGTATGCCGCAGTTGTGGTTGTTGAAACCGGAATTTTTAGGATGGCTCGCTGTACCGCTGAATACATCCGTTTCAAAAACTGTCACAGTAACACCATCGGCAATCCAAACCGGCGACTCCAACCTTGTTTCAATTTTGGAGGAAGGAAAGGTTATAACAATTTCCGGAAATAGTTCGTCGTCAATAACGATACAAAAATTTCCTCGCCTTGGTGCGTCATTTTCTCGGTCAATTAGTGAGTCAAATGCTTTAATTCAGCGTGATGAAACGAATACGGCAAACTGCACCTTTGATTATACTAATCCATTAAAACTTTATGTAACTCCCAACGACCTTTCTGCGTCTTATTCGCGGTCGGATGCGTTCAGAGGTCGTCCTATGGAAAAAGCAGTTGATTTTCCCGACTTGTTTAATTTCACAACTAATTGGTATCTTCAAACATATTCAGATGATTATTCCGGCAGAACATCTTTTATGCCCATCGGTTGGCTTGATGATTGGTTTGGAGTCCAACCATTTTCAAATTTGTCTTTAACACCTTCGTATAGATTTTCAGTTGTCCATGAAAAAAAGCGACTTATTGGTGAGATAGAGACGGATTATCCGAAAAATGACTCGCAGACCGCCTCACTTTCAACATCGTTCCGAATATTTTTATGGCTTTCACCTGCCGCATCATACAATTCCGGGATAACCCAGACATATAATCTTACCACATCCACCGTTCCGCGATATGAACCTCTTTACGGTAACGTTACCGGATTTATTGACTCAAAAACCAAAACAGTTGTCAGAACCAGCGGCGGAAATATCTCTATCTCGCTTTCACCGAGAGATATTGTCAATTTTGCACCGATAAATTCATTATCACTAAATTCCTCGTTTGAGATTGCCGACGGCGATAGTTACAAGAATGTTAATAAAGAAGAATATGTCTACAATAAATTTTTTGTGAGAGAGAAATTGTGGGAGAAAAGTTTATTGGTGAGAAATCTAACAACAGGAAGCAGAGAATCTCTTACATTGTCCGATACGATTCGTGGAAATGCCAGATATTCACCATTTGAATTTTTGGGTTTTGGAGGTCGGCTATCACCGATAAAATCAGTTACGACAGCATCTGCTTATTCCAAGACCGACAGAAAAAGCGAAACCACAGGGACGCAGAGTCAAACAATCACGACAAACTGGCCCGATTTAACCGCCGGAATTGTAGGTACTGAAAAATTTTTCTTTATTGAAAAATATGTATCAGATACGCAGGTCAATTTAAGATACACCAACCGAACTACCGACGATTATGCTTTTAGCGAAAGAATGAAATTTGCTCAAACGACATCCAATTCTTACGATTACAGATTCAATGTTATAAAGAGGTTTGATTGTTCCACATCTTATAGTGTTACAAAAATTTTTGCAAAAGATATTAAGCAAGATAAAGTTACTGCTGATGGCAAAGTAAAGTCCGTAGTGGTACAGTTTGGCTACAGACCACTTGCGTATAACTACAAAGATTGGCGGTTCACACCACGATATGAAATGCAAACTAATTTTGAGGTAGATGGTACACCCAAAATAACAAAAAACTCTACAACACAAATCGCATCTCTGGGTATCACATATGATGTCTCTAAACCTTCTACTTTTTCAATACCGTTTATATTAAAAAAACAGTACAATTACCAAAGCCGACTTACAACAAATGGTAACTTAAAATATTCCCAAACCAATGATAAAATTGTTGCTCTAAACAATGCTGAAATCTATTCATTTACCCTGACTGGCGACTGTGCTATTTCTATATCTGATAATTTAAGGTTCAACTTGACACCAGGGGGAACATATTCTGTAGATAAAAAGAAAAAAAAGGATGATTACTATTCCATGCAAATTTCCTCGTCTCTCACTATTATGTTTTGAAGGACACAGAGGACACAGATGAAAAAGGCAGGATTAAGAATTAAGACGCTTCGCTCTTCGGGCTCCGCTTTAAGAATTAAGTTTTTACTTAATCCTTACAACTTATCACTTAATCCTGCCTTCTTAATCCTTACAACTTACCACTTACTACTTACCACTTCCTGCCTTTACGCGTTTGATTATATTTCAGAAAAATTACACTACGGAAATATTTTTTATCCTGCCTGCGATTTTGAGGAGGGTAGAAGATACCCCCTAATAGTCAACGATACCATTCGGGAGTACTTGAAGGATTCCGAGTCGGAATTTAACCGTCTTATTGGCGACGAAAAATATTTTTACGAAAAATCCGCGGAAATGTTTGTTCTTCATTCGTTTGATTTTTCAAATCCGTCAAATGCTGCACAGATTTATCTTAAAAAGAAAAAATACGCAGAGCAGGATTTGGTGGCAAATTCTATTCTTTCTCTGCTTAATACAGAAAAAATATTTACTTCCGACGACGAAATTGCTATGGATACGCATCTGCACACGATTTATTCTCACGATTCCGTTTCCGATATAGAAAAGTTGATAATTCAGGCAGACAAAAAAGGGCTTGGTGCGATTGCAATTACCGACCATAACGATTTTGAAGGTGTTCGCCGTGCAAGAAACATAGCAGAAGAACTAAAAACTCGCGGGTTGATAAGAAAAGATTTTTTTATAATTGCTGGCGAGGAGATTTCCACAACTGACGGTCATATTATAGCACTTTTTACTAAGGTATGCATTTATCAAGATATGACCGTTAACGAAACCATAGCAGAAATTCACCGTCAGGGCGGACTTGCCATCGCGGCGCATCCGTCTCAAAAAAGTGGGGTCGGATTAAAACAAATGCGTTCACAAAACTTTGACGGTGTTGAACTCTATAACGGCAGTTCCTTTCTTCCTTACGATTTTTTTAAGCAGACAAAAATTAAAAAATCGTTAAGAAAACAGAAAAAGTTTTTTGTTTCCTCGTCTGACTCTCACTTCATCGGTGGTGTTGGTTATTCCGGATGTTCAATTGTGAGTGTGAAAGAAAAATCGCTTAATGGTATAAGAGAGGCGCTCAAAAACGGTGATGTTCGTCCCGTGATAAGCGGAATATATGTGCCTTATAAATCGTTGATAGAATTTGCACCGGTTTATTCTGTTTATTCCGTCCTATCTCTCTATGACGATGTAAAGGATATCGCTGAATTTGTGTTTGCCCAAATTATTTTCGCGGGGAACATAAAAATTGAAACAACCTACGACGAGCAAGTCCGCGATACGCTTAATCTTGTAGGCATTAGAAAACTTGCCGACCGCTCTACGGATAATAAATTAAAAAAACCGATTAAAATATCTTCCGTTTCGGCGACCTACGGTCCAGCAATTTTTAGTTATGATTTTGATGCAAAAAAAACAGCAACTGCAATAAAGTTTATGTTTTAGTCGTGTTGCTTTACACCCCACTTTAGTGGGCGGATGTCAATGTTTTTTACCGACTAAAGTCGGGTATAATTTGTGATTTTCCTTGACTTTTTTTGTAAAATTTGTAAGATGAGATGAGAGCGTTGACGTTGAAAAAGTGTTCTATATGTCTTTGTAGCGCGAACTTTTAAGTTCGCTTCTGGTAGTTTAAGAGGAGGTTCAAATGTTCTTGAAGACGGTTAAATGTTTATTGGTTAGTGTACTGTTTTTGGTGTTATCAGTATTTGTATATTCTGCTGATACGGATTCTATGGTTCAGGATGCTCTTAAAAAAATAGGGCCGACTTTGAAAAGTATTCCTGATAATGTAAAACGGGTTGGAGTAAATGCTATTAAAACGGACAAGAAAAGCAAAATAAATGCTGATAGTCTTCAGGACCAGATAGTTACATTGTTGCTTGAAAGCGAAAGATTTCAGGTTATAGACAGGGAAGCATTGAATACATTACTTACGGAACAAAAATTGCAGTTGAGTGGTGCAGTGGGAACTAACGAACTGGTTCAGGCGGGAAAACTTATCGGAGTTCAGGGATTTTTTTTCGGTTCAGTGGAAGAAAAAGGCGACAAAGTTATTTTAAATCTGAAATTAGTTGATGTTGAAAGCAGCGCCCTAATATATTCAAAAACTTTCACAGGTGAATCAAGCAGTTACGGTAGGTTGGGAATCGGATTATATGCAGGCGGCGCCGTAGATCATGCTTTAGAAAAAATTACGATATGCCGTGTTGATCGAGGCGAATCCAAAGCCAGTTCAAATAGTTTAGGTTTAAGTTTTTCATACAAGCAGGGTTTTCAATCAACGAAACTTTTTCAATTAGGAATTGATCTTGGAATGGCAAAGTATACTAAGGGAGGCGTATAT
Organism: Elusimicrobiota bacterium; assembly: GCA_043802785.1. Lineage (GTDB taxonomy): Bacteria > Elusimicrobiota > UBA8919 > UBA8919 > UBA8919 > JAZDKR01. The sequence continues at coordinate 22,964 of JAZDKR010000026.1, forward strand.
GAATCAAAAGGGTATGTTTATGACATTTACAGCCCCAATCCCACTGCAGATTATACAGTAAATATTAGATATGCACCAATATTTGAGGCTAATATTATGGCAAAATTGTTTCTTTCAAGCAAAGTATTGTTTGGAACAAAAACCGATTTAATAAATCCTTATTTTGGAGTGTCCTTTAAAGCTACTGGATATAGCATTGATGCAGGAGGTGCAATATGGGGTCGGGGAAATTCCAATTGGATTACTGAAGGAAAAAACGATGTATTTATAAGTATCTGTCCGATATTCGGTGTGGAGGCGAATTTTACCAAACATTTGTCATTTTTTGTTAACGGAATTATCGCGCCGGAAGCCACAGAAACTCGCGCTTTTTATAAGATACCACTTAATGAGAGTACATTTACAATACCGGCCGGAATATACTGGAGTGGCGGATTAAAGTACTATTTTAATTTGTTTTAAACTGATTATCGCAATATAGAGGCAGATAACAGCGATAGATATAATATCGTCTGTCGTCACAGCGGGTTTTTTTGTAGCGTCCCGTTTTACACGGGACGAAAAGATACAAGTGTCCCAAATAAACTTGTCCCAGAAATTCTCAATCGGGGATTGAGTCGCTACATTTGATCCGCCGTGGCGAAACAACCTGTGCGAAGTGGACGGGTTCATCGTCGATTATTTTGTGCAAGGCCGTAAATTTCGTGAGACCAAAGGTGATTTGAAAATGAGTAAGATTAAAAATAGCAAAGATATTTTTGATAAAGTTTCCGGATTAATTGAACAAGCAAGGGAAAGAGTTGCTATTACTATCAATCAGGAGATGGTACTACTTTACTGGAATATTGGGAAAACAATAAAAAAAGAGATAATGAAATCAAAAAGGGCTGAGTATGGAGAAAAAATAGTGCAATCACTGACCGCACAATTAACATAGAGGTATGGGAAAGGGTTTTCTTCTCAAAATTTATGGTATATGGTGCAGTTATATGAAACTTACACAATTCTCCAATCACTGCTTGGAGAATTTGAAGGATTGAGTTGGACTCATATTATTAATCTTCTGCCGATTAAGGACAAACTAAAACGCCAATTTTATGCAACCTTATGTAAGAAAGAACACTGGAGCACCAGAACGCTTGATGGAAGAATAAGCAGTATGCTTTATGAGAGAACTGCATTATCAAAATTGCCTGAGAAGACAATAGAAATGCAACTGCGGGAATTAAAAGAACAAGATAAAATGACCTCGGAGTTAGTTTTTAGAGACCCATATGTATTGGATTTTTTAGAACTCAGCGATACTTATAGTGAAAGGGATTTAGAAAGTGCAATATTAAATGCACTTGAAAAATTTATCCTTGAATTAGGAAAAGATTTTTATTTTGTAGCAAGACAGAAAAGAATTACGCTTGACAATATTGATTATTATATGGATTTGGTTTTTTATCACAGAAAACTAAAGTGTTTTACAGTGATAGACCTAAAACTTGATAAATTTAGAGCAGAATATAAAGGGCAAATGGAACTCTATTTAAGATACCTTGAAAAATATGAAATAGATGAAGGTGAAAATCCACCTGTGGGACTAATACTCTGTACGGAAAAGGGTGAAGAGCAAGTTGAATTGTTATTTTTGCCACAGGATAGAATAAAAGTTGCGGAGTATCTAACAAAGTTACCGCTCAAAGAATTGTTTGCCGAAAAATTACATAAAGCAATATTAACCGCTCAACTGAAATTAAAAAAAAAGAGGGATGTTCTACATAAAGGTGGTAGAATTGGAATACATTTTTGATTTAGACAGGATGAAGGTTTATATGGCTTTACCTGCTGAGGCAAAACTTAAGCATTTGCAGGAAGCGAACGATTTTTTTTCAAAGTTTAGAAATAAGAGGGTTGACAAAATACGCAAGGAATTGAAGCAACGTGGATTTTGATTCGATGTTATAGAAATTTCAATGGTTGGTAGTGAGCGGTCTTTAGACCGCTCATATGAAAGGGGAGGTTTTATGAAAGTAGGTATCAATGGTTTTGGCAGAATTGGGCGGTTGGTGGCAAGAGCGATTCTTGAGAGGACCAACAATGGTATTGAACTGGTTGCGGTGAACGATTTGTTTGATGCAAAAACAAATGCACACCTTTTGAAGTATGATTCAGTTCACGGCCAGTTTGTGGGTGAGGTAAAAGCGGAAGGGGAAGATATAATTTCCGTCAACGGTAAAAAAATCAAAGTTCTCAAAAAGAAAGATCCTTCGGAACTTCCTTGGAAGGATCTTGGAGTTGAAGTTGTAGTTGAATCAACCGGGCTTTTCACAGTGAAAAAAGACGGTGTCAACAAAAAAGGGAAAGAAGTTAAGGGTGCTGAGAACCACATAACCAAGGGCGGTGCAAAAAAAGTAATTATTTCCGCACCGGCGGAAGGTGAAGATTTGACAATTGTGCTTGGTGTTAACGATGATAAGTATGACCCGAAGAATCACAATGTTATTTCAAACGCATCCTGCACAACTAACTGCCTGGCGCCTGTGGCAAAGATATTAAACGACAATTGGGGAATTGAAAAAGGTCTTATGACCACAATTCACGCATATACAAATGACCAGCGGCTTCAAGATATGGCACATTCAGATATGCGTCGTGCAAGAGCAGCAGCCGTTTCAATGATTCCGACATCCACAGGTGCAGCAAAAGCAATCGCACTTGTAATTCCGGAATTAAAAGGCAAACTTGACGGTTTTGCAATCAGAGTTACCACTCCGAATGTGTCAGTTGTTGACCTGACAGTGCTACTTAAGAAAAAAGCAACTGCGGAGGAAATAAATGCAGCGTTGAAATCAGCTTCTGAAGGTAAAATGAAAGGATACCTTGGCTATACCGACGAGCCGCTTGTATCAATTGATTTCAATCACTGCCCACTGTCGTCAATTGTTGACTCAAAAATTACAAAAGTTATCGGCGATAATTTTGTGAAAGTCCTTGCGTGGTACGATAACGAATGGGGATATTCTAGCAGAGTAGTTGATTTAATTGAGTTTATGATGAAAAGAGGAATATAATGTCCAAACTTACTATTCGTGATGTTGATTTGAAGGGGAAAAAGGTTTTGGTGCGGGTTGACTACAATGTGCCTCTTGACAAATCGCAGAACATTACCGATGACACACGGATAAAAGAATCTATTCCGACGCTCAAATACCTTCTTGAACAGAATTGTAAAATTATTCTGTGTTCGCATTTGGGTCGTCCGAAAGGCAAAGTTTCACCAGAATTTTCGCTGAAACCGGTTGCAAAAAAATTGTCCGAATTTCTGGGGCAGGAAATAAAATTCGTACCGGATTGTGTCGGTGACGAAGTAAAAAAACTCGTCGCCGATTTGAACCCGAAAGAAATTTTGCTTCTTGAAAATCTGCGGTTCCATTCCGAAGAAGAAAAAAACGACGAAAAGTTTGCCAAGCAACTTTCGGAATTAGCGGAGTTTTTTGTTCAAGATGCGTTTGGCACTGTTCACCGTGCCCACGCATCAACATCTGGCGTGAATAAGTTTTTACCGTCGGCAGCAGGATTCTTGCTTGAGAAAGAAATAAAATATCTTGGTGATGCGCTTCAAAATCCGGCCCGTCCTTTCATCGCAATTCTGGGCGGTGCGAAGGTCTCCGACAAAATCGGCGTAATAGAAAACCTTGCAAAAAAAGTTGATTCTATTCTTATCGGTGGTGCAATGGCTTATACATTTCTGAAATCGCAGGGAATTCCGGTTGGTAAATCGTTAGTAGAAGAGGATAAACTTGATTTAGCAAAGGACTTAATGAAAAAGACAGGCAAAATACAATTTCTGTTGCCGATAGACCATATAATAGCCGACAAGGTTGATAAAGATGCAAATGTTGAGGAAGCGAGAGATATAAAAGACGGATGGATGGGCGTGGACATCGGTTCTATGACCCAAAACATTTACAGTAGCGTAATTTTGAATGCAAAGACCATTATCTTAAACGGTCCGATGGGTGTTTTTGAAATTGACAAATTTGCCGCAGGAACAAATGCGGTTGTCAAAGCAATTGCAGATGCAACCTCAAAGGGTGCGATTTCAATCATCGGCGGTGGCGACAGCGTGTCTGCGGTAAAAAAAGCAGGTGTTTCAGATAATGTCTCGCATATTTCCACCGGTGGTGGCGCCTCATTGGAATTTCTTGAAGGCATAGAACTCCCCGGCATAGCCGTATTGAATGATAAGTAAAGTTAAACCATAGGATTTATTTTGATAATTTATTATATCGGAATTTGAATGTTGTTGTTTTTGACCGTCATTCCCGAGTGCCTTAATCGGGAATCCAGTAAGGAACGGACTTTCTGGATTCCCGCTAACAGATTGCGGGAATGACAGATTTTTTGTAGTTGCCGACCTTGGTCGGCATATCGTATGGATAAGGGATTAATAATATTTTGTGTTGCGATAGCATTTTTTTTTAATTTCTTTTTTATTAGGTAATTGGACTGAAAAAAATGGCTTAAATTTACGAAAGACGGGTGAAATTATTGCATTGCTTCTTTCTATTTTTTGGATAATATTTATATTAGGGATGTGGTTGAGTAAATATTTGGTAAACTGATATGAACGGGAAAACGAAACAGGTACAACAAAAAAATTTATGAAAACCTTAAATGAAGCGAAACAAATTATCAAAAAAAATAAGCCGATGCTGAAAAGTAAATACGGCGTCAAGGAAATCGGTATTTTCGGTTCGTTTGTTCGTGGTGAAGCACGAAAAAGAAGCGATATTGATATTCTGGTTAATTTTTCCCGACCAATAGGTTTTGAATTTATAAGTTTGGGGTTTTATCTTAAAAAAATACTCCACAGAAAAATAGATTTGGTTACAGAACGCGCGTTAAAAATGCAATTAAAAGACAAAATATTGAAAGAGGTGCTTTTTATATGAACAAAGACAGAACATGTAGTATGTTTATTGAGGATATTTTTGAGTCTATAAATAAGATCGAAAAATATCTTGAAGGTTTTTCATATGAAAAGTTTAGTGTTAACGAGATGATAGTAGATGCTGTCGTAAGAAATTTTGAGATTATAGGAGAGGCATCAAACAATATCTCAAAAGAAATTCGCGAAAAATACAATAATATTCCTTGGAAAGAAATGAATGGGTTAAGAAATATGGTAGCACATGAATATTTCGGTGTTGATAAAAGCATTATTTGGGAAATTGCTAAAAAGGATTTACCTGAAGTAAAACCTAAAATAAAAAGTATATTAGAAGGCATAAATCTGGAGAAACAAAAATGATAGAGTAGGAGTATTTGGAAAAGCTGGCGACGAAAAATCTCTATGGGGTTCCGACCTTTATATCGCCGTGGACAAAGAAATTCCCGGTGCAAAAAACGAGAAAATCTCCGGTAATTTTCTAACCAAAGTTTTAGAAGGACCTTATCAAAATGCTGGGAAGTGGGCGAAAGAAATGTGCGACTATGTTGAATCAAAGGGCAAGGAAACAAAAAAAATGTATTTTTGGTACACGACCTGCCCGAAATGTGCAAAGATTTACGGCAAGAACTACACCGTCATATTTGTGATGATATAAGGTTGAACGGAAATAAGGGAAATAAGGGACAGGCCCAATAAAAACTAGCAATCCGGAAAATGAATTGTTATGAAAAAGGATAATCAGCAATCACAAATTGTTATTTATAAAACTGTGGACGGGCAGGCAAAAGTTGAAGTCCGTTTTGAAAATGAAACTGTTTGGCTGACGCAAAATGCGTTGGCGGAGCTTTTTCAAACAACCAAACAGAATATAAGCCAACACATCAAAAATATTTTTGCAGAAGGCGAACTTCAGCCAAATTCAGTTATAAAGGATTTCTTGACAACTGCCGTTGATGGCAAGAATTATGTTACAAATTACTACAACCTTGATATGATAATTTCCGTTGGATATCGTATTAAAAGTAGTATCGCTACAGCGTTTCGCCAATGGGCAACAGAACGATTGAAAGAATATATAGTAAAGGGTTTCACCCTTGATGATGTGCGTCTTAAACAAGGAGGGCGTAAATCCCGATACTTTGAAGAACTGTTACAGAGAATTCGCGATATTCGCAGCAGCGAACGGATGTTATATCAAAAAGTAACAGATATTTATTCAACATCTATTGATTATCGCAAAGACGCTAAAGAGACGGCTCTTTTTTTCAAAACCGTGCAGAACAAGATGCACTTTGCAGTGAGCGGGAAAACTGCTGCTGAAATTGTAGCGGAGCGGGTTGATAAAAATAAAAAGAATCTTGGTTTAACAAATTTTCCGGGATACCATCCGATTAAAAGAGACATTTATATTGCAAAAAATTATCTTCACGAGAAAGAGCTGCAAATGCTCAATCGTATCGTAGATGCGTATTTATCTTTTGCTGAAATTCAGGCGATAAGCGAGGAAGCGATGACAATGAAAGATTGGATTAAAAAACTTGATGAATATCTCGCATTGATGGGGAAAGGAATTCTCAAAAATGCTGGAACGGTAAGTGCGGAGGATGCGCAAAACAGGGCAGATAAAGAATTTGTAGAGTATAAAAAATATGAAGATAAAAAATACATTTCTGACTTTGATCGTGAGGTAAGAAAACTTTTAGAGAAACCTATAAAAAAAAGGGAGGGCAAAATGCGAAAATTTGTTATGGTATTAGGACTGATGGTTGTTAATCTTTCTTTTTGTTTAGCGGATCCATATGATTTTCTTGCTAAGAAAATATCAAAAGGTGCAAAACAATTAACAAATAAAAAAATTGCTGTTTTACCATTTCAATATTATGATGGAAGAAAATCACATGGTCTAACAATAGTTGCAGAATATTTAACAACGAAAATTGTAGAACAAGGAAAAGTACAGGTTATAGAAAGAACATTGCTTGATAAAATTATGGATGAAATGAAACTTGGAAAATCAGGTATTATTGACCAGGAAACCACAAAAGAATTAGGCAAGGTTTTGGGTGTGGAGGCAATAGTAACAGGAGTTCTGATAGAAGAAATAGAAGAAGGTATGAAAGTGGAAGAGGTTAATATCAACACCCGTCTTATAAAAGTAGAAACAGGTGGTATATTAATAGCAGCGAATAAAAAAGTGAGGAAAACATGGGAAGATGAACCGATTACCGATGAAAAACCTGTTGAGCCATCAGTATCTGAAGTTGAGCATGGAATACCACCAAAACCAGAAATAATCAGAGTTGGTCCGCCAAGAATGGTAATAGAAGAAGATGTCGTACCCGTTATTCCGCCACAACTAAAACAAAGTTATCGTTCATTAATGGAGGGACGATACAGGGATGCTATGAATGAAGCAAAAAATGTTTTCCACAATAATCAAGATAAACCATTTATTGCATCACAGGCATTATTTATTATTGGAAAGGCAAGCGAATCTGATGGTGATATTAGAAAAGCCAGAGACGCTTACTTGAGAGTAATTAAAGATTATCCTTTCAATAGGAATGTTGTGCAAAAAGCACAACGACGATTGCAGGATTTGAACAGGATGAAAAGGAGATAAAAAATATTATGATAGAGCAGGAATTTTTGAAAAAGTTGACGACAAAGACGGACAGCAAAATAGTTTTAATCGTGATGGACGGGCTTGGCGGATGTCAGAACGAGTCAGGCAAAACGGAACTTGAAGTGGCTAATCATCCCAACATGGATGCTCTTGCAAAAAAATCAATTTGCGGATTGTCCGATCCTATTTCTGCAGGGATTACACCTGGAAGCGGGCCAGCGCATCTTTCACTTTTTGGATATGACCCGTTAAAACATGAAATTGGCCGTGGACTTTTGGACACACTCGGTATTGATTTTGAGTTCACATCCGATGATTTGGCAGCACGAGGAAATTTTTGTACAGTTAATGACAATGGAACAATTACAGATAGAAGAGCAGGACGGATTTCAACTGAAAAAAATGTTGAACTTTGCAAAAAACTTGATGGTATGGAAATTGACGGAGTAAAAATTTTTGCAAAGCCGGTCAAAGAGCACAGATTTTCGGTGATTTTCAGAGGGGAAAACCTTTCGGACAAACTTCTGGACTCCGACCCACAGAAGGAAGGACTTAAACCACTTGAAGTTATCTCCCAAAGCGGGACTCAAGGTATGACGGAAAAATCCGCTGAAAATTCAGCAAAAATCGTCAATAAATTTATAGAGAAAGTCGAGCAAATACTCAAAAATGAACATCCGGCGAACATGATTTTACTACGCGGATTTTCAAAAATGGTAAATCTTCCGAAGTTTCAGGATGTCTACAAACTTAATCCTGCCTGCATAGCAATTTATCCGATGTATAGGGGACTTGCTCGGCTTTGCGGGATGGAAATTTTGAATGTTGGTGACACGATTGAATCGGAATTCCATACGCTGAAAGAAAATTTTTCCAAGCATAATTTCTTCTATTTTCACATAAAACAGACGGATTCTTCCGGTGAGGATGGGGATTTTCAAAGAAAGGTAAAAGTGATTGAGCAAGTTGACAAGTTACTTCCGCTCTTGACAAATTTGGAACCAGATGTTATAATAATCACCGGCGACCATTCAACGCCGGCTGTGCATGCTGGACACTCGTGGCATCCAGTTCCGATTTTGGTTTATTCAAAAAAATGCAGGTTTGATAAAGTTGAAAGATTCACAGAAACTGATTGTATCCTCGGCGGTTTGGGTCGAATTAATGCAAGGGATGTGATGCCCTTGTCACTTTCAAATGCCGGGAAATTATTAAAATACGGAGCATAGGGGACAGGGAATAGGGAGTAGGGAATAGGGAATAGGGAGTAGGGAATAGGGAATAGAGAATAGAGGATAGTTAGAGTCAATGACTTTACTAATCCCTATCCCCTATCCCCTATCCCCTGATTTTATATGTATGGATTTGTTTTGATTCTTCACATAATTGTAAGTTGCGGTTTGATTTTGATTGTGCTTTTGCAGGCGGGTAAAGGTGCCGGGATTTCAGGGCTTTTTGGCGGAGGGGGGAATGAAGCCGTCTTTGGTGGTAACACTACGCCAATCATCATAAAAAAATTTACGACAACAATGGCTGCTCTTTTTATGATAACATCACTGTTTCTGACCGTTATAGGTTCAAGGTCAAAAACGAGGTCTTTGGCAGAAAGGATTCCGCCGGCACCGGCACAGGCACAGCCGTAGATGCAGGGGATAGGGTGTAGGGGATAGTAGCGGTCGGCGTAAGCCGACGAATTTAGCGAATTTATCCCGACTTGCGGGACCGCTACTGCCTATCCCCTATTCCCTGATGTTAATGCTGGGGTGGCGGAATTGGTATACGCGCACGTTTGAGGGGCGTGTTCCGTAAGGAGTGCGGGTTCAAGTCCCGCCCCCAGCAAACGAAAACCAGAATTAAGAAATAAGAATTAAGTATTAAGTAAAGTCAAAGTATTTAACCTTAATTCTTAATCCTTAATACTTAATCCTGTCGTGTATGCGGGTGTAATTCAGTGGTAGAATGTCTCGTTGCCAACGAGAATGTCGTGGGTTCAAATCCCATCGCCCGCTTTTAGAGGCAGTGAATGGAGAGTAGAGAATGGAGATTGGGAGATTATGAGATTATGAGATTATGGTAAAGGCAAAAACCCAATCTCCCAATCTCCCAATCTCCCAATCTCCATTCCCTGCCGTTACGGTGCGGTACCCAAGTGGCTAAGGGAGCAGTCTGCAAAACTGTTATTCGCCGGTTCAAATCCGGCCCGCACCTTAAAAAATTTTGTCCAGACATAGTCGGAACAAAATTTTTAGTTACTGGTTCGTAGTTCATGGTTCATAGTTTTTGTTTTTGCTATGAACTCCGAACTTTTGACTATGAACTCAAAAATTGCTTCGCAATTTTTGTGGGTGCGTAGCTCAGTTGGTTAGAGTACCACGTTGACATCGTGGGGGTCACAGGTTCAAATCCTGTCGCACCCAAATAAGGCAGGGAGTGGGGGCGGCGGTAAGGGGTGAAAAGATATTAAAGATTGAAAAAAATCTTTGATTAAAAGCATAACCACGAAGAGGTGAAATTATTATAGAGAAAACAATGGATAATAAAAAGATAAATATTGATTTGGAAACGCTACGGCATTCAACCAGCCATGTAATGGCACAGGCGGTCGTTGAACTTTTCCCCGGCACAAAACTTGCAATCGGTCCTGCAATAGAAGATGGTTTTTACTACGATTTTGACACTCCGAATCCTTTCACTCCGGATGATCTTGAAAAAATAGAAAACAGGATGAAAGAAATCGCCGCTGGCAATCATAAATTTGCCAGAACCGACATAACAAAAAAAGATGCTATTGATTTTTTCAAAAAGAAAAATGAATTGTATAAAATTGAACTGATTAACGATATTGCCGACGAGAATGTCTCTTTTTATCAGCAAGATACTTTTGTTGATTTGTGTCGTGGACCACACATTGAAGATACAAAAGAGATAAAACATTTCAAACTTTTATCTATTGCCGGTGCTTACTGGCGTGGCTCCGAAAAAAATAAAATGCTCCAGAGAATTTACGGAACAGTTTTTCCGACTGCGGATGAACTTGCCCAATATCTCAAAAAACTTGAAGAAGCGAAAAAGAGGGATCATCGTATTCTCGGCAAATCGTTAGATTTGTTTTCAGTGCACGAAGAAATTGGTGCCGGCTTAATACATTGGCATCCGAAAGGAGCAATTGTTCGTCAACTTCTTGAGGATTTCTGGAAAAAAGAACATACAAAAAACGGTTATCAAATCGTTCACACTCCGCACATAGCGAGCGAAGAAATTTACAAAATCAGCGGACATCTAGAAAAATATTCTGATATGATTTATTCACCGATGGATATCGACGGAAAACCGTTTCGCGTTAAGCCAATGAACTGTCCTGGACACATTTTGATTTTCAAAACGAAACTTCATTCTTACAAGGAACTTCCTATTCGTCTTGCAGAAATGGGCGCCGTTTATAGACACGAACTTTCCGGTGTTTTGCATGGTCTTATGCGAGTTCGCGGATTTACTATTGACGATGCACATATTTTTTGCACGAAAGAGCAGATTGAGGATGAAATAATTTCTGTTTTTAATTTTACGATAAATTTTCTGAAAAAATTCGGGTTCTCAGAGTTTGAAATTTTTCTTGCAACCCGTCCCGAAAAATATGTCGGCGAAATTTTAAAGTGGGATTTAGCCACAGCATCTCTAAAAAAAGCGCTTGAAAAAACTGGGTATGAATACAAGATTGATGAAGGCGGTGGAGCATTTTACGGGCCTAAAATTGATCTTAAAGTAAAAGATGTTTTGGGTAGAAGTTGGCAGTGTTCTACAATTCAGTTTGATTTTAATCTTCCGGAAAGGTTTGATATAACATACAGAAATTCCGAGGGTAAAGATGAAAAAGTGATAATGGTTCATCGTGCGATTTTTGGTTCTTTAGAAAGATTTTTCGGCATTTTGATTGAACATTACGGCGGGGCATTTCCGTTCTGGTTGGCGCCTGTTCAGATAAAAATTTTACCGATAACGGATGCGCAAATTGAATACGCAAATATCGTAAAAAATGAACTTGGGGATTTGCGGATTGAAATTGACTCAAGGAATGAGAAATTAAACTACAAAATTCGCGAAGCTCAGATGAATAAAATTCCATATCTTGTCATTTTGGGAGAAAAAGAGCAGAAAGCCGAGATGGTCTCAGTAAGAAAATACGGTGAAACAGCGACAGTTTCATATGATATAAAAAAGTTTTTGGAAGAAATCACCCTTGACAAAATAAAATTTTAATCGTATAATAATAACAAAGATCCTGTTTTAGGGACACCTTAATCCAGTGGAGAAAAGGTGAAATTGTTTCGCCAAAGATAGTCCAATGGGCTATCTGTTCTTATGAAAGGCGTTCAAAAGGCAATGGTGTTCACGAGTTTATGAGTTTATGAGTTTATGAGTTTGTGTGTCAATACATGAACACATCAACACATCAACAAATGAACGCCGTGACTTTGTTGATCGCCGTTTTTTATTAATAAAGGGGGTGGTGTAAAATTTCAAAAAGTTTTTTGAGGATTAACAATCAGATAAGGGCACTGAAAGTTCGTCTGATAGGTGAGGACGGAACACAGTTAGGGGAAAAGACCATACAGGAAGCAATGTTTATTGCAAGGGAAGTGGGGGTTGACCTTGTTGAAATAGCACCCATGGCAAATCCACCGGTGTGTAAAATTATTGACTACAAAAAGTACAAGTATCTTCAGAGTAAAAAAAACAAAACAGTTCATAAGACGGGTGTTTTGAAGGAAATAAAAATAAGGCCAAAAATCGGTGAGCATGATTTAGAGGTAAAAATCAAACATATCTTACGGTTTCTTGAGGAAAAAAATAAGGTAAAGGTATTGATGCAGTTTTTCGGAAGGGAAAGAGAACACATATCAGTAGGCGGAGATATAATTAACCGTCTTATTGCGGAAGTTCGCGAATACGGGCAGCCGGATTCGTCTCCTCGCCTGATGGGAAATTCAATAAATGTGATTCTTTCTCCGAAAAAGTAAACGCGAATAAACGCGAATGAAAGAACGCGAATATCCGCGAATAAAAATTCGCGATAATTAGCGTTAGATTTGCGACTATTAGCGTTAAAGCGAAGCGAATAGGAGTATCTATGCCGAAATTGAAGTCACACAGTGGTGCAAAAAAAAGGTTTTCCCTGACGGGAACGGGCAAAATTAAAAGAAAAAAGCAAGGTGCTCGACACATTCTTACTGGCAAGTCGCCATGCAGAATGCGTCATCTGAAAAAAGCGGGAACACTAAATAAAACGGACACAAAAATGATAAGGACTATTTTACCTTATCTATAAAGAGGCAGTGTAAGGTGTAAGGTGTAAGGTGTAAAGTAAAAAGAAGTTGACTTTTACTTAACACTTAACACTTAACACTTAACACTGATGTCACTATGCGTATCAAAGGTGGGATTGTAACGAGAAAAAGGAAAAAGCGGCTTTTTAAGAAGTCAAAGGGTTTTCGTCTGTCCAACAAAAATGTCTATATCCATGCATCAGAAAGAGTGGACAAGGCATTGGTCAATGCATATGTCGGAAGGGTTCAAAAAAAGCGAGATAAGAGAAGTCAGTGGATTTTAACGCTGAATGCTGCCGCCCGTATTAATGGTTTGTCTTATAGCAGATTTATTTCAGGACTTAAAAAAGCTGGCATAACACTCAATAGAAAAATGTTGGCTGATATTGCCATTTCGTCACCGGAAGATTTCATTCAATTAGCGGAAATTGCCAAATTAAACATTCCTGCCCGACCTGCCTTGCCGTCAGACAGGCATCCGTTAGACGAGTCTACTGTGGAATCGTTGGCGGCAGCCAATTAGTATGAAATTTTCTCCACAGCAGATTCTTGTATTTGGTTTTGCAGGTGTAATTTTAATCGGAAGTGTTATTCTGTCGCTACCAATCTCATCCGTAACGGTGCAACCGGTAAATTTTGTTGATGCGTTTTTTACTGCCACTTCGGCAGTTTGTGTTACCGGACTTATCGTCGTAAATACAGCGATGCAGTGGTCACTATTCGGTAAAGTAATCATATTGCTTCTTATTCAGATTGGTGGGTTGGGTTATATGACCCTTGCCACACTTTTTGTAATTATGCTCGGCAAACAGGTGTCTCTGAAAGACCGTCTTGTATTCGCCGAGGGTATACAAACATTCTCATTTCTTGAAATTAAAAAGTTTATAGTTTATGTTGTAAAAATCACGCTGCTCATTGAGTTTGTATGTGCGTTAATTCTTTCAATAAAATGGATTCCTGAGTTTGGAATTGTCAAAGGTTTCGGGCATTCGATTTTTCATTCGGTTTCCGCCTTTTGCAATGCCGGTTTTTCAACTTTCGGACCGAATCTCGCAAATTATGTCGGCTCCGTCGTAATAAATCTTGGAATAACAACGCTTATAATTTTGGGAGGTATCGGCTATATCGTTATAAGCGATGTTTATTCTTACAAAAAAACAAAGCGACTTCTTCTTCATACAAAAGTTACACTTTGGACGACGGTGATTCTTGTTGTTTTCGGTACTGTTTTAATATTTTTGCTTGAAAATAATAATTCGTCAACACTTGGGCTTCTAACACTTAAAGATAAATTATTGTCCGCCTATTTTCAATCGGTTTCTCCTCGCACTGCTGGTTTTAATACAATTGATATTTCAGCACTTACTGCTCCAATTTTATTTTTAATTATAGGACTAATGTTTATAGGTGCCTCACCGTCGGGAACTGGCGGCGGAATAAAAACAACGACATTCGCTACAATTTTTGCGAGCATAAAGGCAACACTCAAAGGCAGAAAAAATGTTTCCATTTTTAAGCGAAGGGTTGCCGCCGAAATTGTGCATAAATCATTTATACTTGGATTTCTGGCAGTTGCTTTTGTGTCTGTCATGACATTTTTGATTTTAATTGTTGAAGGCAAGGATTTTGTAAGAACACTTTTTGAGGTTGTATCGGCATTTGCGACCTGCGGTTTATCGGCTGCTGTTGGAACATCGCTTTCATTCTCGTCATTTTTTACCCCTTTGGGCAAATTGCTAATAATATTGACAATGTTTGTTGGGCGTCTGGGACCGTTAACAATTGCGATTGCTGTTATGGAAGAAAACGGTGTAGAAAAATTTCATTACGCTGAAGATAAAGTTATAGTCGGATGAGAGGCAGTGGGAAGATAGTGGATAAGTGGTTGGTCTTTACGAATCACTTAATTGCTTAATCGCTTAATCACTTAATCACTTAATCACCTAACCCCTGAATTTAACATGGAACAAATTGCTGTTATTGGACTCGGGACATTTGGAATTTCCGTCGCAAAAGAATTATCAAAAAGGGGTATTCAGGTTCTTGCTATAGATAGAAACGAGCAAAAAATACAAGAAATTTCTTCATCCGTTACCCATGCGGTGGTGGCAGATACAACGGATGAAAAAGCCGTGAAAGAACTTGGACTTGCGGACTTTGGCGCCGTTGTTATTGCTATCGGCGACGATCGTGAAGCAAGTATTCTCACCACTTTGATATTAAAAGAAATCGGGGTTAAAAACATTGTTGTTAAGGGTTTAGATGATTTGCATGCAAAGGTTCTTCAGAAAATAGGTGCTGACAAAATTGTTTTTCCGGAAAGGGATATGGGAGAGAAACTTGCAGATATGCTGGTATCACCCGATATAATAGAAAAGATAGAACTTTCGCCGGAATATAACATGGCGGAGGTTATCGCCCCGCAATCATTTATTGACAAAACAATCAAGGATATTGATGTCAGGGCAAAATACAAACTACACATTATAGGCGTAAAAAGAAAAGTGCCGTATATTAAAGATGACGGTGATACCGAGTTCAAGGAGGAGTTGCTTATTGCCCCGCCGGCATCAGAAATTTTGCAGGACGGAGATGTACTTGTTCTTATCGGGACATATGCTGATATTGACGAAGTGAAAAAACTATAAGCGGAGCGAAATATGAAAAAACAACTGATAAAAAATTTTTCAAAAGAAGAAATTGACCTAATAGAAATGGGTAAGTTTTATTTTATTAGCGGGAAATATGACGAAGCGATTGAAGAATTTGAAAAGGCGATAAAAATTAATCCGAAAAATGCCGATGCATATTTTAATATGGGTATAGTAAAAGAAGCAAAGAATGATTCCGTCGGTGCTAAAAAAATGTATGAAAAGACATTAGAAATAATACCTGACCATAAGACAGCGAAGAAACATCTTGATAAATTAGTTGGCTTATAATAAACGCGAATACACGCGAATAAAAGACAACGCGAATAATTCGCGACAATTAGCGTTAGATTCGCGATAATTCGCGTTAAAATATGAAAGAGATAGAGAAAAACGCAATTGAAGAAATACTGAAAAGTCAAACGCAGGACGAACTTGAAAAAGTCCGTTCGAAATATCTCGGAAGAAAAGGGATCATAACAGAAAAATTGTCGGGACTTTCCAAATTGGCACTTTCAGAAAAAAAAACGGTTGGCAGAGAAATAAATATAATTAAAAAAAACATAACAGAGGCGGTTGAAAAACAATTCATAGAAATAAAAAAGAAAAATATACACGAAGCGTCAGATACTTCTCTGAATGGAAATGTAATTGATATTACACTTCCCGGCGAACCATTTAACTTCGGCAAACTCCATCCTTTAACACAGGTAATGAATGAAGTAAAAAATATTTTTGTTAATCTCGGATTTAGTATAGCAACTGGTCCTGAAATAGAGACGGATTATTATAATTTTACTGCTCTCAATATTCCCAAAGACCATCCATCGAGAGATATGCAGGACACATTTTACATAGAAGCAAGAAGCAAGAAGCAAGAAGTAGCGGTGAGCGTAAGCTCACTTATACTTGCATCAAAGAGCAAGGAGCAAGAAGAATTACTTTTAAGAACGCACACTTCTCCTGTTCAGGTGAGAGTGATGGAAAAGCAAAAACCTCCGATAAGAATAATTGCACCAGGAAAAGTTTACAGGAATGAATCTGTTGACGCATCACATTCTTTTGTTTTTCATCAGGTTGAAGGACTTGCTGTTGATGAGGGCACAACATTTGCCGACTTAAAAGCGGTGCTTGAAATTTTTGTGAAAAAGATGTTCGGTGAAAATGTTCTCTCAAGGTTTCGTCCAAGTTTTTTTCCTTTTACCGAACCATCAGCCGAGGTTGACATTCGGTGTTTAATCTGCCAAGGAATTGGATGCAGTGTTTGTAAGCAGACCGGCTGGGTAGAACTTTTGGGATGTGGAATGGTTAATCCAAAAGTGTTTGAGTTCGTCGGTTATCCGTCTTGGCGGACGAAAAAATATACAGGTTATGCTTTCGGAATAGGCATAGAACGAGTAGCAATGCTTAAATTCGGAATAGACAATATGCGACTTTTTTACGAAAATGATATAGATTTTTTAAGGCAATTCTGAGTGTCGTATATTGTCGTGCGTCGTGTGTATACGCAACTTAGTTCCGTAGGAACGCTCTGTTTGTAGAAATCGCAGTTTCCTTCCCATATTGGTTGTAGCCCCATCTGGGCGTCCCGTTAATAGAATAAATGTATAGAAAAAAAATGAAGCCCGTTAGGGCTGACCTGTTAATAGGTCGCGACTACTATTAATCCGCCGTGGCGGACTCCTACGGAGTAAAGCAATATGCAATACATTTAATGATTTTATGAGCGAATTGAGATGTGCGAGAATCAATCAAGTTTTGAAAGAGCGTATTTCTGAAATTTTCATACGATATCTCAGGGATGAAATCGGATTTACTACCATTACAGATGTTAAGGTAACCCCAGATTTGCGCAATGCCACCGTTTATTATAGCGTTATCGGGAGCGACGATGAAAAGAAAAAAACGACGAAGTTCTTGGAAAATGCCCGTCCTTTTATAAATTGCGAAATGGGGAAGAGTTTGCATATAAAGTATACGCCAGTTATAAAATTTGAATATGATGACACACAGGAAAAAGCATCAAGAGTATTTGAACTTCTTAATAAAATTGAGGAGGAAAAAATTGTTGAAAATTCCGAAAAAATACAAGAGCCAACTCGCCGAAATAAAAAGCGTTATAAAAAATCCAAAAAATAAAAATTTTTTTGTAGCAGGTCATCAGAGACCGGATGGTGATAGTGTTGGCGGGTGTCTTGCCGTTCACTCACTCTTACATCGTCTTAAAAAAAATGTGTTTCTGTGCAGTTCTGACTCCGTTCCTTCATTCCTGAAATTTCTTCCCAATTCCGAAAAAATAAAAAAAATAAAAAAGAGCGACGAAAAATTTGATGTAACGATAATTTTAGAATGTTCCGAACTTTCAAGGTTAGGGGATATAATTTATCCAAAAAAACAGTCAAAAATTACGATAAACATAGACCATCATGGATATAAAAAAAACTGGGCGGATGTAAACTGGACGGATTCAAGTTCATCTTCCGTTTCAGAAATGATTTTTTACATTTTTAAGTTTTTGAACCTACCAATTACGAAAGAAGAAGCGATTTCGCTTTATACCGGAATTGTTACAGATACACATAATTTTACTCAAACGAATACAAATGCCCAATCGCACATTATTGCCGCTGAACTTTTAAGTTGCGGGATTGAACCGCCGATTATTGAAAAAAATATCTATGGAACGAAATCGCTGAATACACTTCGTCTAACAGGTGCGTTATTGAGAAATATTAAAGTTGATTCCGTAAAATGTGGGACAGGCAAAATTGCATATATTCAGGTTGCAAACAAGGATTTTCGTCGGACAAAAACCATTAGAGAAGACACTGATGGAATTATAAATTATGCTGGGATGGTTCCCGGAGTGTTTGTGTGGTTACTTTTTAGTGAAACACAAAAAAAAAATTCTATAAAAGTAAGTTTTCGCTCGGTAAAAGATGTTGATGTCCATAAAATTGCAGGCATCTTCGGCGGCGGTGGTCACAAAAATGCCGCAGGATGTACAATTAAAGGAAAAATGCAGGAAGTTATAGATACGGTTCTTGCCGTTGTGAAAAGTGAACTGAAAAAATGAAAATGGAACCGCAGAGACGCAGAGAAAGTCAGAGAGTAGAGGCAATTGAAAGATTGTTCGCCAAAGGCGAATCCGTCTTTGGCGGAAAAGATTATGAAAGATTATGAAAAATTGAGAAGATTTAAAATCTTTTTAATTTTTTAATCTTTTAATTGGCGTTCTCTGCGTCTCTGTGGTAAAATTAAAATATGAAAAATGTCCTTTTGATAAACAAGCCGTCCGGAATTACTTCTTACGATGTAATAAGAATACTCAAAAAAAAACTCCATCCGAAAAAAATAGGGCATGCCGGAACACTTGACCCTCTTGCATCGGGACTTCTTATTGTTTTGATTGACGAGGCAACAAAGCAATCGGAAAAATTCATGGATATGGGAAAAAGGTATCGCGTTGAAATGCAACTTGGTATTAAAACGGATACCGGAGATATGGACGGTAAAATTACACAAAAATGTAATATTTCCGATTTGAACAGAGAAAAAATAGAAAAAATTCTAAAAAAATTTGAAGGAAAAATAAAACAAATTCCGCCGATGTATTCCGCAATAAAATATAAGGGAAAAAAACTTTATGAGTATGCCCGCGCCGGGATAGAAGTTAAAGTAAAACCGCGAGTTGTTGAAATAAAAAAAATCAAACTGTTAAAGTTTAATAGTGAAACCATTGACCTACGAGTGGATTGTTCAAAAGGTACATACATAAGAACATTAGTTGAAGATATTGCAAAAAAACTTAAGACGGTTGCTACTGTTAAAAGTTTAACGCGTGAAAAGATAGGAAACTATACCATCAGGAAAGCAATAAAATTGGAAGATTTATATTAGCCCCGTTAGGGGCGTTCTGTTAATAGAAGAAAGTTATAAAGTTAGAAAGTTCCGTAGTGTAATTCCTCAGTATTTCGGTAACGGTTTTTTAGAAATTGGTAGCACGGGGTCTTTAGACCCCGTATCATAGTGAGCGGTCTAAAGACCGCTCACTACCAAATACCACTAAAACAGGTTGCCAATTTGTTACCGAAATTGTGAAGTAGTACATGTAGGAACGACCTGTTTGTAGCAATTGCGACGAAGTTGCATATTTTATGAAAAAAAAAGTTGTTGTTATAGGAATGTTTGACGGTGTGCATCTTGGGCACAGAAAGGTTCTTAAAACAGCCGTTGAGTATGCACAAAAAAATAATTCGGAAACCGTTGTTTTCACTTTTGACAATATTCCAAAAAATCAATCTGGTGTGCCTGCTCGCCGTCGGTCAGGCGGGCTTTCAACTTTGACTGAAAAAATTCATTTAATAAAATCGCAGAATGTAAAAAAAGTTAAGATTTTACCGTTCGGTAAAATTAGAAATTTATCTTCCGAAAGTTTTTTAGAATTATATCTGAAAAATTGTTTTTGTATAGTTATTGGGTATGATTTCAGATTTGGGAAAGGAAGATGCGGAAGCATCAAAACAATAAAAAGTTTTTGCAAAAAAGCGATTATTGTAAAACCAGTTAGATATAAAAACAAAATAATTTCTTCTACTTTGATAAAAAAAGAACTAATTTTCGGAAGGATTGAGCAGGTTAACCAACTGCTTGGGAGAAATTATACTTTTGAGGGGAAAGTTATAAGTGGCTTGGGGCTTGGGAAAAAACTTGGATTTCCAACGGCAAATTTGACCGTGGAAAAAGAAAAAATAGTTCCTGACGGAATTTTTATTTCAGAAGTCAAAATTGACAGCAAAAAATATCATTCAATAACATACATAGGCAAAAGGCCCACGCTTGGCACATCCGTTAAGACAGTTGAGGTTTATATTCTCGGTTTTGAAGGTCAGTTATACGGCAAAAAAATTAGTGTTGAATTGCTTTCAAAAATCAGAAACGATATAAAATTCCCTTCCGTTAAAAAACTTGCAGAACAAATAAAAAACGACTTAAAAATTGCACAAAGATATTTTATAAAGGTAGGTAAAGGGTAGAAAGGCAGGAAAAGAAATGAGAAATTATAAATGTTAAATGTTAAATTATGGTGAGAAAACAATTTATAATTTATCGTATAGGAAATTGGAAGATGGCAGGGGTAGATTCGGGTCTCCTGACCCGAATGTCCACAGGTCAGGAGACCTGTGCTTACCCTTGTTGCGTCGGAAATTGAATTTTATATTTGAACTTATGAAAAAAATTTTGTGTATTTTTGGAACCCGTCCAGAAGCAATAAAAATGGCACCAGTCATTAAAGAATTAAGAATTAAGAATTTAGAGTTCGGAGTTAAGGTTTGTGTTACAGCACAGCACAGACATTTGTTAGACGATGTTTTAAGAACATTCGGCATAAAACCTGATTACGATTTGAATATAATGACAGAAAATCAGTCGCTTTTTAAGATTACGACTTCTGTGATGGAACATCTTGAACCAATTCTCAAAAAAGAAAAACCGGATATGGTTTTGGTGCACGGAGATACAACAACTACTTTTGCAGCAGCACTTTCGTCGTATTATCTAAAAATTCCAGTTGGGCATGTTGAGGCAGGTCTTCGTTCTTACAATAAATTCAATCCTTTCCCGGAAGAGATAAACAGACGACTTACCGATGTCGTTTCCGATATCTATTTTTGTCCTACGCCAACAGCCAAAAAGGCGCTTCTGAAAGAGAATATAAATCCAAAAAACATTTTTATTACAGGAAACACCGTTATAGATGCACTTTATATGATACTGAAAAAAAAGCATGAATTTTACAATCAGACATTAAAAAGATTGTTCCACTTACCACTGATTTTAGTCACCGCTCATCGTCGGGAAAATTTTGGTGAACCGATTAAAAATATATGTAATGCCATTAAGAAAATTTCTCAAAGATTTCCTGAATATAAAATCATTTACCCTGTTCATCCAAACCCAAATGTAAAAATACCAGTTAATAAAATTCTTGGTAAATTAAAAAATGTGTATTTATTATCGCCGTTAAATTATTCTGATTTTGCAAACCTTATGAA